>CAZIZA010000257.1:0-5406 GCA_964543555.1 uncultured Pseudomonas sp.
AAACTGCACGATCCGCAACTGGCCATGGTCAGCCAGACCCGGCTGTCCGAAGGTGATATCAAGCAGGCCAACCTGATTCGCCAGCCCGATGGTAGTACCGCGCTGGTGGTCGATTTCGTCGGTGAGGAGCTGGCCAAGCGTTCGCCCGACGCGGCGCCGACTGTTCAGGTCAGCGTCGATGGCAACGCCGAGTTGCTGGAAGACAGCCTGCGTTACAACCCGGTCAGCAAAGGCTGGCGCCTGATGTTACGCATCAAGGTCAAGAACCCGGCGCAGCCGGTGGAGATGCGCGCTGCCTTGGTCGAGGACGGCAAGCCCTTGTCGGAAACCTGGAGCTATCAGCTGCCTTCCCATGAATAACACTCTAGACCCTACGCAAATCCAGGAGTATCTGGGAGAACTGCCGCTCGATCATGAGCGGCAGCAGGCCTTGGCTGATCGCGTCGAAGAGGAGGGCGGCGATCTTGCGACACTGCATCGCGCCCTGCACGAGGACGATCAGCTAGCGGCCGAGCCCCAGGAGGAAACCCGCGAGATGCTCGACTCGGTGCCGGCTCGGCTTGCGCTGGGCTGGCCGGATGCGCTCGAGCGCGGTTGCCGTATCGTCCAGGATCACCAGGGGCGTCCGACCATCGATTCGACGCCGCCGATAAAGCGCACGCGCATGGTGCCGGAACCCTGGCAGACCAACATCCTGCAGCGCGGCTGGCGCCGTCTGAAGGGCGAGAAGCCAGCACCGCGGCCGCGTACGCGCGAAAGCGAGGACTTTGCCGAAGAGCGCTGGCGGCATGTCGCCGCGGTGCGCCGAACCGCACTGCTGGTGCTGATGATCACGCAGACGGTGGTCGCCACCTGGTACATGAAGTCGGTGCTGCCTTATCAGGGCTGGTCGCTGGTCGATCTTGGCCTGGTGTTCGACCAGCCGCTGCGCGAGTCAGCGCGGCAGATCCTGCCGTACGTGGTGCAGACCAGTATCCTGGCACTGTTCGCCCTGCTGTTCTGCTGGGTGTCGATGGGTTTCTGGACCGCGCTGATGGGCTTCTTCCAACTGCTCAAGGGGCGTGATCGCTATAGCATCTCCGCGAGCAGCTGCGGTGATGAGCCGATCTCGCCACGGGCGCGTACCGCACTGGTGATGCCGATCGCCAACGAGCACGTGCCGCGTGTGTTCGCCGGCCTGCGCGCGACGTTCGAATCGCTCAAGGCTACCGGGCAGCTCGATCATTTCGACTTCTTCGTTCTCAGTGACAGCAACGACCCGGATATCTGCGTGGCCGAACAACAGGCCTGGATGGAGTTGTGCCGTGAAGTGGAAGGCTTCGGCCATATCTTCTACCGCCGCCGTCGGCGTCGGGTGAAACGCAAGAGCGGCAACATCGACGACTTCTGTCGGCGCTGGGGCAGCAACTATCGCTACATGGTAGTGCTCGATGCCGACAGCGTGATGAGCGGTGATTGCCTGACCCGCCTGGTGCGCCTGATGGAGGCCAACCCCGGGGCGGGCATCATCCAGACCGCACCCAAGGCATCGGGCATGGACACCCTGTACGCGCGCCTGCAACAGTTCGCCACCAGCGTCTACGGACCGCTGTTCACCGCAGGGCTCAACTTCTGGCAACTGGGTGAATCGCACTACTGGGGTCACAACGCGATTATTCGGGTCAAACCCTTCATCGAGCACTGCGCTTTGGCGCCCTTGCCGGGCACTGGTTCTTTCGCTGGCGCGATCCTCTCCCACGACTTCGTCGAAGCCGCGCTGATGCGCCGTGCCGGTTGGGGCGTGTGGATCGCCTACGATCTGCCGGGTAGTTATGAAGAGCTGCCACCGAACCTGCTCGACGAGCTCAAGCGTGATCGCCGCTGGTGCCACGGCAACCTGATGAACTTCCGGCTGTTCCTGGTGCGTGGCATGCACGCCGTGCATCGCGTGGTGTTCCTCACTGGGGTCATGTCCTACCTGTCGGCGCCGCTGTGGCTGTTGTTCCTGGTGCTGTCGACCTGTCTGCTGGCGATCCATACGCTGATGGTGCCGGAGTACTTCCTGCAGCCCAACCAGCTCTACCCGTTGTGGCCGCGCTGGCAACCCGAAGAGGCCGTGGCGCTGTTCTCGGCGACCATGACGCTGCTGTTCCTGCCCAAGCTGCTCAGTGTGCTGCTGATCTGGATCAAGGGCGCGGAAGCCTACGGTGGTCGTACGCGGGTGCTGCTGTCGATGCTCCTGGAGGCCTCCTGCTCGGTTCTGCTCGCACCTGTGCGCATGCTGTTCCACAGCCTGTTCGTCACCGCTGCTTTTCTCGGTTGGTCGGTGCAGTGGAACTCGCCGCAGCGTGTGGATGACTCGACCCCCTGGAGCGAAGCGTTCCGTCGTCACGGTACCCAGGTGCTGATCGGTATCAGCTGGACGGCACTGGTGGCCTGGCTCAATCCGGACTTCCTCTGGTGGCTGGCGCCTATCGTGGTGTCGCTGGTGCTGTCGCCTGTGGTGTCGGTGCTGACCAGCCGCACTGCGCCAGGATTGGCAGCACGGCGCAGCAAGCTGTTCCTGATACCGGAGGAGCACAAGGTGCCAGTGGAGCTGAGCAACACCTCCGAGTACGAGCAACTGAACAGTTCGCGTGCGCTGCGCAAGGGCTTCCTGCGTGCAGTGGTCGATCCGCTGTACAACGCCCTGGTCTGCGCCATGGCTCGCGCCCGCCATGCCAAGGTGGTGCCTGCCGCCGAAGCGCTGCGCGAAGCGCGTATCGAGGAAATCCTCAGCGCCGGGCCTGAGGGCAAGGTCGAGGCAACCCGCTGGCGTCTGCTCAACGATCCTGACGGCATGGCGCGTTTGCATGCGCGCATCTGGCAGGAACCGCAATATCACGCCTGGCGCGAAGCGCTGCGCGACGCCTGATCATCACCGCAGGCTTCAGTCTCGACTGGAGCCTGCGGTGATGCCTTTCTGACATCCCTGCTAACATCTCTTCTGATCATGACGCCTGCTGGCGCGGCACCATTGGCTCTGGAACGGGTCTTTGGCTCGGGTGGTGGCATGAGGCCGCATAGATTTCATCATGACATTGGAGAGGAAGCACCATGTCAAATCTGCATGATTCCGCGCAGCGCTACGGCGCTGTTACACGCTGGCTGCACTGGGGGAT
This sequence comes from uncultured Pseudomonas sp., assembly GCA_964543555.1. Taxonomy (GTDB): domain Bacteria; phylum Pseudomonadota; class Gammaproteobacteria; order Pseudomonadales; family Pseudomonadaceae; genus Aquipseudomonas. Next base: position 3,141 of record CAZIZA010000257.1, read on the forward strand.
GGCGGTAGTGCTGGGCTGGCAATTCTTGACCGTGCTGGCGCACACCCTGATAGAAGACAGCGCCCTGGATAAATTCCTCTGGGGCACGCACAAGGCGACGGGACTGCTGCTCATGGTGCTGGTGGTGCTGCGCCTGCTCTGGGCGCTGTACAGCAGCAGTCGTCGGCCTGCGCCAGTCAGCACGCTGGCACGTTTCGGCCATCTGGCGTTGTACGGCCTGCTGTTCGTGATCCCCTTTATCGCGCTGTTGCGCCAGTACGGCTCGGGCCGGGAGTTCGTCGCCTTCGGCATGACCATCATGCCGGGGTTCAGTGACGGCAAGATCGAGTGGATGATCGCGCCCGCCAGCTTGCTGCACGGCAACCTGGGCTGGCTGTTGTTGTTCATGGTGATTGGTCATGCGGCGATGGCCTTCGTCCATCGCCGTCAGGGCGGTGAAGACGTGTTGGCCCGTATGATCGGTCGTTGATCTGGCTGGCTATAGCGAATGTCTTACACGCCGTGGCGGTAAGCGTCGCTTTTGCCCTGTCGGTCCGAGCAGTAATCTACACACATCCCCTGCAGCGATGGAGCGCTGAGGATCAAGGAAGATGACCAGGCCAAGATGGCTACCGACAGGATGTCGGATGGTTGGGAGGAAACCCGCTTCGGCGGGTTTTTTGTTGCCTTCGATTTTTATATTGTGCCGGCGTCTTCACTTCTCCTTGCCTATGAATGCCAGCAGCGCGAGCAGCGGCAGGCCCGCCGCCAGCAGTGCAGTGCCTGACCAACCGAAGCGCTCGTAAACCGGGCTGGCCAGTGCCGAGCCGATGGCGCCACCGACGAAGATGCTGGTCATGTACAGCGCATTGAGCCGCGCGCGGCTCTGCGGCTCCAGGGCGTAGATGCTGCGTTGACCCAGCACCATGCTCATCTGCACCGCGAAATCCAGCACGATGGCGGTGACGATCAGGCCGATCCAGCCCAGCCCGGCGCTCAGCAAATTAGGGGCAAAGGCCAATGGCGCGAGGATCAGCGCCACCAGGCTGGCGCGCCAGGTATGGCCGGCATCGGCCAGGCGTCCGGCGATAGGGGCCGCCACTGCGCCGATGGCCCCGGCAAGGGCGAACAGGGCGATGTCCTGTTGGCTCAAACCGAGGTGGCGCGACAACTCCAACGGCGCCACTGTCCAGAACAGGCTGAAACTGGCAAACATAAGGCCCTGATAAAGCGCGCGGCGGCGCAGTGTCGGGTAGCGGCGCAGCAGGTGAACGAGCGAGGCCAGCAGTTGCCCGTAGCTGGCACGGTGGCTGGGGGCATGACGTGGGATGGTGGTGGCGATCACCAGCGTAATCACCAGCATCAGGCCGGCTGCCATCAGGTACACCGCGCGCCAACCGAATTCACCGGCCACCAAGCTGGCCAGCGGCCGCGCCAGCAGGATGCCCAGCAGCAGGCCGCTCATGATGTTACCCAGCACACGGCCACGGCTGGCCTCCGGCGCCAGGTTGGCGGCCAGGGGGATCAGCATCTGTACCGAAACCGAGCTGAGGCCGATCAGCAGTGCCAGGCCAAGAAACACATCCGGCTGACTTGCGAAGGCCGCCGCCAACAGGCAGAGCAGGGCGGCCGCGGTGGTGATCAGCATCAGTCGGCGGCTTTCCAGCAGGTCGGCCAGCGGCACCAGGAACAGCAGGCCCAAGGCATAGCCGATCTGAGTCAGCGAAACGATCAGGCTGGCGCGCTCGGCGCTGAGGCCGACATCCGGGGCGATCAGCTCGATGATCGGCTGGGCGTAATAGAGGTTGGCGACGATGGCGCCGCAGCACAGGGCGAACAGCAGCACCAGTACCTGCGGCAGGGCTGGCGACTCGCTTGTGAGCGAGGAGGTCTGGCTAGTCATGATGAATCTCGATGAGAGGAAACGACAGGCGCAAGGTTAGGCAGGTAAGGCCTGGCGGAGAATCCGTCGAGCCGGCAACGCTGCGTTGCGCGCCATGCAAAAGCCCCTAGCCTTGCAGCAATCCCTGGAGAAACTCGCTGAACGCGGCGATGCGTTTCGAACCCCGATGGTTCGGCAGGTAGAGCAAGTGAATAGTGCCCTCGTGCGGGCCGGGTGCGACTTCGTAGTCGGGCAGCAGGCGTTGCAGCTTGCCACTGTCCACATCGTCGCGTACCAGCCAGTCCGACAGCAGCGCGATGCCCTGACCATCCAGCGCGGCCTGACGCAATATATCGGCGTTGTTGCTGCGCAGGCGCCCGCTGACCGGCACCTGCACGGTCGTTC
>CAZIZA010000258.1:0-5399 GCA_964543555.1 uncultured Pseudomonas sp.
TGCCTTCGATGAAGGTGTCAGCCGGGATGCTCAGCTTGTCGCGGGCGGCGACGAACTTCAGGGCGCCGAGGAAGCAGGCGGAGTAGCCGGCAGCGAACAGTTGTTCCGGGTTGGTGCCGTTACCGCCGGCGCCGCCGAGTTCTTTCGGGGTGCTCAGGGCGATGTCGAGGATGCCGTCGGAAGAGACGGCGCGGCCTTCACGGCCACCAAAGGCTTCAGCGGTGGCGCGGTAGAGAACGTTTTCGATAGTCATGGCGATATTCCTGGTTTGGTCATTGAGTGATGGATTGGTTCGCTAATCTTTTGTGCGCTAACCGTTTCCATGGGGAGAACTTTAGTGTGCATATGTTTTGTGCGCAAGATAAATCTATAAAGTATTTGGTTATAGGGTCGGTGATCGATGGAATAAGCAGCTGCGGCGTGGACTAGAGCCGTAAGGGGACAACCATGTTTCGCTCACACCGAGACTGTCTGATAAGGCACGGAAGGCGCAGGAAGGGCAGGTCGGCAGGGCAGTTTAGGCGGGGAGAATGAGGGGGGACGGGGCGATGGCGCGCATCGCCCGCGATCAGAGCGCGTTCTGCAGGTGTTGGCGCAGATCGACCAGGTCGTCACGCAACTTGCCCAGTGCCGGCAAGTCGAGGCCCGAGGCCTTGAGGATGCAGGCCGGCAATGCCTTGGCCTGTTCGTGCAGGGCACGGCCCTTGTCGGTGAGGTGCAGTTGCACCACGCGTTCGTCCTGGCTGCTGCGCTGGCGCTGCAGCAGACCCTCGCTTTCCAGGCGCTTGAGCAGCGGGGTGAGCGAGCCGGGGTCGGTCAGCATACGGGCGCTGATTTCGCTGACGGTGATGCCTTCGTTCTCCCACAGCACCAGCATGGCCAGGTACTGCGGGTAGGTGAGCCCCAGTGCCTGCAGCAGCGGCTTGTAGGTCTTGGTCATCATCAGCGAGGTGGAATAGAGGGCGAAGCACAGCTGGTTGTCCAGCAGCAGCTCGGCGCAGGGTTCCACGGGAGTGGTCATGGCAGCAGCCTGTTGAGTGACGGGAGGTTCAAGTTAGCGCGCTAATGATAGCTGCACCAGAGGCTGGTGCGGGTAAACCCGCACCAAGGCGAGGCTTAACCGCAGGTCACGCGAGTGATGACGCGCTGCTCGTCGACGTTCAGGTTCAGGCGCTGGCGGTTGTATTCCATGGTAACCACGCTGGCCGGTGTGAGAATGCGTGCGCTGCTCGCACCGGCCTGCTGGCGGGCTTGTTCCAGCAACTCGGGCGTGGCGGTCTGGCCCTTGAGGTGTTCGACCACGGACGAGGTGCAGCTATCGGGCATTTGGCCGCTCGGGTCAGCGGCGGCCGGTTTGTCCGTGGTGCTGCTGCAGCCGGCAGCGAGCAGGGTGGCACCGAGGACGAGGCAGAAATGGGTCTTGAGATTCAAGGCATGAGCTCCTTTGAGTTACTGCGCGCCTTCCAGGCGCGCCAGACGTTCTTCGAGGGCGGCGATGCGCGCTTCCAGTTCGACCAGACGATCATCGTTAGGTGCCGAAGCCTCGCTGCGGCTTTGGGGGCGGTTGGCGAGCAGGCTTTCCAGATCGGCAGGCTCGCCCAGCAGGTGCATGTAGCGATCCTCGCGCTGGCCACTCTGGCGCGGCAGCAGCACGGCCAGGCCACGGCCAATCAGGCGCTCCAGTTGGTGCTGGACGTCGTCTACGTCGTCGAAATCGTGCAGGCGGTTGCTGCGGGTGAGCAGTTCGTTCAGCGTCTGTGGCCCGCGCAACATCAGCAGGCCAAGCAATACGGTTTGCGGTTTGACCAATTCCAGTTGCTTGTCGCAACGTTGTTCCCAGCGATCGGCACGGCTGCCCATCACCAGATGCACCAGCTTGCGACCTTCCAGGCTACGCAGGTAGCGGCCGACTTCACCCGTTTCCAGATTCATCAGGGGCTCGCGACTGGTTTTCTGGTTGCAGGCCAGTTGCACGGCGTTGAGTGTCAGTGGGTAGGTTTCCGGGGTGGTGTGTTGTTTTTCGATCAGGCAGCCGAGGATACGCACCTCGATGGCATGCAGCGGGGTTTCACCAACCAGCGGGGAAGGGGTGTAAGGCATAGGGCGGTCCTGGCAGAAAGACGTGCCTAGGGTAACGGCATCCGTGCTTGGCTGACAGGCTGCAAAGTGTGTTCAAGCATGACGTTCGCTAAGCTAACGAGCGTCAGTCAACGGAGAAGGCCATGCACGAGAATAAAAAAGTCGCGCTGATCATTGGTGCAGGCGATGCAACGGGCGGTGCCATCGCCCGGCGTTTTGCCCGCGAAGGGTACGTCGCCTGTGTTACGCGGCGCAGCCTGGACAAATTGCAGCCGCTGCTGGAGGACATCCGCAGCGCAGGCGGCGAAGCCTATGGTTTTGCCTCCGATGCGCGGCGCGAGGAGCAGGTGGCCGAGTTGGTCGAAAACATCGAGCGTGACATCGGGCCGATCGAGGTGATGGTGTTCAATATCGGCGCCAACGTGCCCTGCAGCATCCTCGAGGAAACCGCGCGCAAGTACTTCAAGATCTGGGAGATGGCCTGCTTCTCCGGCTTCCTCACCAGTCAGGCGGTGGCCAAACGCATGGTCGGCCGTGGCCGTGGCACCATCCTCTTCACCGGCGCCACTGCGGGTTTGCGCGGCGCTGCCGGGTTCGCCGCGTTCGCCGGCGCCAAGCACGGGATCCGCGCGCTGGCGCAGAGCATGGCGCGCGAGTTGGGGCCGTTGAACGTGCATGTCGCCCATGTGGTGGTGGATGGCGCCATCGACACGGCGTTTATCCGTGACAGCTTTCCCGAGCTCTACGCCAAGAAGGATCAGGATGGCATTCTCGATCCCGAACACATCGCCGACAGCTACTGGTTCCTGCACGCACAGCCGCGTGATGCCTGGACGTTCGAGCTGGACCTGCGGCCGTGGATGGAGCGCTGGTAATCTGCGCTGAGTCCATAAGCACAATAACGAGCGAATGAAACTGATGAGCAAGACGGTGCAGTTCTTCTTCGATCTGGGCAGCCCGGCCTCTTACCTGGCCCATACCCAACTACCCGATCTGTGCCGCGAGGCCGGTGCCCAACTGGTGTATCGGCCGATGCTGCTCGGCGGCGTGTTCCAGGCGACGGGCAATGCCTCGCCAGCGATGATCCCGGTCAAGGGCCGCTACATGATTCGCGACCTGGCGCGTTTTGCTGAGCGTTACGGCGTAGCGATGCGCTTCAACCCGCATTTTCCGATCAATACCCTGACGCTGATGCGCTTGCTGGTAGCCGTCCAGCTGCATCAACCGGAACGCTTCGACGATGCCTTGCAGGCGCTGTTCCGGGCAATCTGGGTCAATGGGGTGAACATGGGCGATCCAGCCAAGGTGGCGAGCGTGCTGGTGGCGGCCGGTTTCGATGCGGCGCAGTTGCAGGCACAGATCGCCGAGCCGGCGGTCAAGGATGCGCTCAAGGCCACCACCGAGGAGGCGGTCAGACGCGGAGTGTTCGGTGCACCGACCTGCTTCGTTGGCGACGAGATGTTCTTCGGCCAGGATCGTCTGGATTTCATCCGTGAAGCTCTTGGGTCCTAGGCGCTTTTCGCGCTGCGCCTGATGCCTGGCACAATGGCCGGGTTGATTTCCGAGCATACGAGCAACCAATGAACCCCGAAGCGCTGAAACTCCTGGTGACCCGCCGCATGCCTTATGGCAAGTACAAGGATCGGCTGATCGCCGATCTGCCAGGGCATTACCTGAACTGGTTCGCCCGCACGGGCTTCCCCAGCGGTGAGTTGGGCCAACTGCTGGCGCTGATGCAGGAGATCGACCATAACGGTCTCAAGCCGTTGCTCGATCCGTTGCGCCGCAATACCTAGCAGGCTGCTGAGGCATCCATGCTCTCATCGGCCTGCCGGGTTCGGCGGCCAGGGTGCTCAGGGCGTCTGGCGGCGTAGTTCGGCAACCTCTCTGCGCAGTGCTCGCAGCTCGTCGAGAATCGCCTGCCCGTGTGCTGTTGCAGCGTGTTCCTCGGCGCTGGGTTCATGGGTGCTCTGCATGGCGTTGACGATGACCGCGATGAACAGGTTGAGCATCATGAAGGTCGCGACGAGGATGTAAGGCACGAAGAACATCCAGGCCAGCGGATGCTGTTCCATGACCGGACGCACGATACCCATCGACCAGCTTTCCAGGGTCATCACCTGGAACAGGGTGTAGAGGCTGGCGCCGATGTTGCCGAACCATTCCGGGAAACTTTCACCGAACAGTTGGGTGGCCATTACCGCTGCGACGTAAAAAACCAGCCCCATCAGCATGACGATGCTGCCCATGCCCGGCAGCGAGGCGAGCAGTGCCTGTACCACCTTGCGCATGCTTGGGTTGATCGACACCAGGCGCAGTACCCGCAGGACGCGCAAGGCGCGCAGTACCGCGAAGGGGCCGCTGGCCGGCACCAGGGCGATGCCAATGACGAGGCAGTCGAATACTGCCCAGGGATCTCGCAGCAAGCCTATGCCGCGCGCAGTGAAACGCAGGGCCAGTTCAATGACGAAGCAGGCGAGGATCAGGCTGTCGATGATCAGCAGCGGTTTGCCCCAGTCGGCCATGATCGAGGGTGAGGTCTGCAGGCCGAGAATGACTGCATTGATGATGATCAGCAATGTGATCAGGCGCTGAATGAGGGCGCTGTCCATCAAGGCGCCCAGGCGCTGGCGCCAGTCGCCGGATGGGTTCAGGTCGAGTTCGTGCATGGTGATATGACTATGGCTGTTTGGGTGTGCCGGGCGGTGCCCGGCTCGATCATGTGCTCGCCCTGACGGTGCCAGTTGGCGAGCGCATCTGTTCAGCGATCGTCGAGTGCGAAGGCTGTGAGGGTGAAGGTGGCAATGCCGGCGTCCTGCAGTTTTTGCGAGCCGCCCAGTTCGGGGAGGTCGATGATCGCCGCAGCTTCGAAAACGCTGGCGCGCATGCGTCTTACCAGATTGGCGGCGGCGATCAGGGTGCCACCGGTCGCGATCAGATCATCGAAAATCAGCACCGAGTCGCCTTCGCACAGACTGTCGTTGTGCACTTCGAGGAAGGCTTCGCCGTACTCGGTCTGGTAGCCTTCGCTGAGGACGTCAGCCGGGAGCTTGCCCTGTTTGCGAAACAGCACCAGCGGCTTGTTCAGTTCATAGGCGATGATCGAACCAATGAGAAAACCGCGCGCATCCATGGCGCCGATGTGGCTGAAATCGGCTTCCACGTAGCGCTGGATGAAGCTGTCGGCGACCATGCGCAGGGCACGTGGCGACTGGAACAGCGGGGTGATGTCGCGAAACACAACGCCTGGCTTGGGGAAGTCCGCTACCGGGCGGATCAGGGTCTTGATGCTGAATTCGTCAAAGATCATCGTGGGGTCC
>CAZIZA010000259.1:0-5366 GCA_964543555.1 uncultured Pseudomonas sp.
ATCGCCAGTTGATGCTCTACGCCCCCGATGACCCGCGCCTCGACGACGACATCCGCGAGCGCCTGGGCGGTGCACAGTTACGCAACGGACTGTTCGAGATGGAATAGCGATGAATGCAAGCGTGTTAAAGAATGTTCGGATGCACACGAAAAGACGTCTGATTCAGTACCTGTAGGAGCGGTGCCCCGCCGCGAACAAAGGCGGGGCAGACTCTCAAAGCGCCACCCCAGAGCGCGACTCCTACGAAAGACCGCCTTGGGGCTTACTTGCTGGACTGACCTACCACCCCTTTATTAGCATGCGACCCCACGCCTTTAAGCATCAAGGACGATTCGCCCATGCTCGATCTACTCACCCTTCGCACGCCCATTGCTACAACCATGCTCATGCTTTTGCTGAGTGGATGCAGTATTCACGGCTCTTACCCGGACGCCACCGAGACCGATGCGGCGAAGTTGCGTTTCATGAGCAATCTGGACAGCGCCACACTCACGGTATTCGACGCGGAACACTGTGGAGGGCGCACTACGGGCATACTCAATAATCTGTTTCTAGCCAACACCTCACGCCGGGCAGACATGTCCATCGCACCGCCTCCCGACGTCAAGACCTATCTGGAAATTCGCCTGAAACCGGAGAGTGAAGTCGTGCTACAGGTGAACACTCAAGGCAGGAGCAGCGTTTGTGGGAGCATGTTCAGCTACACGCCACAGAGCGGGGCTGAGTACGAACTGACCTTCGACTATTCAGGCAAAATGTGTCGCGCACTGCTCAACCGTCTACATCAGGTCGGCGATCAGGTATCGCGCTCACCAGTACCGTTGCTCAACAACGGCCTACCTGCATGCGCTGGTAGTAATGCCCTATTTCCCAAAGCACCTGTAGCGCAGCCCCATACGCAAGAGCGTGTGAGCATGATCGAACAGATCATCGCCGAGAGCCTCACCGACTCGATGAAAGCCGAGCAGCCCCATTTGGACAAGGCACTACTCGACGAACGCTTCGACAAGCGGATTGATGAGCGCACCCAACGCATGGGTTTTACCTTGCCAAAGGAGTACTGGGACGAGTACCAGCAGAACATTGACATCACCGCGCAAGAACTTTCGACCAGCAATCAGAGAACGCTCAAACGCTACGAAGACGAATACCGCAAATACCTCAGGCAACTGGATACGGCCGAACTACGCAAACTGGTTCCCAATAGCGCGTCCACAGATAAAAACCGAGTACTCACGGTAAAGATCCGCATGCTGCGGTACTACCGTACGGCGAGTAGCGAGGTGCTGAGAGAAAATCTCAGCAATCATCTGGCACGCATGGCTGACCTGGACAAGCGCTATGCCGTGTGCGAACGCTTTGCCGACTGCTGGAAGAACTGATTCTTTTAGTCAGTTAACGGGCATAGGCGTTGCCGGAGCGCAACCTGAGAGCAAGCTCAGGCAGACAACCGAACCGGCATAACCTCGAATCACCTGCGCAGCACCTCCAGGCGCTGCCGCTGCTGGCCCTGCTCATCGAAGTTATCCACCGCCAGCCAGCGTTCGAAGGCCTCCCGGCATGCCGGCCACTCCCCATCGATGATGGAGAACCAGGCGGTGTCGCGGTTACGCCCCTTGCGCACCATGTGCTGACGGAACAGCCCTTCTTGGGTGAAGCCAAAGCGCTCGGCGGCGCGCAGCGAGCGGGCATTGGCCGCATCGCACTTCCATTCCAGGCGGCGATAACCGAGATCGTCGAAGGCATGCCGCGCCAGCAGATAGATCGCCTCGGTCGCCCCCGCCGTGCGCTGCATCGGCGCACCGAAGGCGACGTGGCCGATTTCGATGCTGCCGTCCTGCGCGGTGATACGCAGGTAGCTGAACAGCCCCAGGGCAAGGCCGCTGGCCAGGTCGACGACCGCATAGAACAGCGGATCGCGGCTCTGCGCATTACCGGCCAACCAGGCATCGAAGGCGCTTCGTTCGGTGAAGGGGCCGTAGGGCAGATAATCCCAGAGCGCCGGGTCCGGACCCTGCAACGCGTGCCACAAATCATCGCCATGCCGCACGACATCGAGCGCTTCGAGACGCACGAAACGGCCTTGCAACGAGCGCTGATCCGGTGCGGGACGGGGTTGCCAGTGAGCGAGATCACGCGTCATCAGAAGAGTTTCCTGTACTGGATGAAACCGGAGCGGTCGCCAATGCGGTCGTAGAGCATACGCCCCTGGTAATTGGTTTCCTGGGTCAACCAATGCACCCGGCTGGCACCGGCAGCGCGCGCCTCGGTGTAGACATGCTCGATCAGAGCGCGACCGATGCCGCCACCGCGAATGTGCTCGGCGACGAACAGATCCTGCAGGTAGCAGTAGTCACCATTCGTCCAGCAACTGCGGTGATAGATGAAATGCACCAAACCGACCGCCTCGCCGTCCTGCCAGGCCAGAGCGGCGTGCATCGGCTCGGCCGGGTCGAGAAAGCGCTGCCAGGTAAGGGCACTGGTCTCGGCCGGGATCTCGGCCTGGTAGAAACGCTGGTAACCCTGCCAAAGCGGCAGCCAGACAGCGTGATCGGCAGCGGTGATGGGACGGATGTCGAGCATGATGGCCTTCCTGTGAAGTCAGTCGGTGGGATTCATCTGCGCCGCCAGTTCGTGGTCACGCGGGCTGGCGGACGTCGCCAGGCCGGCGCAGACACCGGCCTGGTCGGCCTCGGAACGGTTCTGGCTGAGCTTCCATTTGCCTTCGACTCGGCGAATCGGCAGGGCGAAACCGACGATGGCGCGCAGCATGGCGTCAATGTATTCACGCGGCGCATCCTCGACTGCCCAGGGCTGCGCGCGACCCTGCTCATGGCGGTCGCTGAGGCGGCTGACCAGTTGCAGCAGGCGCTCGGGCTCGTCGAACACTTCCGCTTGGCCCCAGGCATGCACGGCAATGTAATTCCAGGTCGGCACCACCTTGCCGTGCTCGGCCTTGGCCGGATACCAGCCGGGATGCACGTACGCATCCGCGCCGCTGAACAGCACCAGCGCCTCGACACCGCTGGCCAAATCACGCCAGTGCGGATTGGCCCGGGCAAAGTGGCCGTACAGCGTGCCGAACTCGCCCTCGTCAGGCGCCAGCAGCAGCGGTAGATGGCTGGCCTGTAGTCCCTGCGCACCACTGCTGGTCACGATGGCCAGTCCACTGGCCTGAATCTGCGCATGCAGGGTGGGCAGGTCGTCCTGACGATAGGCGGCGGGACAGTACATGAGGGCTTCTCCTGGCGTGATGGGGCCATGCTAGGCAGGATATTGGCCTGATGTAAGATCCATTCCTGACGACTTTCACAGAGCCAATTTGCCGATCATGACGCGCTCGTCCGCCTTGCCATTCGATCTTTCCGGCATTCACCTGCAGCCTGGCCAGGGCCTGGCGCGCCAGCTCTACCAAGCCTTGCGCGAGCGCATCCTCGACGGCCGCCTGGCCAGTGGCACACGCCTGCCGGCCAGCCGTGAGCTGGCCGCGCTGCTGAACATCTCGCGCAACACCGTGACCCGTGCGCTGGACCAGCTGTACGCCGAGGGCTACGTAGCCGGGCGGGTCGGCGATGGCACCTACGTCGCCGATCTGCCGCACAGCCGGCCTGCCGCAGCAATCACTGCCGAGGCGGACAGCCCGGCCCTGCAGTTGTTGCTGCGTCACCACCTGGCCACACCGGCCAAGGGCGCGCCACGCGCCTTTCGCATCGGTGTACCGGCGTTCGACCTGTTCCCCTTCGAGACCTGGGCACGCCTGCAGGCGCGCTTCTGGCGCAAACCGTCGCCCGCCCGGCTGGGCTATGGCGACCCCGCCGGAGACCTGCAACTGCGCGAGCTGATCGCCGCCTACCTGCGCAACAGCCGCGGCCTGACTTGCGAGGCGCAGCAGGTACTGATCACCTGCGGCTCGCAGCAGGCCATCAGCCTCTGCGCACAGTTGCTGGTGCAGCCCGGCGCGCGGGTGGCGCTGGAAAATCCCGGCTACCGCGCGGCGGGCCATGCCTTCGCAGTGGCCGGCGCGCAACTGTGCGGCATCGCGGTGGACGGCGAAGGCATGGATATCGACGCGCTACAGCGCCTCAACGATTGTCAGCTGGCCTATGTCACGCCCGCGCACCAGTACCCCACCGGCGTGACCCTGTCGCTGCCACGGCGCCTGGCATTGCTGGAGTGGGCCAAGCGCGTGAACGGCTGGATCATCGAGGACGATTACGACGGCGAGTACCGCTACAGCGGTACGCCGCTCGCCCCCCTGGCAGCGCTGGACGAGCAACAACGGGTGATCTACATCGGCACCTTCGGCAAGCTCGCCTTTCCGGCGCTGCGCTTGGGCTATCTGGTGCTGCCGCCTGCGCTGGCCGAGAGCTTCGCCCGGCGCCAAGCGCTGGAGATGCGCCACTCGGAGGTCGGTACCCAAGCGGTGATGGCCGAATTCATCGCTGCCGGGCACTTCCAGCGCCACGTACGGCGCATGCGCCAGGCCGCACGCAGCCGGCGCGACGCCTTGCTCGCGGCCTGGCCGGCGATGATTCCGGGGTGCTCTTCGCTACCGGCTGTGGACGCCGGCCTGCACTTGAGCATCAAGGTGGAGAGTCTTGCGCGGGAACGCGAGCTGATCACCGCCGCACGCGCCGCCGGCATCGAGATGAACCCCTTGAGCGATTACTGGCTGCCCAGCAGCGAAACGGCTGAGGATGCTCGCGCCGGGCTGGTGCTCGGTTTTGCCGCAGTACCAGAAGCGCAGATCGTCGAGGCGGTGCAGCGGCTAAGGCAGGCCTGGAAGCTGTAGCAAGCCGAGATAGAGCCTGTGGGAGGGGCGGTCGGCTCTGGCATCCTGCTTCGCTCTACCTCCTGCATCCATGCAGTCGTAGCCGCGACTGGTGTATCGCATCTACCCCCAGAATGTCGGGCAAAAAAAGGGATGGCCGAGGCCATCCCTGGAGGTTGAGGCTGGTGAAGGCCTCCTATGAATCAGGTTGTCAGCTACGCGGACGGACGAGCAGCTGATGGTCGGCGTGGCCGAATATCCAATCAGGACTGCAAGGGCACCAGGCGCGGGGCGATCATGTTCTCGGGGCGCAGGATGTCGGCCAGGGTGGACTCGTCCAGTAGTTGCTCCTCACGCACCAGTTCCAGCACGCCGCGTCCACTTTCCAGAGCGACCTTGGCGATGCGGGTGGCATTCTCGTAACCGATATAGGGGTTGAGCGCGGTGATAAGGCCGATGGAGTTTTCCATCAGCTCACGGCAGCGGTCTTCGTTGGCGGTGATGCCGTCGATGCACAGCTCGCGCAGCATATCCATGGCACGGGTCAGCAGGCGGATCGAGTCGAAGATCTTGTAGGCGATCAGCGGCTCCATCA
>CAZIZA010000260.1:0-5331 GCA_964543555.1 uncultured Pseudomonas sp.
TTTCAGGGCGTGTTGCTCTGTTGACGCGCCCCCTGCCTGTCGAGTCGTTTCATGTGTGGACGTTATGCCCTGTTCCGCTGGTCGCCCGCTTTTGCGGCATTGCCCGGCTTTCCTGCTGACCAGAAGCCGCACTGGAATCTGGCGCCCAATGGCCAGGTGTTGATGCTGCATGCGGGTGAGAATGGCCCACAGGCGGCTGCGGCGCGTTGGGGGCTGACGCCAGCCTGGCTCAAGGATCTGTCCAAGACGCCAGCTCATGCGCGTGCCGAAACCCTGGTCGAGCAGCCGATGTTTCGCGAGCCTTTTCGCCTGCGCCGCGCGCTGCTGCCAGCCAATGGTTTCTATGAGTGGCGTGGTGGGGTACGCAAACGGCCTTACTGGATGACCAATGGCGATCCGCTGATGTATTTCGCGGCGTTGTGGGAGGTGTATCCGGTTGACGGTCATGACTACCTGAGCGTGGCGCTGATCACGCAGGCAGCAGCGACGCTGCGGCGGCCGTTGATTCTCGGTGAGCATGAGCAGGCGCTGTGGTTGGGCAATGACACGCCGTTGGAACAATTGACCGCGTTGCTGGCCAAGCCACAGATAGCACTGCGTGAGCGCGCCCTGGCAACGCTGGTCAACGACCCAAAACTGGATGCACCGCAGTGCCTGACGCCCGCTTGATCCAGCGCTGGGCGTCGTGGGGTAGCTCAGGCTGCGCACCGCAGCCGGCCAAGGATGGTTACGCGCGGCGCCCCTGCCTGATACGGTCCATCAGACCTTGAACTGGTTGATCAGCCTGCGTTGCTGTTCGGCCAGCTTGGTCAATCGGGCACTGGCCTCGCTGGCTTCGTTCGCGCCGCCCGCGACTTCGTTGGCGACCTGGCCGATGTTGGTGACGTTGCGGTTGATGTCTTCGGCCACTGCGCTCTGCTCCTCGGCTGCGCTGGCGATCTGAGTGTTCATGTCATTGATCACTGACACTGCCTGGGTGATGGACTCCAGCGATTGCGCAGCCTGATTGGCGTGCTCCACGCTGTCGTCGGTCTTGTTCTGGCTCTGCTCCATCACCTTGACCACTTCGCGTGTGCCCTGTTGCAGCTGCTGGATCATGGCCTGGATTTCTTCGGTGGCCTTCTGGGTCTTCTGCGCCAGGTTACGCACTTCATCGGCGACCACCGCGAAGCCTCTACCCTGTTCGCCTGCGCGTGCAGCTTCGATGGCCGCATTCAGTGCCAGCAGGTTGGTCTGCTCGGCAATGCCGCGAATGGCGACGAGGATGGCGTTGATGTTTTCACTGTCCTTGGCCAGGTTCTGTACTACAGCCACGGCTCGGCCGATCTCGCTGGCCAGTGCGGCGATGGCGCTGGCGGTTTCCTGTACCACGTGCTTGCCTTCATTGGCTGCACGGTCGGCGTGATTGGCTGCTTCGGCAGCGTGTGAGGCGTTACGTGCAACATCCTGTGCGGTGGCGGTCATCTCATGCACTGCGGTGGCGACCAGTTCGATCTCGGCCAACTGCTTCTGCACACCCTGATTGGTACGAATGGCAATATCGGCCGTGTGTTCGGAGGAATCACTGACCTGCTGAACCGAGGTCACCACGGAGGCGATCATGGTTTGTAGCTTGCTCAGGAAGGCATTGAAACCGGCCGCGATCTGGCCCAGTTCGTCGGTGCGGTCAACCTGCAGGCGCACAGTCAGGTCGCCGTCGCCCTTGGCAATATCATCGAGCATGCCGACCATCTGCCGCAGCGGGCGTGCAATGCCATAGCCGACGAACCAGATCACCAGCAGACCCAGGCCAGCAATCAGCAAGCCAACCAGTGTCATGCCCAGTGTGTCGCCGTCGCGTTGGGTGACCAGTTCAGCCTGCAGTTGGCGAAGGTCGGCCATCACGGTATCGAGCGGCAGTACCAGCATCAGCACCCAGCGAGCGTCGGTCTGGCCGATGGTGAAGCCGAGGAACAGTTCGATGTGACTGTCGGCGGGATCGTCCTCGACATGCACATCGTACTTCGGCAGACCTGGCTGCAGACTGCTCAGGTTGGCCAACTCATCGGCATCGAGTAGCTCGGTGGCGGGCTCGCCGAGTTTATCCGGCGCCTGGGTGGAGGCGATGATGCGGCCATTGCTGGCAATCAGTGCCATCTCACCGGCACCGTCGTAGAGCTGGGCGTCGGCCTTGATCAGCAGGTCCTGGATGAAATTGACCGCCAGGTCTGCGCCAGCAATGCCACGGAATTCACCGTTGACCAGAATCGGTGAGGTGAAGGAGGCGAGCATGGTCATCTTGCCGCCGACATCGTAGGGGGCGGGATCGATCACGCAGGGGCGTTTGCGTTCTTTGGGGCACAGATAGTATTCCCCAGCCCTTACGCCAGTCGGCAGCATGTCCTCGCTCTCCATCGTGCCGATGGCATCGACGCCCAGGCTGCCATCGGCATTGCGGTACCACCAGGGCAGGAAGCGGCCTGTACCGTCGTAGCCGTTTTCCTTGCTGCCCGCATACATGTCGTCGCTGGCGTCGAAGGCGTTCGGCTCCCAACCCAGATAGCTGCCAAGCAGCTTAGGATTCTGCGCCGTGGTTTCACGCACCAGGTTGGCCAGTTCCTCGCGGCTGATGCTGAGCAGCGGGCTACCGTTACTATCAGTCATGCCCAGCATGGCGTTGGTTCGTGCCAGGTCGGCAGTGATCTGCAGCGGCAGTTCCAGTTCCTGCTGGATCTGGCTGACCTGGGCTTGCGCCAATGCCATCAGGCGTTGCCTGATGGCCTGCTCCAGCAGTACCTGCGTGCGTTCCTGTACCAGGTCCTGGGTACGACCGCTGGCGAACAGGGCATAGAGTACCAATGCGGCAACCACGGCAAGCACGCTGGCGCCCGCCAAGAATGCCACTGAAAACTGGATAGACTTGAACTTCATGGGTACTCCCGAACGCAGAGTGCGACTGTCACGCTGTATCGGCAGTGACAGATGAAAACCTTAACGGCCTGGTGCAGACGGACAAGCAGCGGTCGTATTGAGCAAAGATGGCGTGCGGCAATCGCGCAAGTGGCACGGTTGCCCAGATTGCGGAGGCGGCCTAGCATAAGCGTCCGATTCAAGGAGATGGCTCGATGAGCAAGGTTCATTATCTGGGTGGCCTGGCGGCTGCGCTGCTGCTGGCGGGATGCCAGGCCGTCAATACCACCAGCGGTGGTGCGGTTGGTGTTGAGCGCAAGCAGTACATGTTCAGCATGCTGTCAGCTGACGAAGTCAATCAGATGTACGCGCAGTCCTATCAGCAGACGTTGAGCGAAGCATCGAGCAAGGGTGTACTGGACAAGACCAGTGCCAATGCCAAGCGTCTGCAGGCCATTGCCGGGCGTATGATTCCTCAAGCGCCGCGTTTTCGCCCGGATGCCGCCAACTGGCAGTGGGAGGTCAATCTGATCAAGAGCCCGGAGCTCAATGCCAACTGCGGCCCTGGCGGCAAGATCATTTTCTACAGCGGTATCATCGAACAGTTGCAGCTAACCGACGATGAAATCGCTGCAATCATGGGGCACGAGATGGCGCATGCCCTGCGTGAGCATAGCCGTGAGGCGATGTCCAAGGCGTATGGCATTCAGGTCGCCAGGCAGGGTGCAAGCGCCTTGCTGGGGCTGGGTGAAACCAGCATGGCGTTGGCCGATACCGTGGTGCAGTACAGCCTGACTTTACCCAATAGTCGTGGTAACGAAAACGAGGCCGATCTGATTGGTCTTGAGCTGGCTGCTCGCGCAGGCTACAACCCTAACGCGGCCATCAGCCTGTGGCAGAAGATGGAGGCTGCCGGTGGCGGTGCTCCGCCGGAGTTCATGAGCACCCATCCGGCATCCAGTAGCCGGATCGCATCGCTGCAGGCGGCGATTCCCAAGGTGATGCCACTGTACGAGCAGGCCAAAGCTGTACGCTGAGCTGGTCATAAAACGGCGCGCTGTGAGAGTACAGCGCGCCGTTTGCGTTTCAGGGCAAGGCGATTTCGGCAAGCGGACGGGGTTGCAGGCCCAATTGGGCACGAAAGCTCTCCATGTCGAACATGGTGCAGATTTCCTGGATTTCATTGCTGGGGTTCAGCGTCCAGAACGCCATGGCTGAAATGCTCATTACCTTGTCACTGGGGACATAGCCCAGTGCCGGTTTCTGGATGGTGCCAATCAGCGTGCTCCAGGTCACCACTTTGTAGCCTTCGGCGATGCAGTCTTCGACCACTATCTGCAAATCTGGCATGGCAAGGCGTATGTTCTGAACCAGCTGCACGAAGCCTCTACTGTTCAGCGGATGGCCGACGAATGAACTCTTGTAGATGAAGTCGCGGCTGTGCAGCTGTTCTGCCAAGGCCAGTCGCCCCCTGTTCCATGTGAGTTCGATGTGCTGACACACCACCCGCTTGCGATCATCCAATGACATGCTGCCTCCTGACTGCTGACCGACGTTGCGTGACGTGCACATACTCTAGCAGCAGTCAGGGGGCTGGGATTGGACAAAATGCCAGCCTATCAGCGTTGACAATCCGTTATGCCAGCCCGCTCAGTTTCAGTGCCTGGTAGCCCGCGTAGATTGCCAGCGCTGCGAATGCGCAGGCGGCCAGGCGGCGGATCAGGGTCAGTGGCAGGCGCTCGGCAGCGAAATTACCCGCCAGCACCACCGGTACGTTGGCAATCAACATACCCAGCGTAGTGCCGATCACTACCAGGATGAAGTGCGGATACTGTGCCGCCAGCATCACGGTGGCGACCTGAGTCTTGTCACCCATTTCGGCGAGGAAGAAGGCGATCAGCGTGGTGAGGAAAGGGCCGTATTTCTTCAGGCCGGATTCTTCGTCTTCATCCAGTTTGTCCGGCACCAGGGTCCAGGCCGCGACGGCAACGAAACTGGCGGCGAGAATCCAGCTGAGCGTGGCAGGGGAAAAGAAGCCAGCGACCCAATTACCCACGGCGCCTGCTGCGAAGTGATTGGCCAGGGTGGCGGCGACAATGCCCCAGATGATCGGCCACGGCTTGCGAAAGCGGGCAGCCAGTAGCAAGGCGAGCAACTGGGTTTTGTCACCGATTTCGGCGAGGGCAACGATCAGGGTGGGGACGAACAGGGATTCCAGCATCAGGTTTCCTAAAGGGGCGGGTCAACACGGCTTATGACACGAACTACCTTCCCGCCCCGGGCATAGGTTGAACGTGTCATAGGTCTTGTCAAACCGCAGGCCTCTCTGTGAAGGCCTTGGGTCGTATACGCCATGCTCTGCGGAGCAAGTGTGTTGACGTATACCGGGCGAGCAGGGCGCTCGCGGGAGACTACTCCCCTAGGACGGGCGCAATTGTGCCC
>CAZIZA010000261.1:0-3940 GCA_964543555.1 uncultured Pseudomonas sp.
GCTATATCGTCAGGGAACTCTACCCTTTGATCTTGGCCGATTTAGCTGACTCAGCACGAGTTTGTTGACATAGGTGCGTCAACGCCCCGATGGAGCGGTTGTTCAGAAGCCTGAAGTCAGAGTGGCTACCGGTAACGGGATACATGAACCAACGGGAGGCGAAACGGGATATCAGCAATTACCTGATGGATTACTACAACTGGCGACGTCCACATCAATACAATGACGGGATACCGCCAGCAAAAGCCGAGGATCGGCCTAACCAAGTGTCCGGATTTTGTTGACCACTACAGGTATGGTACAGCCAAGGTGCAGCACCATTAGGAACAGTAAATCAGAGAAATTCATACTTAGTCATAAAAAACCAGTAGGGTTTTGCGTGGAACCTCACACAGTATTAACGCACTAATGAGTTTTAATAAGTGTAACATTATGACGTTTTTAGTTTTTATTTGATTTTATTTGAGGTTTTGAAAGTGACTGACACTATAAACAAAGTAAATGTAGGCTTAGACATTACTCACTCACAATGTGGTGAGGTTTTAATGGAGTTTTTTGGTGGGGAGCGAATAAGCAAAGATATAGGATATTTTTTGGCAGTCAGGTTCGGTCTTGTGCGTAATATCGTTGAGTATTATATTTCAAAAAAAGTTGATGTTGACACTTTTAGGAATGACATGGAGTTATTATCTAATTTCGTGGAGTTCAGTAATTTTATGAATGATTATCCACTAGTGCCATTAAGTATTTCTAAGCTCATGTCAATACTTTCTAAAGCTAACTATAGTATATACATGGGGTTGCTTGAAAAATGGGCAGAGACGCCATCATCTGAATTGCTTGAATATGTAGTGGATATTGAGAGATTGAAAGAAATGCTCATGGCAAATGATAAACAGATGCTGAGGCATTTGTCTCAATCATCGATCATGAATATAAATCCATTGTTTTTTGTTCTCGACTTTCATTTCAAATGCGAATATATAGACTATGCTTTAAGTAAGAAAATAAAGTTATGTGTATATGAAGTAATGAAGGCGCAAAATGATCCGTTATTTTTAAATCGTTTACTATGCATGAAGTTTTCAAATCAGTTTTGAAGGTCATACCTAATCACACTAAATCTAAATGTATGGAGGGCTGATATGCCTTTACTCGATAGTTTTACAGTAGATCACACCCGTATGAAAGCCCCGGCGGTACGTGTCGCAAAAATAATGCAAACCCCAAATAAGGATACTATAACAGTATTTGATCTTCGGTTTTGCGTGCCAAATTGCGAAATTCTCTCAGAGAAAGGGATTCATACATTGGAGCATTTGTTCGCTAACTTTATGCGGGAGCATTTAAATAGTTCTCATATAGAAGTAATAGATATCTCTCCAATGGGGTGTCGTACTGGCTTTTATATGAGTTTGATAGGGGAGGCGGATGAGAGTCATATCGCTGTTGCATGGTTGGCTGCTATGCATGACATCTTAAAAGTAAATGATACAAATAATATTCCAGAGCTTAACAAATATCAGTGCGGAAGCTTCAATATGCACTCGTTAGACGATGCTCATAATATAGCTACTCAAGTCATTACGAAAGGCATAAAAGTTAACTATAATCACGAATTAACCTTGCCGGAATGCATGTTGAATTAATTTAGATGTGCGATCTATATGCTAGTTTATGGTATAAGCTATTGATTGATTTGGTTTTTCATGTTTTTTCATGTTTTTTCATGTTAATTCAATTTAATTCCATAGCTTGGCGGTGAGTGTCGGCTTATTATTTTAACCTTAGCTTTACTTAAAGCTGGAAAAGTATGTGACGTGGTGCGTTTTGCCCGCCCTTGCCCGCCAATAAATGATGGGTGGTGGGCTTTTTTATGAAGATGATAGTAGTAATTCCTAAAAGCTGAACGTCACCATTATATTTATTCAATAGCATGAATTGCCTTAATGGGTGAGTAATGAATATTGCTAAAGAGATGGGGCAGTAATGAATTTTGCTAAAGAAATGTGTTTGAAGAAAATGAGCCAGACTCGATTAGGAGGATGGCGGTGGCTGGTTTGGACCAATATAGCTGTGCAGGCTTTACTGCCAATAAGCTTGGCATTTACACCTATGGTGATGGCTAATGGGGAGCATTCGTCTTTCGTAGCTCCCGTTGTCCATAGCAAGGAAACAAAATCTTATCTTCTGAAAGATGGTGAAACCACGGCTGTAATTGCCAATAAAATTGGCATGTCATTGATAGAGCTAGCTGAGCTTAATAAAACCCGTGATCTGGATAAGCCCTTCGCCGACCTGGTGGTGGGAGATGAAATAACCATTCCTGCGTCGGCCTTCCTGTTTAATGAAGAGCGTGATGCTGCCTGGCTAAATGAAAGTGAGGCGGCCAATCTGGCCAGTCAATTTGGCAGTGCGCAAGCAAATGCCAATTCAGCTGATGCTGCCAAACAAATGGCAAAAAGCTCAGCAATGCAAGCTGCCACTCAGGCATCCGAGCAGTGGCTGGGGCAATTTGGTACCGCACGGGTCAAATTAGGGGTCAATGATGATTTCTCGCTGGATGGCTCGGAATTAGACCTGCTGATGCCGATGTATGACGATGGCAAGGCTCTAGTATTTGCACAAACCGGTATTCGTCACATTGACGAACGGACCACGATGAACGTCGGGTTCGGGGTGCGTACATTTGCTATCGACAAGTGGGTGCTGGGGGGCAACGTATTTTTTGATAATGACCTGACGGGTCATAACCGCCGACTGGGTCTTGGTACTGAAGCATGGACGGATTATCTGAAGCTGACGGGCAATCTGTATCATGGTTTGACAGATTGGCATCAGTCTCAGGATTTTGCTGATTATGACGAGCGCCCCGCTGATGGGTTTGACTTACGTGCTGAAGCGTATCTGCCGCATTTGCCCCAAGTGGGCGGAAAGCTGCTGTTTGAACAGTATTTTGGCGATGAAGTTGCGCTTTTGGGTAATGGTGAGGGTGAGCGGCGGAGGGATCCGAATGCTGTTACTGCGGGGCTGAGCTATACCCCCTTCCCGTTGTTGACTGCCGGGGTTGAGCACCGGATGGGCAGTGGTGGTGAAAATGACACCACCTTCAGCCTAGGCCTGACTTACCAAATGGGCATACCTCTTGACAAGCAACTTAACGGTGACAGCGTAGCTGTTCGCAGGACGCTGGCGGGCAGTCGACTGGATTTGGTGGATCGGAACAACCAGATAGTTCTGGAATATAAAAAGCAGGAAGTGATCAGCGCGTCGCTGCCTCCGAGAGTGGAGGGACCTGAGCAAGGTGAGGCGCGGGTAAATATCGAGGTAAATGCCCCTAATGGCTTGAAGGAAGTTGTATGGGATGCGGCAGCACTGGTGGCAGCTGGTGGAGCTTTGACGCCGGCGAATATTGATGAGGTAAAGGTGACTTTGCCTGTGTATCAAGCTGCGGCACGTGCATTGGGTGAGCCGAACACTTATATCCTTGGTGCGGTAGCATATGACACCATGGGGAATGCATCTCCGCGTGTAACAACAACTGTTGTTGTGATGCCGGATGAAGGTAGACCTAGTATAGATATTGCCGACATGACCATCGAGGCCAATGACGCCAAGGCTGATGGCAGCGAGAAGAACAAGGTGAAGGTCAAGGTGACCCGTGCCAACGGTGATGCCGTGGAAGGTGAGCAGGTGACCTTCAGTGCCGACAATGGCGCGAGCCTGGTGGACAGCAATCCGGTGACCACCGATGCGTCCGGTGAGGCGAGCGTGGAGCTGACCAGCACCACCATTGGTCTGAGCACCGTGACAGCGACCCTGAGCAACGGCGCGAGCCAGAGCAAGGCGGTCAACTTCAAGAGTGACATGCAGATCACCGCAGCGGACATGACCATCGAGGCCAATGACGCCAAGGCTGATGGCAGCGAGAAGAACAAGG
>CAZIZA010000261.1:4040-5289 GCA_964543555.1 uncultured Pseudomonas sp.
GTCTGAGCACCGTGACAGCGACCCTGAGCAACGGCGCGAGCCAGAGCAAGGCGGTGACTTTTACAGAGGTCATGCCCACTTTGTCGGATTTGTTGGTTAATGGTCAACCCTATTTAACAGATGCGCCAAGAACACTGCAATTTTCCTACAATTTAACAAGCAGTACGCCAGAGAAGAATGTGAAGATGGAAATTATTGATAGACGTCATTTTGGTATAGACGCCACGACAGGAAAGACAATATGGAATGATTTTTCTGAAGATGAAGATATAACGAATAGTTCTGCGTGGGGTGTATTAACCAAAACTTACACTGTGCCTGCTAAATACGCCGGGGATTTCTTGACTTTTAAAATTACAGTAACCAATCAAGCGGGGCAATCTGTCTCAAAAGAATTCGGTACTGTTAAATTGCTCGGTCCAACTGGACAATTGAAAGCTTCAAGTCTAATTCCAAATAATAAGGTGTTTGAGGACTTGAACGGTGATGGTATTTTTAATTCGAATGAAAAGCTTGCGGTTAGTTGGAATTATAATGACCAGGGGTATAACAGTGGAGATGATTCTTTAGCGTCAATTCTTGTTGAATACAACGATGGGGTCGGCACTGATTATCCAAAGCAAATAATGGTCGCTATAAGAAAAGATACGGCATTGGTTCTCCCCCAACTATTGAAGGATGTCCTGAATAAGTGCCAAAGTGGCCAAATATCTAGGTGCAGAGCAGGGATGGGTGGAGTTTATCGAAATGTAGCTGGTGGAACAGGTTACAAAACTTCACCTCAGAGGATTGAGGTTCCTATAGACCCAACACCAAACTGATACGCTGAGGTATCTGTTAAGATAAATGATTGCCGAGAGTTCGTAAGAACTCTCGGCATTTTTATGAAATAAATAATATGAAGTTGCGCACGACGTTATACCTTACTTCACTCCATTTACTTTGAGTGGAGCTTTGGCGAATTTTAACCATCGTCAATCATATTCCAAACCAGTGGGGTTTTAAGAGAGTTCATAGAGAATGTGCTGAATTGATCCCAGCCACCTTCTCTCTGGACTTGACCCCACAGATCCATTTGCTTACCCACGAAGCTGTCCTTTTGAAAAAACTACTTATCTGCGGATGGTTATACGGGGTATTTATAGACTCAATAAGTTACAAAGATAAAGTCTTTCATTTTAAGCCTTTGCTATGTTTGTAGTGGTCTAATCATCCCGGACACCATTTTAGGTGGTACAGTCGCCACCAT
>CAZIZA010000262.1:0-5268 GCA_964543555.1 uncultured Pseudomonas sp.
TCATGATGATGCCGGTGGCGTTGGCCCCGGCAGCGCGGGCGGTGGAGCGAAACAGTACATCGACCGAGGGTTTGTGACGGCTGACGGGCGGACCGTCGACCACTTCCACCATGTACTGCGCGCCACTGCGCTTGAGCAGCATGTGGCGGCCGCCGGGGGCGATCAGGGCACGACCGGGCATGACACGGTCGCCGTGGCGCGCCTCCAGCACCTCGATCTGACAGAGGCCGTTGAGGCGTTCGGCGAAGGCGGCGGTGAAGCGCTCCGGCATGTGCTGGACGATGACAATGCCGGGGCACACGCGCGGCAGGGCGGTGAGGATATATTCCAGTGCCTGAGTGCCGCCGGTGGAAGTACCGATGGCCACCACGCGCTCGGTGGTGCGGGTCATGGCCGGCTGGCCGGCGGGAATCACGGCATCGGCGCCGAGCTTGGGGTGTACCTGAACACTACTCTTGGCCAGCGGGCGCATATTGGCACGTGCTGCGGCTTTGACCGCGCCGAGCAGGTCGTCGCTGGCGTTGACGAGGAACTTGCTCAGGTTGACCTGGGGTTTGGTGACGATGCTGACCGCGCCGGCCGCAAGGGCCTGCATGGTGGTGCTGGCGCCTTTCTCGGTCAGCGTCGAGCAAATCACCACCGGCGTCGGGCGCTCGGCCATGAGTTTCTTGAGAAAGGTGATGCCATCCATTCGCGGCATTTCTACATCAAGGACGATCACGTCCGGCCACTCGCGCTCCATCTTGCTCAGGGCGAACAGCGGATCGGCGGCAGTGCCCAGAACTTCGATGGCTGGGTCAGCGGCCAGTACAGATGCCAGGACCTGACGTACGACAGCGGAGTCGTCGACGATCATGACTTTGATGGGTTTCATGCAGGTTGTACTCCAGAACGGTCATAGATCGGCAAAGGTGCTGTCTGTTTCAGGGCTAACTGGCCGTTCCATACATCGAAGATGAGGTTCCTATGCCCGAAACCACCGACATGCTCTCCATGGCACGTGAGCCCCTGCTCGGCGACAAGATGTCGAGCCATCTCGACATTCTGCAGGCCGATGTGCTGTTGTCTGCTCGATGCGATAAACGGAAACATGTGTCCGCCGCCAAAGATGCGAATTTGGTAGTCGGATATATGGGTGCCGCTCGAGGTAATGGCTTCACGCAGCAGCATCATCGCTTCATCTCCATAGCGCCCGTCTGGTTTAACAGTGGCGCACATGCGGCTGGGCAGCATGTAGTGACACATGCCGCCGAGACGTGCGCGTGGGTGCCACAATACCAGTGAGACACAAGAGCCGAGCAGTGTACGAATTCTTGTGTAGGCACCGCCGAAGTGGTAGTCGCCAGGCTGCAGGTAAACTTCAGTAATGCTAGGCGAACTGGTCATCGGGCTTGCAGTAGATGGATGGCTTGATGAGCCTTAGTGTTTCGCTAACGCCGTTGAGGCTTTCCGAATGGCTAATAATGAAATAGCCGCCCGGACGTAAATGCTTGATCAATCGCTCGACCACACGGCGTTTCGTATCCGCATCGAAATAGATCATCACGTTACGTAGGAAAATAGTATCGAAAAGCCCTACGTTTGGAAGGGTTGTGTTCAGGTTGATTTGGCTAAAGCGCACGCGCTGGCGTAGCGCAGGTGTGATCATCATCAGCCCCTCGTTCTTGCCCACTCCACGCAGGCAATGCTTGACCAGTAGGTGGCGGGGGATGTTGTCACGATCTTCCAGTGCATAGACACCGGTGCGGGCGCGCTCCAACACCCGATGGCTGATATCCGAGGCGAGTATTTCCCAGGGGTGTTCGCCAAGAATGTCTGCCAGCAGCAAGGCGATTGTGTAGGGCTCCTCGCCGCTGGAGCAGGCGCCGCTCCAGATGCGCAAGGGGCGTCCCGAGGGCACCCCACCGGGTTTGCTCAGGCATTCGCGGAGGAAGTCGAAGTGCTTCGGCTCGCGGAAGAAGTAGGTCTCGTTGGTGGTGAGCAGATCGATGCAGATCTGCAGTTCCTGGGCATCCTTGCCCAGGCATTTGAAGTATTCGCCATAGCTGGCCATGGCGAAGTTGCGCAGGCGCTTGTTGAGGCGGCCAGCCACCAGGGGTTTCTTGGCGTCGGAGAGGTGAATGCCGGCGATATCGTGAAGCAGGCGGCGAAACTGGCCGAACTCCAGATCGGTGAGTGCGATGGGCGCGCTGGTGTGCATATCAACCCGTTCTCGATTCGTGAGCCAGGTTCTGGGCCTGCCCGAGCAGCTCGCGATCTTCTGCTGAAATCACCCGGCTGACGTCGAGCATGACCACCAGGCGTTCGTCCAGCTTGCCCATGCCGAGAATGAAATCGGCGCGGATGTGGCTGCCGAAACTCGGTGACGGCTCGATTTCTCCAGCGGCGAGTTCGCGCACTTCATTGACTGCATCGACCACCATGCCGATCACCTGGATACCGTCATGTTGAGCGATCTCCAGAATCACGATGCAGGTGCGTGGGCCGATGATCGTGGCCGAGCCGCCGAAGCGCACGCCCAGGTCGATGACCGGCACCACGGCGCCACGCAGGTTGATGACGCCGAGGATGCTCGGCGGCAGCATCGGCACGCCGGTCAACTTGCCGTACTCGATGATTTCCCGTACGACCTGGATTTCTACGGCGAAAATTTCCCTGGCCAGGGTGAAGGTCAGGTACTGCCCGGCCGGTGCAATAACGCCGGCTAGCAATCTGGGGCTGGCGCTCATCGACCTACTCCTGGAAGCGTACGTATCCGGCAGGCAGGCCCGCCGCCATGCTGGGCGCGGCACTTTCTTCTTCCTCGCGCGGTGCACGAAGTTTGCTGTTGCTGCGCTGCTGGGTCTTGCTGCGAGCCGGGCCAGCAGCGCGGTCGGCACCACCGAGACGGAAGAAGTCCATCAGCTGCTGCAGTTGTTCGGCCTGGCCGCTCATTTCCTCGGCTGTGGCAGCCAGCTCTTCGGAAGCGGAGGCATTCTGCTGGGTCAGGTCGCTGAGCTGGTTCATCGCCGTGCTGATCTGGTTGACGCCACTGCTTTGCTCTTCCGATGCTGCCGCGATTTCCTGCACCAGGTCGGAGGTCTTGGCGATCGATGGCACGATTTCATCGAGCAGGGTGCCGGCGCGTTCGGCCAAGGCCACGCTGTTCTTCGCCACTTCGCCGATTTCCTGCGCGGCTACCTGGCTGCGCTCGGCCAGTTTGCGCACTTCTGCGGCCACAACGGCGAAGCCCTTGCCATGCTCGCCGGCGCGGGCTGCCTCGATGGCGGCGTTGAGTGCCAGCAGGTTGGTCTGATAGGCGATGTCGTCGACGATGCCGATCTTGTCGGCGATGGTCTTCATCGCACTGACGGTGTCCTTCACGGCCTGACCACCTTCGCTGGCTTCGTTGGAGGCTTTGCTGGCCATGCCGTCGGTGACTTTGGCGTTTTCGGTGTTCTGCGAGATGGAGGCTGACATCTGCTCCATCGAAGCACTGGTTTCCTCAACCGAAGCCGCTTGCTCGGAGGCCGCCTGGCTCATGCTCTGCGCCGTGGAGGAGATTTCCTCGGAGGCACTGGACAGCGAGTCGGCAGAGCCACGTACTTCAGAGATGATCTGGGTGAGTTTCTCGCTCATGTTACCCATCGCCGCCAGCAGTTGGCCGGTCTCGTCGCGGGCATCACTGTCCAGGCGCACACTGAGATCGCCGTCAGCCAGGCGGTTGGCAGCATCCACCGCCTGATTCAGCGGATGCGTGATGCTGCGGCTGATCAGCAGACCCAGGCCGATACCGAACAACACGCCACCGAAAATCACACCGATCATGATGTTGCGGCTGCTTTGGTACAAAGCGTTGGCGTCTGCGTTGGCTTGTTTGGCGTTGCTCTCCTTGCCGCGTGAAAGCTCGGTCATGATCTGATCGAGCTTGTCTCCGCGCTCCCGAACCTGACCCAGCTGGCGCTGCAGCTCGGGGTTCTCCAGGTAGAAATCCTGCTGGGATGCAGTTTGCAGGGCCTGGGCCATGGTGCTCTGATAATCAGCCCAGGTAGCGTCCATTTCGCGGAACAGCTCCAGCGATCGCTCGGTAGCAAACAACGCACGGGCTGCGTCTACGTTTTCACGAGCGCTCTCGCTGTAACGATCAATCTCGGCTCGGATTCGATCGCGCTCGCTCTGGTTCGTGGCAAGCAGGAAGTTGGAGCGGGCACGACCGATATAGATCAAGTTGATGTTGGCCTCCTTGATGTAGGAGAGGCCCATCAGCTCACGGTCATATAGCGCGTCTGCCAGGTCGTTCATGGTGGAGCTGTTGGAGAGCCCGACCAGACCGACTATGGCACTGATACTGGCGACCAGAATGAACGCGATGATGAGCCTGGTACCGATCTTGAATTTGCTGAGCATGGTGAAGATCCTTTGCTGGGGTAGTCGCAGGTGAGACCGGAGTCGGGAGGCTAGCCACCATCGCAGGTGGCTGGTTTGCCGAGCGCTTCCAGGTCGAGAACCTGATCGAGCGCCAGAAGTGTGATGAAACGGTCACCCAGGCGAATGACGCCGGTGATGAATTCGCTGCGGAGGTGGCTGCCGAAGGCCGGAGCAGGCTGAATTTCCGTTTTTTCGATTTCCCGAACTGCATTGACCGCGTCGACCAGTACGCCCAGCGGTTGCTGGCGATCCTCGTCGGGCACATCGAGGATGACGATGCAGGTGCGTTTGTTCAGTTCGGTGCGTGGGCCACCGAAGCGTGCCTGCAGGTCGATCACCGGTACCACCGAGCCGCGCAGGTTGATGGCGCCGCGCACTGCCGCAGGCATGCGCGGTACCGGAGTGAAACGGGTGTATTCGAGGATTTCTCTGACATTCAGCGAGTCGACCGCATAGTGTTCCCCGGTGAGCGTGAACGTCAGGTACTGCTGGGTTGATTTTTCCGTCTCGAGGGCGACTTCATTCATGCTTCGGTCCTCGCCCGCTGCGGGCTTTCCGGGGTGCGAGTGAGCTGACTGAGCAGGTTGGGGATATCGAGTATCAGCGCCACCATCCCATCGCCGAGCCTGGTGAATCCAGCGAGGCCCGAGCTGGCGGAAAACACATTGCCCAACGGCTTGATCACGGTCTGGAACTCACCGAGCAACTGATCTACCACCAAGCCAGCGCGTAATCCTGCTTGCTGCACCACCACCACGCTTTCGCGACGTGGGCGTGGGCTGTCGTCTTCGAACAGCTCGCGCAGATGCACGACTGGCAGCATTTGGCCGCGCAGCTCCAGGTGGCCGCGCTGAAACACGG
>CAZIZA010000263.1:0-5257 GCA_964543555.1 uncultured Pseudomonas sp.
GGTGGTCGGGTACTGCGCGTGGCGCCGGAACTGCTGGGTGAGTTCGACGTGCGTGCCCTGGAGAAACTCAAGGGGTGACAGGTTGAGGCGCGTGGTTGGGTCATCGATCGCCAGAGTCGTGGTGGCTTGAAATCCGGGCAGGCGCGCTGGATGCTGCCGCTTACCCATGCGGCGATGCTGGAGGTGTTGCCATGATGCGTGCATTGACGCTTTGTCTTGTCTGCGGCTGGCTGGCGGGTTGCGCGGTCAATCCCGCCACGGGCCGCACCGACTTCGTGATGATGAGCGAGCGCCAGGAACTGGATCTTGGCGCGCGTTACAACCAGGAAATCCTCAAGCAGTATCCGCGCTATGAGGACGCCAAGCTGCAGGCCTATATCCAGCGCGTCGGCGAGCGGGTGGCACGCAGCAGCCATCGCAATCAGCTGAACTATGTCTTCACCCTGGTGGACAGCCCGGACGTCAACGCCTTTGCCTTGCCAGGCGGCTACATCTATATCCATCGTGGCCTGCTCGCCTACCTTAACTCCGAGGCGGAACTGGCGGCCGTGCTGGGGCACGAAGTCGGTCACGTGACCGCACGCCACAGCGTGCGCCAGCAAAGTCAGTCCACGGCCTGGGGGCTGCTCGGTCAGGCTGCGGCCATCGGTACCGGTGTCGGGGCGGTAGGTGATCTGACCAGTGCCATGGGTAATGCCTTCGTGCGTGGCTATGGGCGCGACATGGAGTTGGAGGCCGACGGTCTGGGCGCGCAATACCTGGCGCGTGGTGGCTACGATCCGCAGGCGATGATCGAAGTGGTCAAGGTGCTCAAGGCGCAGGAGGATTTCGCCCGCGAGCAGGCGACCCGGCGTGGAGAGGCACCGGCGGCGGGTGGTTACCACGGTTTGTTCGACACCCATCCGGACAATGACCGTCGTCTGCAGGAGGTGATCGGGCCGGCGCGTGCGCTGGTGGGCGGCAATCAGGAAGTGGGCCGCGACAATTTCCTGCAGATGCTCGATGGTCTGGTGTTTGGCGATTCGGCCGCCAGCGGTATTCGCCGGGGACGCCATTTCTATCATGGTGAACTGGACTTCACCCTGACCTATCCGCAGGGTTGGCAACTGGTCAATCGCCCGGATGTGCTGATCGGCCACACCCCGGATGAGCAAGCCTTTATCGCCATGACCCTGGAGGCGGCGGACAAGCAGCTTTCGCCTGCCGAATTCCTGCGCAGGCGAGTCGGCAATCAGCGTCTGGTTGCCGGCGAGGAGCTGCGAGTGGGCGCCCTGCAAGGTTATACGGCAGTGTTGCAGGGGCAGTCGGCGCGTCGCGTAGCGGTGATCTATCGCGGCGACAGCGCTTACCTGTTCGTGGCGGCAGTGAAAGGGCGTGCTTCGCTGGAAACCGAGGATCAACGGTTCCTCGAGATCATCCGCAGTTATCGGCCGCTGAAGGCGTCCGAACGCAAGCTGGCCGAGCCGGTGCGCCTGCATCTGGTAAGGGCTAAGACCGGCCAGAGCCTGTCAGCTCTGGCCAAGGACTCACCGCTGCCGGCCGACGGTGAGGCCCAGTTGCGCCTGCTCAACGGGCTCTACCCAAGCGGTGAGCCGCGCCCTGGCGAGTGGCTGAAAACGCTGCGCTAGCACGGCGCTTCAATCGCGACCGAACGGTCTTGGCAGGTGTATACAACTTGCGTATCCTCGGCCGCCTGCCCGTTCAACAGCCAATAAAAGCGGAAATGCCACTATGTCAGATCTAAAAACTGCCGCTCTCGAATATCATGCTCAGCCCCGTCCCGGTAAGCTCAGCGTCGAGTTGACCAAAGCCACTGCTACTGCCCGCGACCTGTCACTGGCCTACAGCCCGGGTGTCGCCGAGCCGGTACGTGAAATCGCCCGCGACCCCGAGTTGGCCTACCGCTATACCGGTAAAGGCAACCTGGTTGCCGTAATCTCCGACGGTACCGCCATCCTCGGTCTGGGCGACCTTGGCCCGCTGGCATCCAAGCCGGTCATGGAAGGTAAGGGCGTACTCTTCAAGCGTTTCGCCGGCATCGACGTGTTCGATATTGAAGTCGACTCCGAGAGCCCACAGGCCTTTATCGACACGGTAAAGCGCATCTCCATCACCTTCGGCGGCATCAACTTGGAGGATATCAAGGCCCCGGAGTGCTTCGAGATCGAACGCGCGCTGATCGAGCAGTGCGACATCCCGGTATTCCACGATGATCAGCATGGCACTGCAATCGTGACGGCTGCCGGCATGCTTAATGCCCTGGAAATTGCTGGCAAAACCCTCGAAGAAGCGAAGATCGTCTGCCTGGGCGCTGGTGCGGCTGCCATTTCCTGCATGAAGCTGCTGGTGAGCATGGGCGCCAAGGTCGAGAACATCTTCATGGTCGACCGCAAGGGCGTCATCCATGCTGGGCGCGACGACTTGAACCAGTACAAGGCCGTATTTGCCAGTGAAACCGACAAGCGCACGCTGTCCGATGCGCTGGACGGTGCCGATGTATTCGTTGGTCTCTCCGGTTCCAATCTGCTGAGCCCGGAAGACCTCAAGCGCATGGCTCCGAACCCGATCGTCTTCGCCTGCTCCAACCCTGATCCGGAAATCAAGCCGGAGCTGGCCCACGAGACGCGCAACGACGTGATCATGGCCACCGGTCGTTCCGACTACCCGAACCAGGTCAACAACGTACTCGGATTCCCGTTCATCTTCCGCGGTGCGCTGGACGTTCGTGCAACCCGTATCAATGAAGAAATGAAGATCGCTGCCGCGCTGGCCCTGCGTGACCTGGCCAAACTGCCGGTACCGCAGGACGTGTGCGATGCCTATGGTGGTATCGAGCTGTCGTTCGGCCGCGAATACATTATCCCGAAGCCAATGGATCAGCGTCTGATCACCGTGGTGTGCGATGCTGTGGCCAAGGCTGCCATCGAATCCGGTGTGGCGACCCTGCCCTATCCGAAGCACTATCCGCTGAAATCGGTGGATGATGTGTTCAACGGCTGATCAGTCGTGCAATAAAAAACCCGCTTAGGCGGGTTTTTTATTGTCCGTGGTTCGCCTCAAGGCGGCGCTTGCTGTCGCTGAGCCTGGCGGGTCGTTGAAGGTTTGCGGTGCTTCTCAACGACCCACCGGTTCTAGAACAAATCGATTGGCGCCATTTCGTCAGCCGGTAATGGGCTGCCAGGTGCGCCCATGCCAGGCTCGAACTCACTCATCGGGGGTGGGGAGTCCTCGCTTTTGAATAGCTCGAAGTAGGCGTCCGGGGTACCGGGTGCTGCGGCGCGCCCGCTGATCGGGTCGACACGTAGCGTGAGAATGCCCTTGGGCTCTTTGGGCAGATGGTTGGGGCGATCCTTGAGTATGGGCCCCATGTAGTTCATCCAGATCGGTAGCGCCACCGTGCCACCGTACTCGTGGCGACCCAGGCTTTCCGGCTGATCGAAGCCAGCCCAGACAGTGGTCACGTAGTCGGCGTTGTAGCCGGAGAACCAGCTGTCCTTGGATTCGTTGGTGGTACCGGTCTTGCCCGCCAGGTCGTCACGGCCCAGCGCCAGGGCGCGGCGGCCGGTGCCGCGCTTGATCACGTCCTGCAGCATGCTGGTCATGATGTATGCCGTGCGCTCGTCGATGATCTGCTCGGCGACCTTCGGTTCCTCTGGCGGCAGGCCGTCGGCCGCGTTAACCATCAGGTTGGCATTCTCCTCGGTCGGCAGGCTGCCAGGAACTCGTGCCGGGTTGGCGTGGAACAGTGGCTTGCCATTGCGGTCATCGATGCGTTCGATCAGGTAGGGTTCGATCTTGTAGCCGCCATTGGCGAACGTGGCCCAGCCTTCGGCAATTTCCATTGGCGTCAGGCTGGCAGTGCCGAGGGCCAGCGACAGGTTGCGTGGCAGATCCTGCGGGGCGAAGCCAAAGCGTTCGATATAGCGCAGGCTGCGGTCAATGCCCATGTCCTGCAGCAAGCGGATGGAAACCAGGTTACGCGACTTGTACAGCGCTTCGCGCATACGAATCGGCCCGAGGAAGGTGTTGTTATCGTTCTTTGGTCGCCATTTCTGTGACAGGTAATCGTCGGAGAGAATGATGGGCGCATCATTCACCAGGGTCGCAGCGGTGTAGCCGCTGTCGAGCGCTGCACTGTAAATGAAGGGTTTGAAGCTCGAGCCTGGCTGGCGCTTGGCCTGTATGGCACGGTTATAGTTGCTCTGATCGAAGGAGAAACCGCCAACCAGTGCCTGAATGGCTCCGCTGTAAGGGTCAAGTGACACCAGCGCGCTTTGAGCTGCTGGTACCTGAGTAAAGCGCAGGCTGCCATCGCCCTGGCGCTGAATGCGTACGATATCGCCAGGCTGCACGACATCGGCAGGTTGCTGAGGGCGCGGTCCCATGCTGTTGGTGTTGAGGTAGGGGCGGGCCCACTTCATGCTGTCCCAGGATACGGCTTGTTCTTCGCCGTTACGGGTCAGCACCAGGATCCCACTTTTCTCGACCTGGCTGACCACTGCGGGCTCAAGGCCACCTATGCTGCGGAATTTGGACAGTTCGGCCAGCCAGGTGTCGCGGCTCATTCCAGGCAGGCGACTCTCGGGGCCACGATAGCCGTGACGTTGGTCGTAGCTGATCAGTCCGTCACGCAGCGCGGTGTTGGCCACTTCCTGAAGCTGGCTGGGCACGGTGGTGGTGACATTGAAGCCTTCGGTATAAGCCTCGCTGCCATAGCGGCCCACCATTTCTGCACGGGCCATCTCGGCTATATAGGGTGCGCTCAGTTCAGGTGCGGGTACGTGATAGCGAGCATCGACTTCTTCTGCCAGGGCTTGCTCGTAGCTGCTCTGGTCGATCCGGCCAAGACGATACAGGCGACCAAGAATCCAGTCGCGGCGCTCCTTGGCGCGTGTCGGGTTGACCAGGGGGTTATAGCGCGAC
The DNA here is from genome assembly GCA_964543555.1 of uncultured Pseudomonas sp. Lineage (GTDB taxonomy): Bacteria > Pseudomonadota > Gammaproteobacteria > Pseudomonadales > Pseudomonadaceae > Aquipseudomonas. The sequence continues at coordinate 4,924 of CAZIZA010000263.1, forward strand.
GGGGCTTTCGGCAGGCCGGCGATCATGGCCATCTGAGCCAGGTTCAGATCGCGAATCGACTTGCCGTAATAGACCTGCGCAGCGGCTTCGATGCCATAGGCGCGATGGCCGAGATAAATCTTGTTGACATAGAGCTCAAGGATTTCGTCCTTGCTCAGCTCCCGCTCAATCTGCAGGGCCAGGAGAATCTCGGTTGCCTTGCGTGAAAAGCTGCGCTCACTGGTTAGGAAGAAGTTCTTCGCCACCTGCATGGTGATAGTGCTACCACCGCTCTGAATTTGACCGCTTTTCAATAATTGCGTGGCAGCGCGCATCAGGCTGGTCACATCGACGC
>CAZIZA010000264.1:0-5227 GCA_964543555.1 uncultured Pseudomonas sp.
CCGACTTCTTCGCAATCCTTGCGTTTGTGTGACACATAGACCTGGGAGGCAGGATCGGTGCCCACCAGGATCACGGCCAGGCCTGGCGCACGAAGGCCTTGCTGGCGGCGTTCGGCGACACGTTGGGCAATCTGCTGGCGGAGGCTGGCGGCGATCGCCTTGCCGTCGATCAGTTGTGCGGTCATTGCGCTGGTTAACCATTAATAAGGATGAAAAAAGGACGCGCATTCTCGCATGGGCGCTCACTTGGGCAAAGGCGCCTGCCGTCGTTTTCGCGTAACTCCTTTAAATCGCTGAATTTTTTTGAAAATTTCTGTTGACGAGGTTGGGAGGCGTCTATAACATTCGCCCCGCTTCTCAGGAACAGCCACTCGCTGGGTGAGACGGCAAGAGTAAAGCCCTTGTGGCAAAGCTCAAGTCGAAAGCTTGTAAGTCTGCGCTAGCGGATGGATAAGCGCCCGTAGCTCAGCTGGATAGAGCATCCGCCTTCTAAGCGGATGGTCGCAGGTTCGAGTCCTGCCGGGTGCGCCATTTGGCGGTCAGGCAAAAACGAGTAAGCAAATGCAATATGGTGGGCGTAGCTCAGTTGGTAGAGCACAGGATTGTGGCTCCTGGTGTCGTGGGTTCGATTCCCATCGTCCACCCCATATTCCAAAACGCCAGGCCAAAAGCCTGGCGTTTTTGTTTTAAGCTGCAAAGCCACGCGGACGTGGTGAAATTGGTAGACACACCAGATTTAGGTTCTGGCGCCGCAAGGTGTGAGAGTTCGAGTCTCTCCGTCCGCACCATCTTTATATAGCCCCTCCCGACTGCCGCCTGCTTCTAGGGTGACTTCTGCACATTGACCCTCTAGAATGCTTGGCCTTGATTCGGGGCCGGTTCGAGCCGGCTTATGTCTGTGCAACGAGGAATATCCATGCAAGTTTCTGTTGAAAGCACTTCTGCTCTTGAGCGCCGCATGACTGTCGGCGTACCCGTCGAGCGCATCGAGACCGAAGTCAACAAGCGTCTGCAGCAGACTGCCCGTCGTGCCAAGGTTCCTGGCTTCCGTCCTGGCAAGGTGCCGATGAGCGTGATCCGTCAGCGTTATGAGGACGCTGCTCGTCAGGAAGCCCTGGGCGACTTGATCCAGGCTACCTTCTACGAAGCTGTGGTTGAGCAGAAGCTGAATCCGGCCGGTGCTCCGGCTGTCGAGCCCAAGTCCTTCGAGAAGGGCAAGGATCTGGAATACGTCGCTACTTTTGAAGTGTTCCCCGAGTTCCAGGTTTCCGGTTTTGAGTCGATCGCTATCGAGCGTCTGCAAGCTGATGTCGCTGACAGCGACGTCGACAACATGCTCGACATCCTGCGCAAGCAGAACACCCGTTTCGAAGCTGTTGAGCGTGCTGCCGAAAATGGCGATCAGCTGAACATCGACTTCGTGGGCAAGATCGATGGCGAAGCCTTCGCTGGCGGTAGCGCCAAGGGCACTCAGCTGGTGCTGGGCTCCGGTCGCATGATCCCGGGCTTCGAAGACGCCCTGGTCGGTGCCAAGGCCGGTGAGGAGCGCGTGATCAACCCGACCTTCCCTGAGGACTACCAGAACCTCGATCTGGCAGGCAAGACCGCCGAGTTCAGCGTCACCGTGAACAGCGTTTCCGCGCCGCAACTGCCTGAGCTGAACGACGAATTCTTCGCCCTGTTCGGTATCAAGGAAGGCGGTCTTGAAGGCTTCCGCGCCGAAGTTCGCAAGAACATGGAGCGCGAGCTGCGTCAGGCCATCAAGTCCAAGGTCAAGAACCAGGTAATGGACGGCCTGCTGGCTGCCAACCCGGTTGAAGTGCCGAAGGCGCTGATCGGTAACGAAGTGAACCGTCTGCGCGTGCAGGCCGTTCAGCAGTTCGGTGGCAACATCAAGCCTGATCAGCTGCCGGCTGAGCTGTTCGAAGAGCAAGCCAAGCGCCGTGTCGTGCTGGGCCTGATCGTCGCTGAAGTGGTCAAGCAGTTCGACCTGAAGCCTGACGAAGCCCGCGTACGCGAACTTATCGAAGAAATGGCCTCGGCTTACCAAGAGCCTGAGCAGGTCGTTGCCTGGTACTACAAGAACGACCAGCAAATGAACGAAGTGCGTTCGGTTGTACTGGAAGAGCAAGTTGTAGATACTGTTCTGCAGAAGGCCAACGTGACCGATAAAGCGGTTTCCTACGAAGACGCAGTCAAGCCGGCGGAAGCTCCTAAAGCCGATTGATCTGGTAACCTCGTTCGAGAACACCATCATAAGCCAGCCTCCGTGCTGGCTTATGCGTATTTGAGACATGACTATTAGGGAGTGAGCGCAAGACATGTCCCGCAATCCTTTTATGCAAAACATGCCTGAAATCCAGGCCGCTGGCGGCCTGGTGCCGATGGTCATCGAGCAGTCCGCTCGTGGCGAGCGTGCCTATGACATCTACTCGCGCCTGCTCAAGGAGCGCGTTATCTTTCTGGTTGGCCCGGTCGAGGACTACATGGCCAACCTGATCTGCGCCCAGTTGCTGTTTCTGGAAGCAGAGAACCCGGACAAGGACATCCACCTGTACATCAACTCGCCGGGCGGTTCGGTAACCGCTGGCATGGCGATCTACGATACCATGCAGTTCATCAAGGCCGACGTGTCCACCACGTGCATCGGTCAGGCCTGCAGCATGGGTGCTTTCCTGTTGGCTGGCGGCGCCAAGGGCAAGCGTTTCTGCCTGCCGAACTCGCGTGTGATGATCCACCAGCCGCTGGGCGGTTTCCAGGGCCAGGCTTCGGACATCGAGATCCATGCCAAGGAAATCCTGTTCATTCGTGAGCGTCTGAACGAGCTGCTGGCGCATCACACCGGTCAAAGTCTGGAAACCATCGAGCGTGATACCAATCGCGACAACTTCATGAGCGCATCGCGCGCCGTGGAATATGGTCTCGTCGATGCCGTGCACGAAAAGCGTCAAATGCCGGTCTAGATAAGGCGCTGATTGCGGGTATTGTTGATCGGCGCGACCTGCGCCCTTGAAAATGCCCGCATTTGCCTTCATCTTGTGTTTCAAGCCTACCGTATTGGATTGATCGAATGACTGATACCCGTAACGGTGAGGACAACGGCAAACTGCTTTATTGCTCCTTCTGCGGCAAAAGCCAGCATGAAGTGCGCAAGTTGATCGCCGGTCCTTCCGTCTTCATCTGCGACGAATGCGTCGACCTGTGCAATGACATCATCCGCGAGGAGGTGCAGGAAGCACAGGCCGAGAGCAGCGCGCACAAACTCCCGGCACCCAAGGAAATCAGCGGCATCCTCGATCAGTATGTGATTGGTCAGGAGCGCGCCAAGAAAGTGCTGTCGGTAGCGGTATACAACCACTACAAGCGTCTTAATCAGCGCGACAAGAAAGATGATGTCGAGCTGGGCAAGAGTAATATTCTGCTGATCGGACCGACCGGTTCCGGCAAGACGCTGCTGGCGGAAACGCTGGCGCGTCTGCTCAATGTGCCGTTCACCATCGCTGACGCCACCACCCTGACCGAAGCCGGTTATGTCGGTGAGGACGTCGAGAACATCATTCAGAAGCTGCTGCAGAAGTGCGATTACGATGTCGAAAAGGCCCAGATGGGCATCGTCTATATCGACGAAATCGACAAGATCTCGCGCAAGTCTGATAACCCGTCGATCACCCGCGACGTGTCGGGTGAGGGCGTGCAGCAGGCGCTGCTGAAACTGATCGAAGGCACTGTGGCTTCGGTTCCGCCGCAAGGCGGGCGCAAGCATCCGCAGCAGGAATTCCTGCAGGTCGATACGCGCAATATCCTGTTCATCTGTGGCGGTGCCTTTGCCGGCCTCGAGAAAGTCATCCAGGCTCGTTCCACCCGGGGTGGCATCGGCTTTGGTGCGGAAGTGCGCAGCAAGCAGGAAGGCAAGAAGATCGGTGAGTCCCTGCGTGAGGTCGAGCCGGACGATCTGGTCAAGTTCGGCCTGATTCCCGAGTTCGTCGGTCGCCTGCCGGTGATTGCGACCCTGGAAGAGCTGGATGAAGCTGCTCTGGTGCAGATTCTCACCGAGCCGAAGAATGCACTGACCAAGCAGTACGCCAAGCTGTTCGAGATGGAAGGCGTGGATCTGGAATTCCGCTCCGATGCGCTGAAATCCGTCGCGCAGAAGGCGCTGGAGCGAAAGACTGGCGCACGTGGCCTGCGCTCGATTCTCGAAGGCATCCTGCTCGATACCATGTACGAGATCCCGTCCCAGCAGGACGTGAGCAAGGTGGTGATCGATGAGAGTGTCATCGAGGGTTCGTCCAAGCCGCTGCTGATCTACGAGAACAGCGAGCCGCCGGCGAAGGTCGCGCCAGACGCCTGACGGCTGTCATACGTTGCAAAGAAGGGGCCTTCGGGCCCCTTCGCTTTTCTGGACATTGCGCTTGTTTTTTGCGGGAGCTACCCCCATCTTAAAAGCCAAGGGTAATCCCGCCTGTTTACGGCCTTAGGGCCGCCGCTGAGCCGACATCATGAAGACAACCATCGAATTGCCTCTCCTGCCATTGCGCGATGTAGTGGTCTATCCGCACATGGTCATCCCGCTTTTCGTCGGGCGTGAGAAATCCATCGAGGCCCTCGAGGCAGCGATGACGGGCGACAAGCAGATTCTGCTGGTAGCCCAGAAGAATCCGGCGGTGGACGATCCGGGCGATCAGGACCTGTATCGCGTGGGTACTGTTGCCACTGTCCTGCAATTGCTCAAGCTGCCGGATGGCACCGTCAAGGTGCTGGTGGAGGGTGAGCAGCGTGGCTCCATCGAGCGCTTCATCGAGCTCGATGATCACTGCCGGGCCGAGGTGCAACTGATCGAAGAGGGTGAGGCGATCGAGCGTGAGTCAGAAGTGTTCACGCGCAGTTTGCTTAGCCAGTTCGAGCAGTACGTCCAGCTTGGCAAGAAAGTGCCGGCCGAAGTGCTGTCCTCGCTCAATAGCATCGATGAGCCCAGCCGTCTGGTCGATACCATGGCTGCGCACATGGCGCTGAAGATCGAGCAGAAGCAGGAAATCCTCGAAATCACCTCGCTGTCTGCCCGTGTCGAGCACGTGCTGGCGTTGCTGGATGCCGAGATCGATCTGCTGCAGGTCGAGAAGCGCATCCGTGGCCGTGTGAAGAAACAGATGGAGCGCAGCCAGCGCGAGTACTACCTGAATGAGCAGATGAAGGCCATTCAGAAGGAACTGGGCGACATCGATGAAGG
>CAZIZA010000265.1:0-5222 GCA_964543555.1 uncultured Pseudomonas sp.
AGCCGTTCGCCCTGGGCGAGCCGCAGCGTGTGGCGATGAACCAGTACACCGCCAGTGTTGCCATCCACGACGACCTGCGCCTGCTGGCGATGACCGCACCGCGCGGCAACCGCTTCTTCATCTGGGACCTGGACAGTGCCCAGGTGCGCCTCGACGTGCCTTTGCCTGACTGCGCAGGCGTAGGTGCGGTCGCCGACGGTTTCGTCGTCACCTCCGGCCAGGGCCGCTGCAGGCTCTACGACTGCAGCGGCGAGCGCATCCTGGCCAAGGCACTGGAGTTGCCTGCCGGCCTGTGGGACAACCATCTGCGTCTGGCCTGAGGCAACACACCTCAGGCTCGGTGTGGTTAACCCGTGAATACCTGGCGCATCCGTTCGAGATAGCGCCGCCCCCGACCGAGCGGCTGTGACTTCATCCAGCAGGCCGTTGAAAAACGACCGGCACTGTCCGGTAGTCGTTAAAAACAACCGTAAATTGCCTATTTACAACAGGTAATCTGCGCTTTTTCGGCTCCTTTGCCTCGATCGACCTGCTTCGCCTATGTTTTTCGACGGCTTGCCAGGACAGATCTACCCACAGGCGCAGCCGGCTGGGCATACCGGGGAAGCCCCCTGGTAACGATCATGGACCGCTTGGGCCATGCCAAGTTGTTGTACGGCCAAGGGTCACGCGGGATTGCCGCCTGCACCACGGCCAGACAAAAAACGAGATACGTTGTCATACAACAACAATGCCATCCCGGCCTGCAGCGACTCTGACTGCATCGAGCGATAATCAGCTACCGCTATCCCTCCCCCTGACTACTCCCCCAGAGCGTCTGTTCTAGAGCCTGCCAGACATGATCACAGGGAATTTATCCGGTCTACTTCGCAGGGCAGAAAGAACACGCTCGGATCGTCCTGATTTTGTAATTATCGCCCATTGCCGCGTTGACATTGCCCGTGAGGGTGCTGATAATCAGACCAAGTCATACGACAACGTATGACAAACCAATAACAACAAGCGACCAGAGTCCAGGCACTGCCATGACCACGATCTCCAGCGAACTGCGCCCCTTCAATCGCCTGCTGCTGACCGGCGCCGCCGGCGGACTGGGCAAGGTACTGCGCGAACGTCTGCGCCCCTACGCCACCATCCTGCGCCTGTCCGACATCGGTGAGATGGCTCCTGCTGCCGGCCCCCACGAGGAAGTGGTGCGTTGCGACCTGGCAGACAAAGCCGCCGTGCATCAACTGATCGAAGGTGTAGACGTCATCCTGCACTTCGGCGGTGTCTCGGTCGAGCGCCCCTTCGAAGAAATCCTCGGTGCCAACATCTGCGGCGTATTCCATGTGTATGAAGCAGCCCGCCGCCATGGCGTGAAGCGCGTGGTGTTCGCCAGCTCCAACCACGTCATCGGCTTCTACAAGCAGGACGAACATCTCGACGCCAATTGTCAGCGCCGTCCGGATGGCTACTACGGCCTGTCCAAGTCCTATGGCGAGGACATGGCCAGCTTCTACTTCGATCGCTACGGCATCGAAACCGTCAGCATCCGCATCGGCTCCTCGTTCCCCGAACCCGCCAACCGCCGCATGATGAGCACCTGGCTGAGCTACGACGACCTTACCCACCTGCTCGAACGCAGCCTCTATACCGAGAACGTCGGCCACACCGTGGTCTACGGCATGTCGGATAACCGCGATGTGTGGTGGGACAATAGCCAGGCCGCACACCTGGGCTTCAAACCCAAGGATAGCTCGGAAGTGTTCCGCGAAAAGGTGGAAGCGCAGCCGATGCCGGCCGCCGACGATCCGGCGCGCATTTACCAGGGCGGCGCCTTCGTGGCTGCCGGCCCGTTCGGTGACGACTGAACCGAACGCCGCAACCGCCCCAAGCCATAACAATAAGTAGAGCGCCACAGCCATGACAGCCGAACTGATTGTCGATGCGCGCAACGCCACGGGTGAAAGCCCGGTTTGGAACACAGCCGAACAGGCCCTGTACTGGACTGACATTCCTGCCGGACGCCTGTATCGCTGGTCTGCCACCACCGGCCAGACACAGAGCTGGCAGGCTGACGAGATGCTGGCCTGCATCGCCATGCACCCTGCCGGCGGCTGGCTCGCCGGCATGCAGAGTGGCCTCTTCCACCTGCGCCTGCAGAACAACGGCAAGGTGCAGGCCGAATGCCTGGCACAGGTCGAACACGCCCGTCCGCAGATGCGTTTCAACGATGGACGCTGTGACCGTCAGGGCCGTTTCTGGGCCGGCACCATGCTGCTGGACATGGCCCAGGGCGCACGCGTCGGTGCTCTGTATTGCTACGACGGCCAGCTGCAACAAGTGCTCGACGACCTCATCGTGCCCAACGGCCTGGCCTTCAGCCCTGACGGCCGCACCATGTACCTCTCCGACTCGCACCCGAGCGTACAAAGCGTCTGGGCCTTCGATTACGACACAGAGAGCGGCACGCCGCACAACCGCCGCCTGTTCATCGACATGAAGCAGCATCCGGGCCGCCCCGACGGCGCAGCGATGGATGTCGACGGCTGCTACTGGATTTGCGGCAATGACGAAGGCCTGGTCCACCGCTTCACCCCGGATGGCCGCCTGGACCGCTCGCTCGCCGTACCGGTGAAGAAGCCCGCCATGTGCGCCTTCGGTGGCGCCAATCTGGACACCCTGTTCGTCACTTCGATCCGCCCCGACGGCGATCTGACCCACCAGCCACTGGCCGGTGGGGTATTCGCCCTGCAAGCCGGGGTGTGCGGTATCGAGGAGCCTGCCTTCAAACCCTGATCCGATTCACCCCGGGTCGCTCGCGGCACCGGGTTCACACTGCTGTACACCAACAACAACAAGACGGAGTTTTCCGCATGAACCTCAAACGCAAGTTGCTTCTCGCCACACTTCCGCTGGCGCTCGGTCTGTCCTCCTTCGTACAGGCCGAGATGACCCTGAAGATTGCCGAAATCCACCCAGCCGGCTACCCGACCGTAGTCGCCATGGAAAACCTCGGCAAGAAACTGGAAACGGCCACCAACGGTGAAATCAAGTCGCGCATGTTCGCCGGCGGCGTTCTCGGCTCCGAGAAGGAAGTGATCGAACAGACCCAGATCGGCGCCGTCCAGCTGACCCGCGTCAGCCTCGGCGCGGTCGGCTCGGTGGTGCCTGCCACCAACGTGTTCAACATGCCGTTCGTATTCCGCGATGTCGATCACATGCGCAACATCATTGATGGTGAGATCGGCCAGGAAATTCTCGACGCCATCACTAACTCGGACTTCAACATGGTCGGCCTGGCATGGATGGACGGCGGCAGCCGCAGCCTCTACACCAAGAAGCCGGTACGCAGCATCGAAGACCTGAAAGGTATGAAGATCCGTGTCATGGGCAACCCGCTGTTTATCGATACCCTCAACGCCATGGGGGCAAACGGCATCGCCATGGACACCGGTGAAATTTTTAGTGCCCTGCAGAGCGGCGTGATCGACGGCGCCGAGAACAACCCGCCGACCCTGCTCGAACACAACCATTTCCGCTCCGCCAAGTACTACACCCAGACCCACCACCTGATCCTGCCCGAGCCGCTGCTGATGTCCAAGACCACCTGGAACAAGCTGACGCCGCAACAGCAGGAACTGGTCAAGAAACTGGCCAAGGAAGCGCAACTGGAAGAGCGCCAGCTGTGGGACGCGAAGAGTGCCAGCAGCGTAGAGAAACTCAAGGCTGAAGGCGTCGAATTCATCGAAGTCGATACCAAGCCCTTCTACGATGCCACCGCTCCGGTTCGTGAGAAGTACGGCGCGCAGTTCGCCGACCTGATTCAGCGCATCGAAGCCGTCCAGTAATCCACGCGCAAGCGCGCGGTGCGGGCACATCGCCTGCGCCGCGCAACCGGTGAAGTCTCATGAAAAACCTGGTTCTGGGCGTCAATGACGCCATCTACCGCGCCTGTATCGCGACCGCCGGTCTGGCGATCATGATCATGGCATTGATCATCCCCTGGGGCGTATTCAGCCGTTACGTGCTGGGTCAAGGACTGGGCTGGCCCGAGCCTATTTCAGTGCTATTGATGGTGCTGTTCACCTTCGTCGGTGCCGCTGCTGGCTACCGTGCGGGGGCTCACATGGCGGTGACCTCACTGACCGATCGTCTGCCACACGTACTGGCACCGCTGATTACAGTGTTCGTGCGCCTGATCATGGGTGGCATCGCGCTGTTCATGCTGATTTGGGGGTACAAACTCTGCATAGCGACCTGGAACCAGTACCTCAGCACCCTGCCCTCGGTACGCGTCGGCATCAGCTACATGCCAATCCCGTTGGGCGGCTTCATCACCCTCCTGTTCGTCATCGAGCAACTACTGTACGGCGATCAGCACAAGCGTCGTGCCGTCGACTTCGAACACACTGAAGATTCCAAGGAGGCCGCGTAAATGGATGCCGCCATTCTCGTGGGCAGTTTCATTGTCCTTATCCTGCTACGCGTCCCCGTTGCTTATTCGCTTGGCGTTTCCGCACTGATCGGCGCCTGGTGGATCGATATTCCTCTGCACGCGGTCATGATCCAGATCGCCGGCGGCGTGAACAAATTCTCCCTGCTGGCCATTCCATTCTTTGTCCTGGCCGGCGCGATCATGGCCGAAGGTGGCATGGCCCGGCGTCTGGTCGCGTTCGCCGGGGTGCTGATCGGCTTCGTGCGCGGTGGTCTGTCACTGGTCAATATCACCGCTTCGACCTTCTTCGGCGCCATCTCCGGCTCCTCCCTGGCCGATACCGCCTCGGTCGGCTCGGTACTGATCCCGGAAATGGAAAAGAAGGGCTACCCGCGCGAGTTTGCCACTGCTGTCACCGTCTCCGGCTCAGTACAGGCACTGCTCACCCCGCCCAGCCACAACTCGGTGATCTATTCGCTGGCGGCCGGTGGCACCGTGTCCATCGCCGCGCTGTTCGTGGCAGGTATCGGCCCAGGTCTGCTGATGAGCGTAACCCTGGCCACGCTGTGCCTATGGTTCGCCAAGAAGCGCAACTATCCCAAGGGCGAAGTCATTCCTCTGCGTCAGGCGCTGAAGATCTGCGTGGAAGCTCTGTGGGGCCTGATGACCATGTTCATCATCCTCGGCGGCATCCTCAGCGGCGTGTTTACCGCCACCGAGTCGGCGGCTGTCGCGGTGGTCTGGGCGTTCTTCGTGACCATGTTCATCTACCGCGACTACAAGTGGCGTGAACTGCCGAAGA
>CAZIZA010000266.1:0-5214 GCA_964543555.1 uncultured Pseudomonas sp.
GCAGGATACGCCACTCCCTCTACCCCTCCGTACACCAGAAATGACCATAACTCCACCACATCGCGGCACACCTGCAACAACGCGACAAACCAAGAGAGGAGCCAGAGCACATGGGGTTTGATGAATACCTGAACGAGCAGGTGTGGGAAGCCATCAAAAACTGGGATCCGCAAAAGCCCAGGCGGTGGCTGGCCAAGTACGGCAACTTGAACGGCATGCTGAGTGGAGAAGGCGCCCAGCGCTACCGGGCGCTGAAGGAGGAAGCCCGCACCTTGACGGCACGGCGCTGGACGAGCGAACAAGGCGATCACATGCCAGAGGTGACCTATCGCATAGTGCGCTAGCTATCTGTACGGGATGACAACCAACAGCATCACCCATTGAACTTGAGCCGATCGCTCAGTCGCGCCATCAAATCCATGCGTTCATGAAAAATAGCCACGATCAAAGCGGGATCTCGCCCTCGTGCCAAACAAAAAACGTAATGATGCTCATACCTACCCATCCTTAGATCCGGAAAAAGCGAACTCATGTCCTTGATCACACCGCGCCCATCGGCGAGACGGGCAATCCCCTGTTCCAACGTAGCGATGTAGCTGCGAACTTGAGCATCACCCCAATATTTGCGGGTGTAACGAATGATATCGCGAAGATCAGCTTCTGCTGCGGCAGTGAGAAGGTAGTTGGTCAAACCCTGTTCTCGCTCAGTTCTTCGCCCACAATTTCGCTGATGCTTTTAGTTGAGACATTCCCGGCAAGCCCCTCGCTGATACGCGTGCTAAGTAGAGCTCTCAGTTCCTCCCATGCCTGATTAGCATCAACATCGTCAGGAAACAGTCTTTCCAGGGCATATTGCTTGATGGTTTTGCCCTGCAAAGCAGCCAGCATTCTCAGGCTTTGGTGCTGCTGGTTTGTTATGTCGATAGTCAGGCGACTCATAAGATTACCTCCAAACTTACACATCCCCACATTAACACATATGTGGCACCACTGCAGGGTTTTCCAAAAGCCACCTGACATAAAAGGGACTCGCTTGTCACAAATCCATGGACAACACCGTATTTTTCAATAATTCTGTTGAGGCTTTTTGATTTTGTGAGATGAAAGCCAGTTTGGATTTGATTAGAACAGTCCAAACCAATATGCATATGTTCTTAGGTTTTCTCTTCAATCAAAAGCCTAAAAACGCCCAATTGGATATAAACCTTCAAAGTGAAAAAGGAAAATAATATGAATAGAATCACTACCTATGCTATCCCTTCTGTTATAGCGATGATGCTGGGGTTCCACTCAAGCGTAACATGGGCCGGAAATGCACTCGAAGATCACTGCACCCAGACATATAATGCTGGCGTTTTAATTACTGGTTTTAACGCATCAACCGAAGCCAGTGGTGCCTATGGCATTAACGTGAGGTTTTCTAACGCACCTAATAACTGGTATTTCATAAACTTAAAACAAACAGATTACCTGAATCGTGACGCCATTTTTGAAACTATCAAGCTAGCTTACGTTTCTGGCGAAAAGGTAAACGCATGCTATGGCAATGGATATCTCACAGGCATTGAGCTAAGAACGGAGTAATATTATGCTCCATAAATACTTCACACCATTAATGATGTTGATTATATCGCTATCTGTTATCGCTGATGACGAGCCGATGAGAGTGTGGCGTTTCGACACAAGAGACCCTGTTACTGATAATATTTTCGAGCAAGGATTCACCCTGAGGGCTGGGGCTCAAAATAGGGGGTTATATCACCATGTAGCAGAAAATAACCCGACTAGAGAAAGCCCAGCTGAACAATCCGTTTATATATCTACAACATCAAACAGAGATGTAGCAGAAGACCAATTCAGGTTAATAGCTGATCGCCCAGGATCTAGCGTATCCAGAGGATGGATTTATTCCATTTCCGCCAACCACTCTTTTTTTAACACAGAGAGGTCATTTCGCAATGCGATTGACTCAGGAATGTTAACGGATAGAGAGCGTGATTTGGTAAGACGGCTACTTCCTTTTTATGGGCCAGATGACAGCTCTTCTGATGGAAGTGTATTTGATGAAGATGAATACGCTGTCTACGCCCCCGATGTAGGCATTCCATACAACATGATAGAGTCGGCGCAAGAAATATATTATGATGACGATGGCAACTTACAACTTGGAGAAACGGTTGCCAATCCATTTTGGGATCCTGACATGGAAACAGGAGCAAACCCATTACCATTAGATCCAAGCTTAATATTCGACTATCGATTTCCATATCGAAACCCTCGCGGACAAATCAATGTCATTGCAGGCATAGCAACACATGGGATGACCAATGCGGGGTACTGTAATTCATATTACAGCGCATCCTCAAAGGTCATGGATAAAATGGACTTTTGTAAAAAATTAAAGATGTTGCCATTTAGCTTCCCTTATGAATAACATGAAATCTAAATAAAATAAAGCCGTCCCATGGGCGGCTTTATTTTATGAAAATCAAAGTTATGGTCACACTTCATCATCTGAAGTAGGGAAGAAAGGCTCCATTTTCTCTGCTATTTTCCTATCAATAGATGCTCTTAACGACTCCTTTTCCACCTTATCCATGTTACCAAGTCTTGCAGTCAGGTGTTGGCTGAGGAACATAGCCTCCAGGCTAGACTTGAGCAACAACCTATCAAAATCATCATGGCCGCCACCGGCACGTTCAGACTTCCTTAAATTGTAAACACGCAAGCCAAGCTCTAATAACATGCATGCCTTGCTTGAAAAGCTAACCTCTGCCGGGTTAGCTCCAGCCTGAATATCTTCCTCTACCAACCCATGTATTTCTTCAATGCAATTATGTTTCAGATACACTTGGACTCTTGGCATGTTTCATCCCTCTTTCTTACGATTAAAAACCATTTTAAGCGGGACTCTACATGTAGTCTATAGTGCTGCTTAACCCCAGATCCACCAAAGATTATACGACTCTATCGAACGCAACAAAGCCAACCCTAAAGGGAGTCCAATCTCGGTATAATCCAGTATCTATAAGGCTTGACTCTGATGACACTCTAGACTCCACTCGCTGAAAACTCTACTTGGAGTCTCTGGGGACTTTTTTTTGATTTAAATCAACTTAAAGGCATAAATTCTGTGTTGGTTATGATACTGATTTTTAATGATTAATCTGCAAATCAAAGATTTGCTAAGGGTGTGGGGCATTAGGGTTGAGGAGTAGGCTATCTACTAATATCAGCTTTGGGCTGACTCGGTACAACCACGCAGAGGGTGACGAGGGAATTTTTCGGCATCATTTCGCCGGGAAATTTTCGCGTTATCCTCTGCGTGGTGTTTTTCATGGGGTTGTCTTGCTCTGTGTGGCTCTCTCGCCGATATAGGACAGGGTGACGGGGTAATTGTGCGGCATCCGTTCGCCGTGCAATTTGCACGTTACCCTGTCCGGGCATATTAACGAATGAGGTTTACCTGGCATGGCTTGCTATCCAGTGGCAAAATGAAGGCATCGACCAGAGAGGGAGTGACATGAAAAAACTGTTTACGCTGATGCTCTTGTTATCCCAGAACGTGAGTGCCGCCGATTGTTTCGATCTCGCTGGTCAGGTTTACCGTATCGACCCCGATTTGTTGCGGGCCACCTCATTTAGAGAGTCCAGCTTTAATCCTCGCGCTCTGAATGTCGTCTCTGAGAAAAAATATGCCGTTGGCCTAATGCAGATCCACTCTAGTAATTTCTCCCACTTGGCACAGTTCGGGATCACCCCAGAGGGGTTATATCGTGATCCATGTTTGAATATCTACACCGGGGCATATTATATGGCTCACGCGATCAAACGCATGGGCTACAACTGGGAAGCCGTAGGCGCTTATTATGCCGGATTTTCCGCATCACCAGAGCAGGCAGCAAAACGCAAGTGGTATGCGCAGCGGGTCAAGGCCACTTATGAGGACATAAAAAAAAGCCCCGCGAAAGGGGCAAAATAACGTTGGTTACAACAAGGCATGTTAGTCTATCGCTTGAAAAATAAGGCTGTACTCGTCCAAGGTCAGGGCATATTCACGCAAAGCGTGATATAGCTTTGCAAAGCGATCATCGCCTGTTATTTCCCAAACGTGGCAATATGCAAAAAGACAGACAACCACACCAGCAGCATGAGCAGATAACACCCCCTCAAAACCATTGCTATCAATAGACAGCTTGTAACCTTCATCAATGGCAGGGGGAACCATAAAGAATGCATCATTAGATACTTCCCACATATCCCAATAGCCACCCTGATACGCGGCGCAGATGCGAGAAAGCCACCCGTAAATGTTTGTTTCAGTCTGCATCATCCAGCGACCAAAATACTTGGGCATCATATCCAAACGTTTCGACTCAATCACAACCCCAGCAATCAAACATGACATATCCAAACCCTCCAAATTAAAACCAATGAACCTTGTTAACTGACTTTTTGGCAAGCGATACCAGCGCACCATCATCCGGCCATAGACCTGTATTTTTGACGTAATTAACAATTGCATGACCAAATACCTCGCAGACCTCATAAAGCCAAGGTGTCCCTATCATCTCAACATGACTATCCTCGGCCACCTTCTTTAACGTTGGGAATGCGTCAGTCATTGCCCACCAAGTTGTTTCCATCATGCCACCGGGGCATCCCTCCCCGATCTCATAACCGCCTTGATGGATAATGTTTGCAATCTGTTTCCCCCTGAGTGCTTTGATTTTAAAATCAATACCAAGGCAGATATAAACTAGTGATTGAATGTCATAATTTTTCATGGCTTTACCTGTTTTATTTTTTGAAAATTTGCGTCTCTAGATTCTGAGCCGGTCTTTAGGTTTTCTGCGTCATTGGCATCTGCTCCCTGCTTATTTTTATTTGCCTCTCTGAGTTCTTCGCCGTGCGAAGCGACACAACACGCCGACAAGAAGAAATAGCAAGAGGGCACTCAAAGCCGCAGCGCAAGCGAACTTGTTCGCGCGAACGGGTGCAGAGGGCGCTCTTGCTATTTATTCCGGCGTGTTATGTTGATGCGCGGTGAAGTCTCAGGGAGGAAAATAAGACCAGCAGCGGCCAATGATGCGGCAAGCGAAGCGCGCAGACCCGTAGGGTCGGAGGCATGAGCGATGGAAACCCGAGCGGAACGCGCTGGGGCGAGACAGCATCTTTTCGCTGGCTCGATGCGAAGCATGACGTAGCGACCGC
>CAZIZA010000267.1:0-5133 GCA_964543555.1 uncultured Pseudomonas sp.
GGGGTGCCGATCTGCTCGATCACGCCCTTGTTCATCACCACGATGCGGTCGGCCACTTCCATGGCTTCTTCCTGGTCATGGGTGACGAATACGCTGGTCAGGTGCACTTCCTCGTGCAGGCGCGCCAGCCAGCGGCGCAGCTCCTTGCGCACCTTGGCATCCAGCGCGCCGAAGGGTTCGTCGAGCAGCAGCACTTTCGGTTCCACCGCCAGGGCGCGGGCCAGGGCGATACGCTGGCGCTGGCCGCCGGAGAGCTGCTCCGGGTAGCGGTCACCGAGCCAGTCGAGCTGCACCAGGTTGAGTAGTTCGTGCACCTTCTGCTTGATCACCGCTTCGCTCGGGCGCTCGCGCTTGGGTTTCATGCGCAGGCCGAAGGCGACGTTGTCGAACACCGTCATGTGGCGGAACAGCGCGTAGTGCTGGAACACGAAGCCGACGTTGCGATCACGCACGTCATGCTCGGACACGTCCTCGCCGTGGAAACCGATGCTGCCGCTGTCCGGGGTTTCCAGGCCGGCGATGATGCGCAGCAGGGTGGTCTTGCCGCAGCCGGACGGGCCGAGCAGGGCGACCAGCTCGCCGCTCTGGATGCTCAGGTTGATCTCGTTCAGCGCCTTGAACTGGCCGAACTGCTTGTTGACGCCTTTGACTTCGATACTCATGGCTTATTCCTGGTGGTTCCGTGGGCCGTGCCTCACGGCTGTCAGTCTTCTCGGTCGGCTTGCAACTGGCGGCTCAGACGCGCTTCGCTCCATTGGCGAAGCAGCAGCACCACCAGGGCCATGACGAGCAGCAGAATCGCCACGCTGAAGGCAGCGACGATGTTGTACTCGTTGTAGAGAATCTCGATGTGCAGCGGCAGGGTGTTGGTATATCCGCGGATATGCCCGGAAACCACCGATACCGCGCCGAATTCGCCCATCGCACGGGCGGTGCACAGCACCACGCCGTAGATCAGCGCCCATTTTACGTTAGGCAGCGTGACATGCCAGAACATCTGCCAACCGTTGGCACCGAGCAGGCGCGCGGCCTCTTCCTCGGTGGTGCCCTGCTCCTCCATCAGCGGGATCAGCTCGCGGGCGACGAAGGGGAAGGTGACGAAGATGGTGGCCAGGACGATGCCCGGCACGGCGTAGACGATCTGCAGGTTGTGCGAGTCGAGATACGGCGCGAGAAAACTCTGCGAGCCGAACAGCAGCACGTAGATCAAGCCGGCGACCACCGGCGACACCGAGAACGGCATGTCGATCAGGGTGATCAGGATGCTCTTGCCGCGGAACTCGAACTTGGTCACCGCCCAGGCGGCGGCGACGCCGAACACCAGGTTCAGTGGTACCGAGATGGCGGTGGCGAGCAGGGTCAACTTGAGGGCGGAGATGGCATCCGGCTCGCTGATCGCTTGCCAGAACACCTCCAGGCCACGGCTCAGGCCCTGGGTCACCACCATGTATAGCGGCAACACGAGAATCGCGGCGAACACTGCCCAGGCGATGACGATCAGGACGATGGCGCCGACGGAGCGGCTGGCCGGGCGCGCAGCCGCGCGCTGGCCAAGGGTTGCAAGGCTCATGACGGGCTCCTCAGGTGTTGGGCTGGATGCGGCGCTGCAGCAGGTTGATCAGCAGCAGCAGGAGGAACGACACCACCAGCATGATCACGCCGATGGCGGTGGCGCCGGCATAGTCGTACTGATCCAGCTTGGAAACGATCAGCAGCGGCAGGATCTCGGTCTTCAGCGGAATGTTGCCGGCGATGAACACCACCGAGCCGTACTCGCCGACGCCACGGGCAAAGGCCAGGGCGAAGCCGGTCAGCCAGGCCGGAAGCAGGCTCGGCAGCAGGATGTGGCGGAACACCTGCAGCGGCTTGGCGCCCAGGCAGGCAGCGGCTTCCTCGACTTCCTTGGGAATGTCAGCCAGTACCGGCTGCAGGGTGCGCACCACGAACGGCAGGGTGACGAATACCAGCGCCAGGGTAATGCCCAGCGGCGTGTAGGCGATCTTGAAGGGGAACAGCGAGCCGATCAGGCCGTTGGGCGCGTACAGTGCGGTCAGGGCGATGCCGGCCACGGCCGTGGGCAGGGCGAACGGCATGTCGACCATGGCATCGATGATGCGCTTACCGGGGAAGGTGTAACGCACCAGCACCCAGGCGATGATGGTGCCGAGGATACCGTTGAGTAGCGCCGCGGCCAGCGCGGTGCCGAACGAGAGTTTCAGCGAGAACTGCAGTTGGCGGTTGTTGAGCAATGCCCACCACTGTTCGCCGGTCAGTTGCAGCGAGAAGACGAACATCGCCCCCAGCGGAATCAGCACGATCAACGCCAGGTAGGTGATGGTATAGCCCAGGGTCAGCCCGAAGCCGGGTATGACCGGGGAAGTTCGACGAGACATGGAGACTTTTTCCGTTGGCAACGATCAGGTGCGAAGCCCGGGTTTTCCCGGGTTTCGCTGCGCTCTACCCAGGCTACTGGTTGATCTTGGTGAAGATCTGGTCGAACACGCCGCCATCGTCGAAGTACTTGGGCTGGGCCTGTTTCCAGCCGCCGAAGTCCTTGTCGATGGTCACCAGCTTGAGGTCCTGGAACTGGTCCTTGAACTCGGCGGCGACTTTCTCGTTGCGTGGGCGATAGAAGTTCTTCGCGGCGATGCGCTGGCCTTCTTCGCTGTACAGATGCTTGAGGTAGGCTTCGGCCACGGCGCGGGTACCCTTGCGGTCGACGTTGGCATCGACCACCGCCACCGGCGGCTCGGCGAGGATCGACAGCGACGGGGTGACGATTTCCAACTGGTCGCCGCCTTCTTCGGCCAGCGACAGGTAGGCCTCGTTTTCCCAGGCCAGCAGTACGTCACCCAGGCCACGCTGGACGAAGCTGATAGTGGCGCCACGGGCGCCGGTATCCAGCACCGGAGCATGTCGGTACAGCTCGGTGACGAACTCCAGGGCCTTGTCTTCGCTGCCGAATTTCTCGCGGGCATAGGCCCAGGCAGCGAGGAAGTTCCAGCGCGCGCCGCCGGAGGTTTTCGGGTTCGGGGTGATGACTTCCACGCCGTCCTTGACCAGGTCATCCCAGTCCTTGATGCCTTTCGGGTTGCCCTTGCGCACCAGGAATACGATGGTCGAGGTGTATGGGGTGCTGTTGTCCGGCAGGCGTGCCTGCCAGTTCGGGTCGATCAGCTGCTGGTTGAGGTTCAGCGCGTCGATGTCGCCGGACAGCGCCAGGGTCACCACGTCGGCGCGTAGGCCATCGATCACGGCGCGGGCCTGCTTGCCCGAGCCACCGTGGGACTGCTGGATGGCAACGGCCGGGTTACCTTGCGCTTGCCAGAATTTGTTGAAGGCGGCGTTGTACTCGACGTACAGCTCGCGGGTCGGGTCGTAGGACACGTTGAGCAGCGGCTGGGCGATGGCCGGGCCGGCGATCAGGGTGCTGGCCAGCGCGGCCAGAGCGAAACGGCGAATGGACATGGTGCAGCTCCTAACTGTGAAATTCTTGTGTTGGCGTATGGGGTGTCAGGCGAGTCGTTGTTCTTCGAGCCCTCTGGTGGTCCAGTCGGGCCGCATCATGTATCAGCTGTTCTTGGTGTTCGGTTGTTGCAGGCGGATCTTTTCCTTGCGCTCGATCTGCACCACTTGGCCGTTGTGCACGGTGATTTCCACCGAGCCGAATTTCAGGCCATGCAGAGCGGTCTGGATCTCGCGCAGGATGCTGGCTTCATCCTGGCCTTCGAGGTTTCTCAGCGTCGCGGTCATTTCCAGGCTCCTTATGAATAGGTCGCTACGGCGGCGGTATGGAGTACCGACGCTGGCGTGGAGCGGATAGTAGAGAGGCGGAAATATTCTTAAAAATATTGTTTAAGAACATTTATATGCTTTTTGGAAATATAAGACGCCAGGTGTTTGCTTTGTCTTTATGGAATAAGTAAATAAATTCTTATTCTTTTTGTAATAGGTTTGCGCTGCCTAGACTGACGCCATTCGATTCAAGGAGCGCCGTCATGGGCAGCGAAGCAATCCGTTATCTGATCCTGCCGGGCTGGCAGGGCTCACCCGAAGCGCACTGGCAAAGCCACTGGCAACGCAGCTTGCCGGGTAGCGTGCGAGTCGAACAGAACGACTGGTTCAATCCGCAGCGCGCGGACTGGGTGGAGGCGCTGAATCAGGCGCTGGCAGCAGATCCGCGTCCGGCCATCCTCATCGCCCACAGCCTGGGCTGCGTGACCGTGGCGCACTGGGCCGCGCAGGCGCCAGTCGAACTGCTGCGCCGGGTGCGCGGTGCGCTGCTGGTGGCGCCGGCTGATGTCGAGCGGCCGGGTTGCCCCGAGCCGCTGCGTAATTTCGCGCCGATGCCGCGCGATCTGCTGCCGTTCCCCAGCCAACTGGTAGGCTCCGACAACGATGCCGCGGCCAGTGCTCTGCGTGCCATGGAACTGGCGCGGGCCTGGGGTAGCGAGGCGGCGATTCTGACCGGTGCCGGGCATATCAACGTGAAGTCCGGGCACCGCTACTGGGAGCAGGGCTTCGGTTATCTGTATCGCCTACAGAGCCGCATCGAGCAGCAGGCGCGGTTGCGCGCCTGAGCGGGTTATCACGGCATTACCTTTTTCGGAGCAGGGTCGGGCCAGGCAGCCGCCTGCTCCTTTTTATCGCCTGCCAGCCATGGCGGTCACCCTTCGGGCCAAAGCGGAGCAGTTGCTCCGAGTATTGTTTATTCGCTTACAGGCTGCGCCGACGAGGTGTGGCTTAGGAACTGCACGTCATGAGTTTTCCACCTGATCTCCCACCCTTGACCTTCGCCGATTCGGACAAGAGCCCGCTGAGCATCCGTGCTAAGGCGCTGGTCTTCGTTGACGCCCGTTCGCGCCAGTTGCGCGAGCACGCCGAGGCGCTGGCGGGCAATGGCCAGCCGTTGCTGATTCTTGGCGAGACCGGTACCGGCAAGGAGTTGCTGGCACGTTATATCCATCGTCACAGCGAGCGTGCCGGCCTGTTCGTGGCGGTGAGCTGCGCAGCGATCAGCCCGCAATGGGGTGAGGCCGAGTTGTTCGGCCACGCGGCGGGTGCCCATGTCGGCGCCGCCAGCAGCCGCGCCGGCTGGTTCGGTTCGGCCAATGGCGGCACGCTCTACCTCGA
>CAZIZA010000268.1:0-5133 GCA_964543555.1 uncultured Pseudomonas sp.
TCAAGCTCGGCCAGCGGGTGCTCCATCCGAAATTCGGCGAAGGGGTGGTACTCAATTTCGAAGGGGTCGGCCAGCAGAGCCGGGTACAGATCCAGTTCGACGACGTCGGCGCCAAGTGGTTGGTGACGGCGTATGCCAGATTGGAAGCGCTGTAGAGAGTTAAAACTTTGTACAACAAAAGGAGCCATTGGCTCCTTTTTTATTATCCGTCTCCTGCTGATTGCCGTTATAGGGGTCACAAACTGGTCTTTCTTGCTTTTCCTTCTGCACTCTATCTGAAAGAATAACGGCCATTCTCTTGAGCATGACAAAGCTAGTTTTCTGAGGTTTTTCTTGAGTAAACCACGATTTATTGACCTGTTTGCTGGATGTGGCGGACTATCGTTAGGACTTTGTGAGGCCGGATGGCAGGGACTGTTCGCCATTGAGCGCAGTCCATTAGCATTTGAAACGTTAAAACATAATCTTGCAGCTGGGGAGCGTTATCAGTTCGATTGGCCAGAATGGTTACCGATGGAGGCGATGACATGTGAAGAGCTGCTGGAGGGTTACTTACCTCAATTAGAGTCTCTCCAAGGTAAAGTGGAATTAATTGTGGGTGGCCCACCATGCCAAGGTTTTTCCACAGCAGGCAAACGCAATCCAAATGACCCACGAAATAGAATGGCAGAGCAATATCTAAAGGTCGTTGAGGCTATTCACCCAGATTTTATTGTTATTGAAAATGTAGCTGGTTTTAATATGCGTTTTGAGAGTAAATCTCATGACGCAATAGATGCATTAGGTAAAAACTCTTACGCATCTTATATAAAAGATAAACTAGATACTATGGGATATGAAGTATCATCTTCCCTTATAAATTGTGCCCAATATGGAGTTCCACAAAATAGAAATAGATTTCTACTTATTGGTGAAAACCGTCAAAGGAAAGGATTTACTAAGGCTGACTTTTTTTCATCATTAGCAAATGAAAGAGTTGATTTCTTAAAATCTAAACATTTACCAATTGATAGACCTGTAACAGTATATGAATCTATCTCTGACTTAGAGGTGAAACGCTCAGGCGTAACATCAAATAAAGATTCTGGATTGAACGGTTACAATGAAATAAAAGAATACTCGAGTGACAATTTGAGTGCTTACCAAAAGTTAATGCGGAATGATAAAAAACCAAATAGTTTAAGGTTGGCAAAGCATAAAGTTGACACTATTGAGTACTTTAAATATGTCCAGAAAATTTGTAGGCCAGGTAAGTGCTTGAGTAAAAGTGAACGAGCGCTTATTGGCTCACGGAAGCACTCACTCACCGTGCTAGCGAAAGACTCTCCATCACCAACGATCACCACCTTACCAGATGACATTCTTCATTATGATGAACCAAGAATATTAACAGCAAGAGAAAATGCACGCATTCAATCATTTCCAGATTGGTATGCCTTTCAGGGTAAATATACTACCGGTGGGCAGGAGAGAAAAAAGGATTGTCCTAGATACACCCAAATAGGTAATGCCGTTCCACCATTAGTTTCTGAAGTTATTGGTATATTGATTAAAAAATACTGTGGGGTTGTGAATGAAGATGGAAGATAATAACCTTGGTTTCAAAATTAGCTCTTATCTTAAATCAGTTTTAGGAAAGGATTTAATAACAAGTGATTTAGTCGCTATTTTCGAGTTAGTTAAAAACTCTTTTGATGCCAGAGCTAGCAAAGTAGACATATATTTCCATGAAAGCGAGATTATTATAGCTGATAATGGAAAAGGCATGTCATATGATGACCTCGTAAATAAATGGCTTTTTGTTGCATATTCAGCAAAGCAAGATGGTCAAGAAGATATAGATTATCGTGATGCTATACAAAGCGCCAGATACGCGGGCAGTAAAGGCGTCGGTCGTTTTTCGTGCGACAGATTAGGCTCATTTTTGACATTAGAAACACGTTCTAAATTCGATGGGGAAATGACTAACAAGTTATTTGTAGACTGGAATGTTTTTGAGTTGGATTCAAAAGAGGAGTTTAAAAACATTCCTGTTACCTACCATAGATTGAAAGACTCAAACCTAAATGAATACTGCGGTCATGCAACTGGAACTTTATTAAAAATTACTGGATTACGTTCGGTTTGGCCAAGGTCTAAACTATTAAAACTAAAATCATCTCTAGCAAAGTTAATAAATCCATTCGGAAGGTCATTATCGCCATTTTCGATAGTATTGCATGCTCCGTCAGAGCTAGCAGATGATCACAAAAAGTATGATGAAATACTTAATAAAGATCCAGAAAATGAACTTAAAGCACATAGATCTATCGTAAATGGACAGGTTAATAACTTTATTTTTTCAGATCTGGAACAAAAAACTACTTGGTTAAATGTAACCATTGATGATGAAAATCGAAGAATTGTATCAAAACTAATAGATCGTGGACAATTAATATACAAAACATCTGAGCCATGTCATCATGCCGAGTTATTAAGAACTGATTTCTCTTGTGATCTCTTTTATTTAAATAGAGCGGCGAAACATTCCTTTACAAGAAGAATGGGGGTTCAACCTGTTAAATTCGGCTCTGTTTTCCTCTTTAAAAATGGATTTCGTGTTTTCCCCATAGGTGAAGAAGGAAATGATGAGTTTCAGATAGATCGGCGGAAACAACAAGGTTATGCAAGATATCTTGGTACCCGAGATCTTCTGGGAAGAATTGATGTTTCAGGCTCAGAAGAAAAATTCAGAGAAGCATCAAGTAGAGATAGGGGCCTTGTAACCACTGATGCATATGTTGAATTAGTGGATTTCTTCAATAAAAAATGCCTACAACAACTTGAAATGTATGTTGTAGGAGTGAGTTGGCGGCTTAAATTTGATACAGATATCAGTGATGCCAGCTTTTTAGAGGGAGATGAAGCAAGAGCAAAAGTGATCGACGTAATATCTAAGCTAGTTAATGTTTCTGATTTGAAAATTGAAGAGTACTCTCCAGATATACTCAGAATTATTAGCAACAAAGTCTCTGGATTTGGGAATACAATAGAGAACCTATCAAAGGTTGCTGAAAAAGTAGGCGACATTGAATTAGTCAATCAAGCAAAAGAAGCTGCGATGCTTTACAGTGAAATGCAGAAAGCTGAAGCTGAAGCGATCGCTTTTGCAGAACGAGAGCGTCAAGCCAGATTACGTGTAGAGCGAGAGGCCACGCAAACTGATATTGCATTACGCACCGCAAAAGATGAAATCAAGAAAACCAGAGAAAAATTAGAAAAAACAACAAAAAGAAATCTTTTTTTGACATCAATTCAATCTAGAGGTGATCGGGATAAATTAGAAAACTTACATCATCAAATACTTATATATGCGAGCAATGCCCTACATCAAATAGAGGCATTTTTGATGCAACTTAAAGAGCCTTCATTTACACCTTCTAGAGAGATGGTCTCAAATAAATTTGAAAACCTACTTTTGCTCACCCAGCAAATTGTTGCTGCATCTAAATTCGCAACGAGTGCAGACTTTCTTATGCAGTCAAGCGAAATAAATGAAAGTCTCTCAGATTATATAGAACAATATATAAACCGGGTATGCCAACCTTTACATTTAAATAAAATAAACTTCTATGTAAATAATGAATGTGAGAGTTTTGAACTAACATTCAAACCGATAGAAATATCAATCATAATTGACAATCTAATTAGCAATGCAGAAAAAGCCGGGGCAAATATAATTAGAGTTGATATGACAAGATCTGGAAATGTCATGACAATTAATTTCTCTGATGATGGCCTTGGCATACCAAAAGAAATTGATGAATGGACCGATATATTTGAAAAGGGAATTACAACAACAACTGGTTCAGGCCTTGGTCTGTATCATGTAAGACAATTACTGGAGAGAATGCAGGGTAGCATCAATGTTCTAAATAGCACTATTGATGGCACAACATTTGAAATTAAGGTTTATAAATAATGGATATGTCATATCGAATTTTGTGGATTGATGACCACCCAGAGCACTTGCAGGGCGCCCGCGATGTCTTAAGTGTTTTTCTATCCACTCTAGGGCTATCTCTAGATGAAGAAACCATATCAGAATTTGATGAAAGAAGTGATAGAACCATTGCACAAAAAATTCGCGAAAACAATATTCACGACCTTATAGTCATTGACTATGATCTCGGTTTAGGGGGTATTGTAAATGGCGTCAGCCTGATAAAAAGAATTAGAACTTTCTCTTTCGCCACAATTGTTTTGTATAGTGCTAAGAGTGAGGTTGAACTAAGAAAATTAGTTTTTGAAAATGCGATTGATGGTGTATTTATAATAGAAAAAACGCAGTTAAAAACCAAGATTCTGCCTATCGTAGACCACTCTGTATCTAGAGTTCTTCACCCTAGCTATATTAGAGGGTTAGTGGTCGGCACAGTGGGTGAAATTGAGGGCATCTTCAATGATATGCTAGTGCAACTAATATCAAGAGGCGGAGACACATGTAAAGGTGAATTTATAGAAAAGTATGTTGGTTCAACAAAAAAATTTCATGAGGATGAGTTGCGTAAACTAGATGGTGTATCAAACGAAAATTATGCTCGCTATATAAGAAGAATGAATCTCAGACAAAAGATTGGCATTCTAGCAGAGCTAATGGATCAGGTTGCATCAACACCAGCTGAATTTATTTTCGTAGAAAAACTTCAACATTTTCTAGATGATATAAATACTCCCAGAATAGCCCTCGCACATTGCCCATTGAGCAAAGTAGATGGAAGAGTTGTAATTATTGATAAAGGAGGAAAAGAGTGGGGAAGTGAGGCACTTAAGCAACTATTAATTACAGTTAAAGATTTTAAAACTACCTGTATGGGTGTCTTAAATAAGTAAGACATTTTAATTATTTATATAAGCATTGTTGCCAAAATCAGCCAGCAAGTTATTACTTCCCCAGCCCCAGATTGCATAGTTCTAGTTATCACCTGACACCGGCCACAAGCCGGTGTCTTGTATACGCTACTTTAATGTGCACTTCCTACGGTTATTACATATGTCTCTTGTTGAAGACCGGCTCTAGACTTCTCACTTTCGGACATAGGCGTAACTGGTGGAGCTACGCCTTGTTTTTGGTGAAAGCCTCTGGTCACTTGA
>CAZIZA010000269.1:0-5125 GCA_964543555.1 uncultured Pseudomonas sp.
TCCATGAAGATTCGAATTGGCCAGAGATCGCTAGAGGTTGGAGCTTCACCACGCTGAATGCAAGCATTCAGCGTGCGCGTTGCACCACCTGCGCAGCAGCGAAATGGCACGTGAAGGTGCTGCCCTCACCCAGCACACTGCTGATCTCCAGGTTGCCACGGTGACGCAACAACACATGCTTGACGATGGCCAGGCCCAGGCCGGTGCCGCCGGTATTGCTGGCACGGCTGGAGTCGACCCGGTAAAAACGCTCGGTCAGACGTGGCACATGCTTGCTCTCGATGCCCAGGCCGGTATCGCTGACCGCCAGATGCGCGCCCTGCTCGTCACCCCACCAGCGAATACGAATATCGCCACCGGCTGGCGTGTACTTCACGGCATTGAACACCAGATTGGAGAAGGCACTGCGCAACTCCGCCTCACTGCCCTTGAGCTTGAGGTGCGGGTCGGCCTCGAGGCTGATGCGATGCTGCTGGTCGCCGGATAGCGCCTGGGCGTCATTCTTGATCGACAGCAGCAACAGGTCGATGGCTAACGGCTGGTTGTCGGAGGGGTAATCGGTGGACTCCAGCTTGGCCAGCAACAGCAGGTCGTTGAGCAGGGTCTGCATGCGCGCGCCCTGTTGCTGCATCTGTTGCAAGGCGCGCAACCAGCGCGGATTGACCGCTTCGACGTTATCCAGGAGCGTCTCCAGATAACCGGCGATTACCGTCAGCGGCGTGCGCAACTCGTGGGAGACATTGGCGACGAAGTCCTTGCGCATCTGCTCCAGCTGATACAGACGCGTCACATCGCGCACCAGCAGCAGATGCTCACGGTTGCCATACCGGGTGATGTGGAATTGCAGACGCCGGCGATCGTTGGTCGGCGCGGGAATTTCCAGCGCCTCGGCATAGTTGCCGCGCTCGAAGTACTCCTTGAAGCGCGGATCGCGCACCAGATTGGCCAATTGCTGGCCACTGTCCTGCGGTGTCTTCAGGCCGAGCAGGGTTTCGGCGGCGCGGTTCCACCACTCCAGGTTGCCCTGACTGTCGAGCATCACCACCGCATCCTTCAGCGCAGCCGTAGACTCCTGCACACGGTCGATCACTGCCTGCAGGCGGCCGCGCGCCTTCTGGTTGCGGCGCTGCAGGTGATAGATGCTGTCGAACACCTCGCCCCACAGGCCGTAGCCATCCGGCGGCGGCTCGTCAGGTTTGTGCTCACGCAGCCACTTGTGCAGACGCAACAACTGACTGAGGGTCCAACCGAGATGAATGGCCAGGCCGCAGGCCAGCACCCAGGCGTATTGGCCGGTGACAGCCCCCAGCAGCAGGCAGGCGCCAAGCAGCAACAACAGGCGGCGCACTACGGCGCCACGCCAGTCTTGATTCACGATGGAACGCATCCTTGTCAGCAGAGCGAGTATGCAGAAACGCTGCGCCAGCGATTAACCTTTGGTGGAGAAACGATACCCAGTCCCGCGCACGGTTTGCACCAGATTTTCGTAGGCATCGCCGAGCGCCTTGCGCAGCCGGCGAATGTGCACGTCGACGGTGCGCTCCTCGACGTAGACGTTGCCACCCCACACTTGGTCGAGCAACTGGCCACGGGTGTAGGCGCGCTCCTGATGGGTCATGAAGAACTGCAGCAAACGGTATTCGGTCGGGCCCATCTCGGCTGGTTTGCCGTCGATGGTTACACGATGACTGATCGGATCGAGCAACAGGCCACCCACTTCGATCGGCGCCTCGCTGTCGTTGGGGCCTGCCCGGCGCAACACAGCCTTGAGACGCGCCACCAGTTCACGCGGCGAGAAGGGCTTGGTGATGTAGTCGTCGGCACCGACCTCCAGGCCCTGGATCTTGTTGTCCTCTTCACCCTTGGCGGTGAGCATGATGATCGGGATGTCGCTGGTGAGCTCGTCACGCTTGAGGCGTCGGGCCAGTTCGATGCCGCTGGTGCCGGGCAGCATCCAGTCGAGCAGGATCAGATCGGGTTTGCGGTCGACGATCACGGCGTGAGCCTGCTGGGTATTCTCCGCTTCCAGGCACTCGTAACCGGCCATCTCCAGAGCCACCGCGATCATCTCGCGGATCGGTGCTTCGTCATCGACGATCAGGATGTTCTTGCCAACCATGGGGCCTTAGCCTCTATTCGTTCTCTGTCTGCGCCGCATTAGATAACGGAATTATTGCAGCGATATGACAGGTCGGCGGCAGTGCCTAGCGCAATGCGTAGTCCAGCACGATGCCAACAAAGATCGCCAGCCCCGCCCAGTGGTTGTGCAGGAAGGCGTTGAAGCACACCAAGGGCTCGCGGCGGCGGGTCGCGTGGAACTCCCAGGCGAAGCATGCGGCGGCCACCAGCAGACCGAGGTGGAAGTAAAGGCCCAGCTCGAAACGTGCGCCAGCCAGCAGCAGGCAGAGCAGCGCCAGGCCCTGCAGGGTGGCGATGATCAGGCGGTCGGCGTCGCCGAACAGGATGGCGGTGGATTTCACCCCGATTTTCAGATCGTCCTCGCGGTCGGCCATCGCATAGTAGGTGTCATAGGCCACCGTCCACAGCAGGTTGGCGATGTACAGCAGCCAGGCCTCCGGCGGCAGGTTGCCGGTCTCGGCGGTGAAGGCCATCGGCATGCCCCAGGAGAACGCTGCCCCAAGCACCACCTGCGGGTAGAAGGTGTAGCGCTTCATGAAGGGGTAGCAGGCGGCCAGGGCCAGACCGCCGAATGACAGCCAGATGGTGGTGACATTGGTGAACAGCACCAGCACGAAGCTCACCGCCACCAGCACGGCGAACAGCACCAGCGCCTCGCGCGGCTGGATCTTGCCACTGGCCAGCGGACGAGCCTTGGTGCGGCTGACATGGCCGTCGAAGTTGCGGTCGGCGTAGTCGTTGATCACGCAGCCGGCTGCGCGCATGAGGATCACCCCGGCGACGAAGATGAACAGGTTCTTCGCGCTCGGCACGCCCTCGGCGGCCACCCACAGCGCCCACAGCGTCGGCCACAGCAACAGGTAGAAACCGATGGGTTTTTCCAGGCGCATCAGCTGGATGAAGTCCCAGGCACGCGGGTGCAGGCGGGTGGTCGATTGCAGCAGGCGGGTGTACATCGCGGCATCTCCGTGCGGGTTGCGCGGATTATACGGGGCTTGCCGGCGTAGGGTGGATGGCGCTTTATCCATCCACCATTACAGCAAGCGCTTCAACGCGTAAGGCGTACTCGGCTTTGGCTCCCTGCGTCGCTCTAACGCCTGCATCCATGCAGTCGTCGCGAAGCAGTAGGCCATGGACCCAACAGCCTGAGCGACGGTATTGCGATATCTAGGCCTCGATGCCCGCCGCCCGCCAGAAGTCCGGCAGGAACACCTCTGCTACCAGCACCCCCAACGGCCCCCGGCTGAAGCACGAGCGCCGTGCCCACAGACGCTCTTCACGCACCTCCGGGGGCAACCAGGCCTCCGGATAACGGCAGGCCTGCAACTCTCCGCGGTCAAAGGCCCGGTCACTGAACAGCAGTTCGCCCAGCGAGCGACTGCCCAACTCGGCCAGATTCAGCCCGGACCCTTCCAGCGCGCTGCGCGCTGCGACGCTACGGGCGAACACCCAAGGCTGTTCATTACCACGCAGGTAGACCTCACGCACCCAGCCCTGGCTGCCGTCAGCTACGCCGAGCAATGCGCACTCGTCACTGCGCAGGCGCTGCCAACCCTCCTGTAGCGGCGTCACCGAGAAGCCGTCGTTGGACAGCGCAGTCAGGCGCCGGGTCAGCGAGTCCTCGTTGAACAGCCAGTCGCGCACACCGGCCGCCGGCTGCGGATGCAGCTGGGCGTTGGTCAACCAGTGTGGAGGATGGGCAAGAGCGGCGTGAGGCACGGAGAGAAATCACCACGGATCGAAAGCGCGAGTCTAGCACGGCGCGGCAGGCGCTTTGAGCCCGGGACATGCGCGTCAGGGGCGTTGCGTGGGCCGGGCGACGATCCGCTTCAGCCCGCCGACGATGATCCGCGAGGGCTAAAGCCCACCCTACAAGGCTGCCCGCGCTTGAGGACGGTAGGGTGGGCTTCAGCCCACCAATGGCGTTCAGCGTGGACTAATGCGGATCGCCGCCAAACCATTCAATACGGCTGCGGTGCGTACAGCTGCGCCGAGCCCGGCTCGCCGAGCAGTTGTTCGAGAATCTCGTGATGCATGGCCAGCAGCTTGCCGTTGCGCTCGTTGAGTCGCTTGCACTGGCCAGCCAGTTGGCCGAGTTGCTCCCAGGTGTGAGCGAGGTGGTTGCGCTGGGCCTGTGGATAACGCGCCAGCAGCTTCTGCATGGCGCTATTGCCACTGCCCAGTTGGAAGGCGGCCAGGACCTTGCTGCGTCGTTCGGCGCGGGCCTTGGCCTGGTCGATCAAGGGCAGAATCTGTTCATTGAGCAGGTCGATCTGCCTGCTGTCGCGCTTGAGCAACTGCTGATACAGCTCCTGCATCAGCCCGCGCAGCTTCAGGTAATCAGCGCAGTCCTGATGCAGATCCTGCTCGATCACGTGAAGCAACTGTTGCTCACGCGCAGTGGTCACGCATCGCTACCGCTGTGATAGGTCAGCATGCTGCTGGCCAGGGCGGCCGGATCACTGCTCAGTTCACCGCGTGACAGAGCAGCCTTGAGCTGGGCGACCTTGTCCAGGTCGACGTCCGGCAGGCTGCGCAGGGCGTCCTGCAGTTGCTCCAGGCGTGGCTCCTGGCTGGCACGGGTGCGGGCAGTGCTGCCTGGCTGCACAGGTGCACTCTGTACCTGCGCCGCAGCGTCACTGGGCAGGTTGAGGCTGGGCTTGAGATGCCTGCTGATTTCCATGATTCGAATCCAACTCGCGTGGTGTTATGGCCTTAGAGCGACCAGGCACGCCAAGAACTTAAATACGGCGCCTAAAAATTAGCTGACCTGGGTACGCCACCAGGCCTGTGCAGCCAGACCATCCTGAATCTTCTGCTCCTGACGGGCAAGTTCGTCCTGCCACTGGCCCATCTTGCTCTCGAGAAACTGGGTGATGACCTTCTCACTGCGCATCGCCGCCAGCAACTCGCGCTGAATACGTGCCAGGTTCTCCTCGGCCAGCGCCAGCTCGCGGCGCTGCAGTTCGACCATCTTGTACAGCGT
>CAZIZA010000270.1:0-5110 GCA_964543555.1 uncultured Pseudomonas sp.
CCGAGGTCTATCCCAAGTTCAAGGCCTGGTGCGATCGCTACTTCCACCTCAAGCACCGCGGTGAGCCGCGCGGCATCGGTGGGCTGTTCTTCGATGACCTCAACGAGTGGGATTTCGACACCAGCTTTGCCTTCATGCGCGCCATTGGCGATGCCTACCTCGAGGCCTACCTGCCCATCGTCCGGCGGCGCAAGCTGACGCCGTTCGGCGAGCGCGAGCGTGAGTTCCAGGCCTTCCGCCGTGGCCGCTACGTCGAGTTCAATCTGGTGTTCGACCGTGGCACGCTGTTCGGCCTGCAATCGGGTGGGCGTACCGAGTCGATCCTCATGTCGCTGCCGCCGCATGTGCGTTGGGGTTATGACTGGAAGCCCGAGCCTGGTAGCGAGGAAGCGCGTCTGACCGAGTATTTCCTGACGGATCGTGATTGGCTGGCATAAGCTTTTTCGCGTAGCCCGGATGCAATCCGGGGCACTTATCGAGCGCTCCCGGATTTCATCCGGGCTACGAACTGGCGCCATTTCCCCGTAGGAGCCCGCTTGCGGGCGATCTGGCCCCAGAGCGAATCGCCAGCAAGCTGGCTCCTACACAAACAGGACTTTCCATGGACCGCTATTGCGTCTTCGGCAACCCCATCGGCCACAGCAAATCGCCGCTGATTCATCGCCTGTTCGCCGAGCAGACCGGCCAGGTGCTCGATTACCAGGCGCGGCTGGCGCCGCTGGACGATTTCACCGGCAATGCCCGCGCCTTCTTCGCCGAAGGCCTGGGTGGCAACGTCACCGTGCCGTTCAAGGAAGAGGCCTTTCGCCTCTGCGACCAACTCACCGAACGCGCCCGTCGCGCCGGTGCGGTGAACACCCTGAAGAAACTCGAAGACGGCCGCCTGCTGGGTGACAACACCGATGGCGCAGGACTGACCCGCGACCTTCAGGACAATGCTGGCTGCAGCCTGGCCGGCAAGCGCATCCTCGTCCTTGGTGCCGGTGGTGCCGTGCGCGGTGTGCTCGAACCCTTCCTGGCGCAGCAGCCGGCGGTGCTGGTGATCGCCAACCGCACCGTGACCAGGGCCGAGCAACTGGTGCGCGAATTTGCCGACCTCGGCCCGCTGGTAGCCGCTGGTTTCGACTGGATCGATGCGCCGGTGGACCTGATCGTCAACGGCACGTCCGCCAGCCTCGGTGGCGAGTTGCCGCCGATTGCACCGAGCCTGATCCAGCCTGGGCACACGGTCTGCTACGACATGATGTATGCCAAGGAGCCGACCGCCTTCAACCGTTGGGCGGCCGAACAGGGCGCGGCACGTTGCCTGGACGGCTTGGGCATGTTGGTCGAGCAGGCCGCCGAGGCCTTCGAGCTGTGGCGTGGCGTACGCCCGGATACTGCGCCAGTGCTGGCCGAGTTGCGCCGTCAACTGGCGGGCTGAGGCGTCGCGATGACGGATGCTGCACCCCCGAGAATCAAGGGCTACCACGCCCACGTCTATTTCGATGCCGCTACGTTGCAACAGGCACGCGCCCTGTGCGAAGCAGCGGCGCAGCGCTTCCCGCTGAAAATGGGGCGCGTGCATCAGCAACTCGTCGGGCCACATCCTTGCTGGAGCTGCCAACTGGCCTTCCGTCCCGAGCTGTTCGCCGAATTATTACCCTGGCTGATGCAACACCGCGAAGGGCTCGACGTACTGGTACACCCGATCACCGGTTTCGAGCTGCGCGATCATCGTGACTGGGCCTTGTGGCTGGGGCGCTCGCATTCTCTCGATTTCAGCGTGCTGGATGCCGACGAGGTCTGACGCCATTTTTGCCAATGGTGTCGCCGCCTGTTCCTGCCAACTCATACCGCCCGCGTGTCATCGCGCGTTGCAGAACCAGGAAGCAGCGCTGGGGGAAAGTCTGGGTGAATGCGTCGCCTGAGGTCTTGCGTCCGTCCACGATTCGGATATACCAAGGACACGTCCCCCGAAGGAGTGAAGCATGCAGACCTCACTGCTATGGTTCAAACAGGATCTTCGCCTCGATGATAATCCGGCCCTGCAGGCAGGGCTCAGGAGCGAGCGCCTGTTGCCGCTGTACGTTCTCGACCCCCGGATATTGCGCGTGGGCCCCCAGGGCACTCGGCGCCAGGGGGTGCAGCGTACCCGCCTGTTGCTGGAAAGCCTTAGCGCGCTGGATGACGCCCTGCGTCAGCGGGGCTCTCGTCTGCTGGTGCTGCAAGGCGAGCCAGAACGGGTGATCGCGCAACTGGTCGAGCGTCTGGGTGTGCAGGAGGTGCTGACGCATGCCGAGATCGCCCCTGAAGAACGTGCCCTGCAGCGCCGCGTGCGTGACGCCTTGGGGGGCGTGCCGCTGCGTGAATTTCCCGGCAACGCTCTGCTGCATGAGGCAGAGCTGCCCTGCCCGCCCGAGGATCTGCCGCACGTCTTCACGCGCTTTCGCGAGTTGTGCGAACGGCGTTCACGGGTATTCCAGCCACACGCCGCGCCGTCGGCGCTGCCAGCGCTGCCCGATGCTGCGCCCGATCTGCTGCAGTCATTACCGACACTCGCTCAGCTCGGCCTGGCCGAGCCGCCCAATGTGGTGGCCAGTGCATTTCCATTCTCCGGTGGCGAGGCCGCTGCACAGGCCCGTCTGCATGATTACCTGTGGAACAGCCAGGGCGTGCGACAGTACAAGGACACCCGCAATGGCCTGGTCGGCACCGAGTATTCCTCCAAGTTTTCCCCCTGGCTGGCCAATGGCTGCCTCTCGGCCCGCCGCGTGATGGCCGAGTTGCAGCGCCACGAGTCGCAATACGGGCGCAACGATTCCACGCACTGGTTATGGGTGGAGCTGCTCTGGCGCGATTTCTTCCGCTGGACGCTGGTGCGCCATGGCAGCGCCTTGTTCAAGTCGGGCGGACTGAAGGGTGCTGCTCGCGCGCCGCGCAACCTCGACGAGCGCTTCCAGCACTGGTGTGCCGGACGTACCGGCATGCCTTTCGTCGATGCCAACATGCGCGAGCTGGCCGCTACCGGCTTCATGTCCAACCGTGGTCGGCAGGTAGTGGCCAGTTACCTGGTGCACGATCTGCAACAGGATTGGCGGCATGGCGCCGCATGGTTCGAGGAGCACCTGCTCGACTACGACCCGGCGAGCAACTGGGGTAACTGGGCCTATCTGGCGGGCGTGGGTAACGATCCCCGGCAGAACCGTGTGTTCAACGTATTGCGCCAGGCACGCCAGTACGACCCGGATGCGCGCTACGTGAGCCTGTGGATGCCGGAGCTGCAGACGCTGGCCACCCACCTGCGGCATACGCCCTTCCTGCTCCCGGCGGGGCAACTGGAGACCATGCGCTATCCACGCCTGAAGCAGATACCGGAGACCTGGCGGCCGTATTTGCCAACCCCCTAGGCCAGTTGTCCGACCTGATTGCGCCCCTGTCGGCGCATTCGTAGCAAGAAGAGGGACAGTGTGGCTGACGCCGTCGGGCCATCAGCCGACAATCGATCCGTCTCTTTCCCACTGGCGGGCTGTTGCACTTGGCAGCGTGTGGCGTTCACGGCGTCGGTTTCTAGCCATTCGGTGAGGCTCACGTGGGCCACCCTCTGTGCTATATCGACCGCAGCTGCGGTGAATCAGCCGATGGGCATGTAGGGGTGTTGCCGGGCCTGACCGAGCCGTGTCAGCACACCCTTCACAGGCCATGGCGTAAACGTATCGCCGTGACCTGTTCGCTGTGTTCATCGATAAAGCGGTTGAACGCCTCGATCAATTGCTGATGGCGAATGCTCGACAGGTAGTAATGATCTTCCACATGCGGCAGCGTTGGATCGTAAACCAGGCTGTCGGCCGCCATGCCCATCCGTCTGAGCTGGTGGGCCACTACCTTGGGGTTGAGGTAGACCGCATCGACACGGCCGTTGCTGGCCATGCGCAGCAGCGATTCGATCTGGTTGGCCTGAATCAGGCGGATGCGTCCGGCGCGAATGTCCGTCAGGTAAGGCCAGGGCGTAAAACCATTCTGCGTGCCGAGCAGTTCGATGCGTTGCTGGCCCTGACCGAAGTGCTCCGGCTTGACCAACATGCCGTCGATGTAAGGCGCCGCCGGATGGCTGTAGTGGATGGCATGGCCGGCTTTCTGGTCGGCGTTCCATTGCGGATGATCGGGGAACTTGAGGTCGACCCGGCCTGCGAGGAACTCACTGAGCAGGCGCCGAACCGGTAGCGGGGTATAGACGAAGCGATAGCCTTGCGCTGCTGCAAAGGTATCCAGCAGGTCGCGGGCATAGCCTCGGTACTCACCATTCACCACCTCGGAGTAAGGCGGGTAAGGCTGCAGTTCGACGCCGACACGAATCTCCTCTTGGGCCGCAGCGCGCAAGACGAACAGAGAGAGCAGCAAGGCGAAGCATTTGTTCATGGCAGGCAGGTTCTCGCTGACAACTGGCAGCAGGCTTCCTAACCATAGCCGTGCCTCAGAGAATCGGCGAGATCAGCCTTGCGACACGCATGCCCAGTTGCTGCAGGCGGTGCAGGTTGCGGCGGTCGGCATTGACCAGTTCGCGTGAGCGGCTGAAGTCGTCTTCCAGCATGGCAGCGACCTGGGCATTGAAGCCTTCGTGGAAGGTCAGCAGGTTGGCGCTGCCCAGCACGCAGGCGTCATGGTCGATCAGCAATGCTTTCTGGTTCAGGGAAAAAGGGCAGATTTATTTAGACCAGGCACTGCCCCGAAAATAAATCTGCCCGCTGGGTTGGGGCGGACTGTGGCGTACTTAAAGAAACTAGATAAAAGCGCGATAATGCAAATAATTCGCATTGACTGATGCCTGGATCTGCTGCAAGAATTCTTAAGCTAATTATTTAGATTTGCATTTAGCAGATACCTGCCAGT
Organism: uncultured Pseudomonas sp.; assembly: GCA_964543555.1. Classification (GTDB taxonomy): domain Bacteria; phylum Pseudomonadota; class Gammaproteobacteria; order Pseudomonadales; family Pseudomonadaceae; genus Aquipseudomonas. The sequence continues at coordinate 4,870 of CAZIZA010000270.1, forward strand.
GAGGCGATCAGCTGCGAAGGGACTGTCAGCGGCTAACGACAGCGCATCAGGAGTACGTCCCTTGTTCAGCAGAAGAACCCACCTGGCCGTGGCGATTGCGGCCGCCTGCAGTTTCAATCATGCCGTGGCCAGCGAGCAGGAGCAGCTTGAGCTCGATGCCCAGACCGTGGTCGGTAACAGTGCAGTGGCCGAGGTCGACAGCTACAAGTCCACGCCCAGCAGTGCTGCGACCAAGCTCGAC
>CAZIZA010000271.1:0-5055 GCA_964543555.1 uncultured Pseudomonas sp.
GCAACTCCTGCTCGGTGAACATATCGCTGAACAGCATGCTCGACAGGTAGCGCTCACCGGAGTCCGGCAGGATCACCACGATGGTCTTGCCCTGCATTTCCGGCGTCTCCGCCAGGCGCACGGCCGCCATCATCGCCGCCCCGCAGGAAATCCCGCAGAGGATGCCTTCTTCACGCATCAGGCGCAGGGCCATGGACTTGGCGTCGTCATCATTGACCTGTTCGACCCGGTCGACCATGGCCAGATCGAGGTTCTTCGGCACGAAGCCGGCACCGATGCCCTGGATCTTGTGCGGCGCGGGCTTGACCTCGTCACCGGCCAGAGTCTGGCTGATCACCGGCGAGCCCACCGGCTCCACCGCGACCGAGAGAATCGGCTTGCCCTGGGTCTGTTTGATGTAGCGCGAAACACCGGTAATGGTGCCGCCCGTGCCGACGCCCGCGACCAGCACGTCGATGGCGCCGTCGGTATCACGCCAGATTTCCGGGCCGGTGGTCTTCTCGTGGATGGCCGGGTTCGCCGGGTTCTCGAACTGCTGCGGCAGGTAGTAGTCGGGGTTGGTAGCGACCAGTTCGTTGGCCTTCTCGATCGCGCCCTTCATGCCCTTGGCCGGCTCAGTCAGCACCAGTTCGGCGCCGAGGGCCTTGAGCACCTTGCGCCGCTCCAGGCTCATCGACGCCGGCATGGTCAGGATCAGCTTGTAGCCCCGCGCAGCAGCGACGAAGGCCAGGCCGATACCGGTGTTGCCGGAGGTCGGCTCGACGATGGTCATGCCCGGCTTGAGCACACCGCGCTCCTCGGCATCCCAGATCATGCTGGCGCCGATACGGCACTTGACCGAGTACGCGGGGTTGCGGCCTTCGATCTTGGCCAGAATGGTCACGCCTTTCGGGCCCAGGCGGTTGATCATCACCAAGGGCGTATTGCCGATGGCCTGGGCGTTGTCTGCGAAGATACGACTCATGGTGGAAGTCCTTACGGGCAGGAAAAGCCCCAAGCCTATGCCGCGACCTGGCGCGCGTCCAGCCAGCGGACCGAAAGCCGGGTGACTCGCCATTCAGTGACTGAATACTGCGTCTGCGTTCACAGCAAGCTGGACTGCGCGTTATAGTCGCGCTCTGAATTTCTGCTGCGGGCCGGCCCCGCGCTATCGCTCCGAGGATTTTCCGATGAAGTTCGAAGGCACCCAGTCCTACGTCGCCACCGACGACCTCAAGCTCGCGGTCAACGCCGCCATCACCCTGCAGCGCCCGCTGCTGGTCAAGGGTGAGCCGGGCACCGGCAAGACCATGCTCGCCGAGCAATTGGCCGAGGCCTTCGGCGCCAAGCTGATTACCTGGCACATCAAGTCCACCACCAAGGCGCACCAGGGGCTGTACGAATACGATGCGGTCAGCCGTCTGCGCGATTCGCAGCTCGACTCCGACAAGGTTCACGACGTTCGCAACTACATCAAGAAGGGCAAGCTGTGGGAGGCGTTCGAGGCCGACGAGCGCGTGATCCTCTTGATCGACGAGATCGACAAGGCCGACATCGAGTTCCCCAACGACCTGTTGCAGGAACTCGACAAGATGGAGTTCTACGTTTACGAAACCAATGAGACGATCAAGGCCAGGCAGCGCCCGATCATCATCATCACATCGAACAACGAGAAGGAACTGCCGGACGCCTTCCTGCGCCGCTGCTTCTTCCACTACATTGCCTTCCCCGATCGCGACACGCTGAAGAAGATCGTCGACGTGCACTACCCGGGCATCAGCGGCGAGCTGGTGGCCGAGGCGCTTGACGTGTTTTTCGACGTGCGCAAGGTGCCGGGCCTTAAGAAAAAGCCCTCGACCAGCGAGCTGGTGGACTGGCTCAAGCTGCTGATGGCCGACAACATCGGCGAAGCCGTGCTGCGCGAACGCGACCCGACCAAGGCCATCCCGCCGCTGGCCGGTGCCCTGGTGAAGAACGAGCAGGATGTGCAGTTGCTCGAGCGCCTGGCCTTCATGACCCGCCGCGCTTCGCGGTAACGGACACTGATCTAAAACTGTAGGAGCCAGCTTGCTGGCGATCCGACGCACTGCCGATGTCATTGATCGCCAGCAAGCTGGCTCCTACACAGAGCGCCCCTAGCGGGGAATGATTCTGCAAGTGAGGGCGCAGCCATGCTGCTCAACCTGTTCAACGAAATGCGCGCGGCCAAGGTGCCGGTGTCGGTGCGCGAGCTGCTCGACCTGATCAACGCGCTCAAGCACAACGTCGTGTTCGCCGACATGGACGAGTTCTACTACCTGGCGCGCGCGATCCTGGTCAAGGACGAACGCCACTTCGACAAGTTCGACCGAGCCTTCGGCGCCTATTTCAACGGCTTGCAGAACCTCAACGAACATATCGAGGCAATGATCCCCGAGGAATGGCTGCGCAAGGAATTCGAGCGCCTGCTGACCGATGAGGAAAAAGCGCAGATCCAGAGCCTGGGCGGCCTCGACAAGCTGATCGAGGAGTTCAAGAAACGCCTCGAAGAGCAGAAGGAAAAGCACGCTGGCGGCAACAAGTGGATCGGCACCGGCGGCACCAGCCCGTTCGGCTCCGGCGGCTACAACCCGGAAGGTATTCGTGTCGGCGATGCCGGCAAGCGTCAGGGCAAGGCCGTCAAGGTGTGGGACCAGCGTGAATACAAGAACCTCGACGATCAGGTCGAGCTGGGCACGCGCAACATCAAGGTGGCGCTGCGCCGCCTGCGCAAGTTCGCCCGCCAGGGCGCAGCCGAAGAGCTGGATCTGGACGGCACTATCGACCACACCGCCAAAGATGGCGGCCTGCTCAATATCCAGATGCGCCCGGAGCGACGTAACACGGTCAAGCTCCTGCTACTGCTGGATATCGGCGGCTCCATGGACGCCCACGTCAAGGTGTGCGAGGAACTGTTCTCGGCGTGCAAGACCGAGTTCAAGCATCTTGAATATTTCTACTTCCACAACTTCATCTACGAGAGCGTGTGGAAGAACAACATGCGCCGCACCAGCGAACGCACCTCGACGATGGACCTGCTGCACAAGTACGGCGCCGACTACAAGGTGGTGTTCGTCGGCGACGCGGCCATGGCGCCCTATGAAATCACCCAGGCCGGCGGCAGCGTCGAGCACTGGAACGAGGAAGCCGGCTACGTCTGGATGAAGCGCTTCACCGAGAAATTCAAGAAGATCATCTGGATCAACCCCTACCCCAAGGACACCTGGAACTACACCGCCTCCACCGGCCTGGTGCGCGAGCTGATCGAAGATCGCATGTACCCGCTGACCCTGCAGGGCCTGGAAGACGGCATGAAGTACCTGTCCAAGTAAGGCTAAAGCCGCAACGAAAAACGCCGCGAACCCTGTGCAGGATTCGCGGCGTTTTCGTAGCCCGGATGCAATCCGGGAATACTGCAAGAGCCCCCGGATTGCATCCGGGCTACGGACTGAACTCAGCGTTTGTCGGCGTCGTCCGACTTGTTCAGGTCCATCACCGTCTGTACCGGCGTCTGCACGGGTTCCTCCTGCTTGGCTTCGGCAGGCGCCACCACAGGCGCGACAGAGGCGCTCGACTCTTCGCTCGAAGTATCTTTCTTGCGTAGGCCAATGCGCCTGAACAGCCAGCCGCCCAGTACCACCGGGATGAACCAGAACTTCTTCAGCAGTACCAGCAGCAGCGCCAGCAGACCAGTCTTGGCGGCCACCTTGCCGGCTACCAAGGCACCGAGGCCGTATGCCGCAACGGTGTCCAGATCCGGGTCGAATTCGGCATAGCGCTGGCCCGGGTTGAACTCGGTCGCGGCCAGCACGGCCGGTACGTTGGCTTCGATTTCAGCCAGTTGGTCCATGTTGGCGACGAAATTCAGCACCAGCACCCCCTTACGGCCCAATACGCGGATGTTGTAGTTCAGGGTGTTGGCCTCGCTGTCGCCGAACTTCAATTCCTTGGCCCAGTGCAGCTTCTTGCCTTCGGCGTCGTAACGCGGCTCGGCGGCCCAGCCGACCAGTTGCACGGCCTCGTAGCCGTTCTCTTCACGCCAGGTGTTGGCCTCGCGCATATCGGCCTGCATGTCCTCGAGCATGTCACCGTAGTCGATATCGGCGGCGTCCTCGTCGGATACGTAGCCGCTGTCTTCGTACTCGACCGTCACGCCCCAGGACTCATCGGCCAAGGGCGAAATACCGGCCGGCAGGATCATGCCCAGCGGCGGAACGTCATCCGGCGGGTTACCCCAAGCGTCGACCAGCAGGCGCTGGGCATTCTCGCCATCGAGAAACACCAGCGAATCGGGCAGGTTGAGGGTGGCAAGATCATTGCCCAGGACGATGCGGCCGCTCTTGAACTCCAGGCTGGCAACGAATTCTTCGGGGCTGATGTACTGCGCCGAATCATCACTCTCAGTGACTTCCTCGCTGACCGTAGCGCTCTCAGGCTCGGGCTCGGGATTGGCGTATACAGTGGACGTGAACGGCAGGACGGCAGCCAGCGCGGCGGCCAGGATCGAATCCTTGATCGACATGGAAACTCCAGTGCAACAGGGTAAGAGGAAAATGTAACGCGATATTACATTAACACACCCTATCCCTGGCTTCAGGCGAACCAGCGCACCTTTTGGTGGCTTGCCATCCTGAAAGCAGTGGCTCCCGGCGGTTTAACGTGCTCAACGCCAGTGGCGTTGCTGGGCACGCGTTGTCCGCCCTGCCCCAAATAGCAAGCCGAACATGAGCACCAGCAGCTCAGCCAGCCAAGCCAACAGCAACGCGCTGATCACACCCCAGAGAATTGCATCCGGGGTGAACAGCACCTGATAGCGGTATGCCTGCAAGGTTTCCTGGAATAGCTCGTGATCGGCACCTGTCGCCAGGTGCCAGGCCTGGCCGTACCAGGGGCCCTGCATGGCCTGCCATTCGCGTTCGAGCAAGGCCGCACGCTGCACCAGATGCCCGACGCTCGCTGCATCGCTGCGCATCACCGGGTCGTCGCTGACGCGGTAGTGCGCCACCAGTGCGTCCATATCGCCCTTGAAGAAATTGCGCGCAGTTTCCTGAAAGCCTT
>CAZIZA010000272.1:0-5039 GCA_964543555.1 uncultured Pseudomonas sp.
TGGAGAACGGCGAGTGCAGCAGTTGCACCAGCAACTTCCTCAAGGTGGTCAAGGAAGGCCGCCGTCCTGGCCTGCATCTGCAGAAAGGCAGCGAGCAGGTGGAGCTCAAGGTCTGGGCCAGCGAACTGCTCGAACGCATCCTGCCACTGGCCGAACTGCTTGATCGTAGCCAGGATGGCGATGCGCACGTCGGGGCCCTGGCGCAGCAACAAGCCAAGGTTGCGGATGTGGAAATGACGCCGTCGGCGCAGGTGCTGGCGATTCTGCGTCAGGGCCAGAGCTTCACCGACTTCGCCCTGCAGCAGAGCCTGCGTCACGCCGAATATTTCCGCGCGCAGCCGCTCAGCACGCAGCAGCAGCAGGCCTTCGAGAAAGCCGCGCATCAATCGCTGGCCGAGCAGGCAGAGCTGGAAGCGCAGCCCAAGGGCGACTTCGACGCCTTCGTCGCGGCGTATCAGGCGAGCATTCTGGCTGTGGCCGTGTAAGGCGACGAAGCGTCGACTGCGTCACAAAAGCAACCAGCGGAGCAAAAGCCAGGATGGGCGGCCACTCCCGCGGCCGCCCGGCCAGCTAGCATTGCCAGTCAAAGGACGATAGACGAGCAGCGCCCATGGCCGAAGAAGCCACGCCGCAATGGAGCCTGGAGAGCCTGACCAAGGCTTACCAGCAAGGTTATATGGCCGGCCTTACTGGCCAACCCAGAACCCGCCAGCCCTACCCTGACGAAATCCCCGCTGCGGCCTGGGAGGCCGGCTGGGACGACGGCTTCGAGCAGATGCGCCTGCAGCAGCACAGCGCCTGACACTCTGAACACATTGTGGGAGGAGCTTTAGCCGCGAGCGGTGAACCCGTCGCGGCTAAAGAGAGGTAGCCCGGATGAAATCCGGGGGTATTCTGCCTCGCGCTCCCGGATTGCATCCGGGCTACATGCTCGGCCTTGGCCTCCCGCATCGCTCCAGCGTAGGAGCGGCTTCAGCCGCGAAACTCGCGGATAAATCCGCTCCTACAGTTGCGGCCAGCTCTCACCCCGCCTACAAGGCCTTTTCGAACACCTTCGAATTACGCTGGTAGTTGTACAGCGATGCTCGCGCGGTGGGCATACGCTCGACGCTGCTCGGCTCGAAGCCGCGCTCGCGGAACCAGTGGGCGGTACGGGTGGTGAGGACGAACAGGGTCTTGATCCCTTGCGCCCGCGCCCGTGCCTCGATCCGTTCCAGCAGCTCATCACCACGGCCACCATGACGATAGTCGGGATTGACCGCCAGGCACGCCAACTCACCGCAATCGGAGTCGGCGATGGGATAGAGCGCCGCGCAGGCGATGATCAGGCCTTCGCGCTCGACGATGCTGAACTGCTCGATCTCGCGCTCCAGCACCTCGCGCGAACGACGCACCAGAATGCCTTGTTCTTCCAGCGGGCTGATCAGCTCGATCAGACCACCGACATCCTCGATGGTCGCCTCGCGCAGGGATTCGAACTGCTCCTGCGCCACCAGCGTGCCGTTACCCGTGCGGGTGAACAGTTCGCTGAGCAGCGCACCATCGGTGGCATAGCTGACGATGTGGCTGCGCTTGACGCCACCCCGGCAGGCCTCGGCCGCAGCATCGAGCAACTCGCCCTGATAATTGCTGCCCAGCCGCGCCAGGTGCGCAGGCACCTGCTGCGGGCGCAGTTCGCGCACCAGCATGCCCTGTTCGTCGAGCAGGCCATCCTCGGCGCCGAACAGCAGCAGCTTGTCCGCACCCAGGTCGATGGCCGCGCGGGTGGCGACGTCTTCGCAGGCCAGGTTGAAGATTTCTCCGGTGGGCGAATAGCCCAGCGGCGAGAGCAGCACGATGCTGCGCTCGTCGAGCTGACGATTGATGCCCTTGCGGTCGATGCGCCGTACTTCGCCGGTATGGTGGTAGTCGACGCCATCGAGCACACCGATCGGCCGCGCGGTGACGAAGTTACCGCTGGTCAGACGCAGGCGCGAGCCCTGCATCGGCGAGGCGGCCATGTCCATCGACAGCCGCGCCTCGATGGCAATACGCAGTTGGCCGACCGCATCGATCACACATTCCAGGGTCGGTGCATCGGTGATGCGCAGATCGCGATGGTAGTGCGGGGTCAGGCCACGGGCAGCGAGGCGCGCTTCGATCTGCGGGCGCGAGCCGTGCACCAGCACCAGGCGCACGCCGAGGCTGTGCAGCAGCACCAGGTCGTGAACGATATTGGCGAAATTCGGGTGGGCAACGCCCTCGCCCGGCAGCATGACCACGAAGGTGCAGTCGCGGTGGGCGTTGATGTAAGGCGAAGCGTGGCGTAACCAGGTGACGTAGTCGTGCATGAGCAATCCATTAACGTAGAGACTGAGACGGCATAACCGTCATGTTCGGTCAGAAGGTCGGTCTCATCGTCGCTGCACGTCGTCACTCCGGGTCAGGCAATAGTGTTGGATCAGTTGGCGCAGCAGCGTCACGGTGGGTTCGATGCGCGCCAGCTCAAGGTGTTCCCCTGGCTGGTGTGCGCAGTCGATGTCGCCAGGGCCGAGCACCAGCGTCTCGCAGCCAAGTTGCTGAAGATAAGGCGCCTCGGTGCCGAATGCCACCGCCTGTGCGCTGTGCCCGGTCAGCCGTTCGGCCAGACGCACCAGTTCGGCATCGGCGCGCTGCTCGAACGGCGGCACCTCGGGGAACAGCGGGCCGTAGTCGATCAGCACCTGATGCTTGAGCGCCAGCGGCTGCAGCTTGCCGCGAATGGCCTCACGCAGCTGCTCCGGGTCCATGCCCGGCAGCGGTCGCAGGTCGAACTCCAGCGCGCACTGGCCACAGATGCGATTGGGATTGTCGCCGCCGTGAATGCAGCCAAGGTTCAGCGTCGGTTGCGGCACGCTGAATTGCGGGTTGTTGAACTCACGCTGCCACTGCCCACGCAGGGCACGTAGCTCACCCATGACATCCTGCATGGCTTCCAGCGCACTGCGGCCAAGGGCCGGATTGGAGGAATGGCCACTTTGTCCAAGAATATCGATGCGCTCCATCATCACGCCTTTGTGCAGGCGGATGGGCTTGAGTCCAGTGGGCTCACCGATTACCGCTGCCCGTCCCAGCGGCCGGCCAGCAGCGGCCAGGGCACGGGCACCGGCCATCGAGCTTTCTTCGTCACAGGTGGCGAGAATCAGCAGCGGCTGCTGGAAAGGCTGATCGAGCAGCGGCCGTACGGCCTCGATGGCCAGGGCGAAGAAGCCCTTCATATCGCAACTGCCGAGGCCCACCCAGCGGTCGCCGACCTCGGTCAGCTTGAGAGGGTCGGTCTGCCACAGGGCGGCATCGAAGGGCACGGTATCGCTGTGCCCGGCCAACACCAGCCCGCCTGGACCGGAGCCATAGCTGGCAAGCAGGTTGAACTTGCCCGGAGCGATTTGCTGGGTTTCGCAGGTAAAGCCCAAGTCGCCCAACCAGGCGGCGAGCAGTTCGATGACGGGCGCGTTGCTCTGATCCCAATTGGGCTGAGTACAACTCACCGATGGCGCAGCGATCAGCGCAGCGAACTGCTCTTGAAAGGATGGCAGGGGCATCGGCGATCTCCTAAAACGATGCCCCATCATAGGGGCATCGTCCTGCCGGTGAAACCGCCGAAGTCGAATCAGACCCCGCCGAACAGCGCGCGCAGGATGAAGAAGAAGATAATCGACAGAATTGCACCGGCCGGCAGGGTGATGATCCAGGACAGGAAGATCTTGCCGATCATGCCCAGGTTCAGCGCACCGATACCACGTGCCAGGCCAACGCCGAGAATGGCACCGACCAGGGTGTGGGTGGTGGAAATCGGCAGACCAAGACCAGAAGCACTGACCACCGTGGTGGCAGCCGCCAGCTCGGCAGCGAAGCCACGGCTGGGGGTCAACTCGGTGATTTCCTTGCCGATGGTGGCGATGACCTTGTAACCGTAGGTCGCCAAACCGACCACGATGCCCAGCGCACCCAGCAACAGGATCCAGCCTGGCACAACCGACTTCTCGCCTGCGGCCAACTCACCACCGCTCTGGATCACCCCCACAATCGCAGCCAGCGGGCCGACAGCGTTGGCCACGTCATTAGAGCCGTGGGCGAAGGCCATGGCGCAGGCGGTGAAGATCATCAGCACCGCAAATACTTTCTCCACACTGGAGAAATGGAAGGCTTTGTCGGCCTCCACATCGACGTGGATGCGGCTGAGCAGGGCGATACCGATCAGCATCACCAACACACCAATACCGATGGAAAGCATGAAACCTTCGGTACTGGAGAGGTTCAGGCCAACATGTTTAAGCCCCTTGGTCATGGTCATCAGCGAGATCACGAATCCGGTGATGAACATGTACAGCGGCACGAAACGCTTGGCATTCAGGAAGGGGTTATCGGTGTCGATGATCAGTTTCTGTACGCTGACGAACAGGCAGAAGGAGATGATCCCGGCCAGCATCGGCGTGACCACCCAACTGGCGACGATGGGGCCAACACCGCCCCAGTGCACCGCATCCACCGATACTCCGACCGCAGCAAAGCCGATCACGGCACCGACGATGGTGTGCGTGGTCGATACCGGCCAGCCGCGCATCGACGCCACCAGCAACCAGGTTCCGGCTGCCAGTAGCGCGGACATCATGCCCAGCACCATAAGATTGGGGCTGATCATGTTGGCATCGACGATGCCGTTCTTGATGGTTTCGGTCACCTCACCACCGGCCAGGTAGGCGCCGGCAAATTCGAAAACCATGGCGATGATGATCGCCTGTTTGATGGTCAATGCACGCGAGCCAACGGATGTACCCATGGCGTTGGCTACATCGTTGGCACCAACACCCCAGGCCATGAAAAAACCGAAAAGGCAGGCAAGCACGAGCAGAATCAGCCCGTAGTCCGCAATCAAAGACATAAATTAGTTTCCGTAGATCCCAGAAAGGACACTGGCGCTTAGCGCGCCAGCAGTTGTTCCAGTCGGTTGCCCACTCGTTGGGCTCGGTCGGCGACATCGCCGATCCAGTCGATGATCTGATAGAGGAACATCACATCGA
>CAZIZA010000273.1:0-5017 GCA_964543555.1 uncultured Pseudomonas sp.
CCAAGGGCCACAGCTTCAGCGCTGTCGAACTGCTTGGCGGCGACGCCGAACGCGCCGCGCCCTTCATGGGCGGTCAGTTCGCGACCGTTTACCTGTCGCCAAAGGATTACCATCGCGTCCACATGCCACTGGGCGGCACACTAAAAGAGATGGTCTATGTGCCGGGTCGCCTGTTCTCGGTCAACCAGACCACAGCGGAAAACGTACCCGAGCTGTTTGCCCGTAACGAGCGCGTCGTTTGCCTGTTCGATACCGAGCGCGGCCCGATGGCAGTGGTGCTGGTCGGCGCCATGATCGTTGCCAGCATTGAGACGGTATGGGCCGGGCTGGTCACGCCGCCCAAGCGCGAACTGAAGAGCACGCGCTACGACGCGCAAGCGCGCGACCCGATTGAACTGGCCAAAGGGGCAGAAATGGGGCGTTTCAAATTGGGCTCCACAGCCATCGTGCTATTCGGCCCGAACCAGGTGCAATGGGCAGAAGAACTGGCAGCAGGCAGCCCGGTGCGCATGGGCCAGCTTCTGGGCACTACCCAGGACTGAACCGGCAAGAAAAGGAACCGCACCTCGACCATCTGGTCATAGACCCGTACTCTGGGCAGGCGGCCCACATCAGTTAGGCGGGCTGCCGCTGCAGTCAGATACTGCTAGAGTTCGTCAGACTACTACTAGAGCCGCTTGCTCGTGCGTGGCCGGAGTATCCGAGTTTTATGGATAAACAGAGCACCCACCTACAACTGCTACGCGTTCCGACGCCGAGCAAGCAGAGCCTCAGCTTCTGTGACGGCAGCCCACGCGATCTGAAACGCTGGATTGCAGGCCTGCCCAAGGCGAATATCGGCGAAACCGCACGACAGCTGTATCAGAGCCTGGTGGAGCTTAATCAGTTTCTCACCCCGTCAGAGAATCGCCTGCAGTTACTCGAGTTGCTGCGCCCGGAAGTCAGCTTCGTTTGCCAGCATCTGGAACGTCACTTCCTCAACCAGGCCATTGTTCTCGATGAACGCCCGCGCAAGGTCGCCAACCTCTGCCAGGCTCTGCAGAACCACCTGGCCGTTGGTTACAAGCTGATTATTTCCCGCGTGATCGGCCGCAGCGGAAAGGAGCGCGACCAGTTACTCGCGATTTCCTTACAGCGCGCCAGCCACAGCCTGTGCAGCCCACTGATTCGCGCCAGCCAGCTCTATTGCCCGGTGCCGGAAGGTCTCTGGCTGGAACTGCACCAGCTGTATCAGATCGCCTGCGAGCAAGGTCTGCAACGCCAGGTCATACGTGATCCTCTGGCACGCCACACGCCGGGGCTCAGTACCGAACAAAGCTATATTGCCGCCCTGCTGCTGGGCTGTGCCCGCACCAACCAGATGCGCCAGAGCGGTATCGCCCGCCTGGCCGAAGCCCTGGAACCCTGGAGTGCACTGATCAAATTGCAGCCGGGCAACCACCCAGACAGCCTGTTCGTGCTCGCACCACAAGTCGATGGCCCGCCGCGCTACAGATCGCTCTATCAAAGTAGCGACCTGCACAACCTGCTGGGCATTGCCACGCAGCCGCTGGTCGAAGCCATCAAGGAATACCTCGAATTGCCCGAAGAAGAACGCGGCAAGTCGCACCTGATGATTCCTGAAGGCATCAGTCTCGACCTGTTGCAGCATGTCGCGGCAGCCTGGGGCGACATCGCCGAGCGCACGTTTCAGCGCACTGCAGGCCACGGCAACCTGACGCTTTGCATTGGCATGACCGCGCTGCACTTCTTCCTTTCAGGACGCCGCTCGTTCAGTGAGGTGCTCAAACGCCCCGAAGAGGTGGGCGCTGCTGTCTTCAAGCCCATCACAGGCGAACCTGATGTCTGGTCAAACGCCTTCGACGCGCAGCGTACCGCTGTCGACGAGATCCATTTCGAGGAAATCCAGTACACCAAGGTCACCCCGGGCGAACAGGCGCAGCCGACAAACACCAGCGAGGACTATCCGACCTTCAGCCTGGTCATCGTCAATCACAGCCCTGGGGGCTATTGCCTGTCATGGCCCAAAGAGGTGCCCAGCCAGTTACAGGCTGGTGAACTGCTCGGCATACAGGACAACCCCAGCCAAGGCTGGAGTGTGGCCATCGTGCGCTGGATTCGCCAGGTACGTGGTGGCGGTACGCAGATGGGGATCGAACTGATCGCACCGCACGCAAGGCCCTGCGGCTTGCAACTGCTACGCAAGTCCGAACAGAACAGCCAGTATCTGCGCGCCCTGCTGCTCCCGGAAATCAGCGCCATTTCTCGCCCGGCAAGCCTGATCACGCCGCGTCTGCCTTTTCAGGAGGGCAGCAAGGTGCTGATCAACGATCACGGCGAAGAACACCGCGCCGTGCTCACCCGCAGGCAGGTCAGCACGGGCAGTTTCAGTCAGTTTGAGTATCACCGCGTGGGCGAAGATGAGCACCCGGCCGGGACACCGGTCACAACCTCGCACAGCCAGAAGCCAGCCGGGGAGGAAGATTTTGACTCGCTCTGGAAGTCGCTGTAGGCTCCGAAAACCCCACCGTTTGTCGCCTCTTCGCGTACGTTTGACGCGGTAATCTTCCCCTTATGGCCATCGAAAAAAAAACCATTCGTCTGCTGCTTCTCGAAGACTCGCAGAACGAGGCCGAGCGACTGGTCAGCCTGTTCCGTAACGCCGGACATGCCACCCGCGTGCATCGTCTGACCTCCAGAGAGGATCTGGCTGAGACTCTGCAGCAGACCTGGGATCTGCTGATCTGTGCACCGAGCAGCGAAAGGCTCGACCCCAGCGAGGCGATCAGCGCCATCCGCCGTCAGGCCAAGGACATTCCCGTCATCCAGCTGGTCGAGGAAAACGCTTCCGAGATCATTACCGAAGCCCTGCTGTTCGGCGCTCAGGATGCGCTACCGCAAGGTGAGGACGAGCGTCTGGTACTGGTGGCCAAGCGTGAACTGGCCAACCTCGAGGAACGACGAGCTCGCCGTGCTGCCGAAGTGGCATTGCGCGAAGCGGAGAAGCGCTGTCAGCTGCTACTGGAAAGCTCGGTGGATGCCATCACCTACGTGCATGACGGCATGCATATCTATGCCAACAGGGCCTATCTCGAGCTCTTCAACTATGAGGATGGCGACGAGCTGGAAGGCATGCCGATGATCGATCTGATCGCCAGCGCCGATCACCCTGCATTCAAGGAATTCCTGAAGAACTACCAGAGCGCCGAAGGTCATGCCGGGCTTAATTGCCAGGGCGTACGTGCCGATGGCAGCAGCTTCGCCGCGCAAATGACCTTTTCTCCCGCCACCTATGATGGCGAGCCCTGCATTCAGGTGGTGATTCGTGCAGAAACCTCCAATGCCGAACTGGAAGAAAAGCTGCGCGAGATCAGCAGTCAGGACCTGGTGACCGGCCTGTTCAACCGCAGTCATTTCCTCGAACTGATGGACAGCGCGGCCGAGCGCGCCATCAACAGCGGTCAGCCATCGACACTGGCCTATATCCGCGTCGACCGCTACGCCGCCCTGCAGGGTGAAATCGGCCTGGCCAGCATCGACCTGCTGCTGACCGATCTGGCAGGACTGTTGCGCGACCACTTCCCCGCCGACAGTCAGCTGGCCCGTTTTGCTGACGACGTCTTTACAGCCCTGTTCCCGGGCCAGACACCCGAGCAATGCCAGGCGAGCCTGATGAACCTGCTGAAGAAAGTCGAAGGCTACCTGTTCGACGTCAGCGGGCGCACCGTACAAACCACCCTCTCGGTTGGCGTGGCGGGCCTCAGCGAGAAAACCGCCAAGGCCCAAGAGGTCATTGACCGCGCTCACCGCTGCGCCGATGAGCTCAGCGAGGGCAACGCCATCAAGCTGTTCAACCCGGCGGACGAACTGGCGGCAGCCGCCAACCGTGGCAACCTGCTGGCCATAGTGCAACAGGCACTGGAAAACAACAGCTTCCGCTTGCTGTTTCAGCCGATCATCAGCCTGCGCGGCGACACCCACGAACACTATGAAGTCCTGCTACGCCTGCTCAGCCCGCAGGGGCAGGAAGTCTCGCCAAAGGACTTTCTCGCAGCGGCCAAGGAAGCCGGACTCGGCGAGAAGATCGACCGCTGGGTGATCCTCAACTCGATCAAACTGCTGGCCGACCACCGCGCCAAAGGTCACCACACCCGTCTGTTCGTTCACCTGTCCAGCAACAGCCTGCAGGATCAGACCCTACTGCCCTGGCTCAGCGTAGCACTCAAGGCTGCACGCCTGCCGTCGGACTCGCTGGTGTTCCAGTTCAGCGAGCCGGATGCCATCGCCTACCTGAAACAGGCCAAGGCACTGACCCAAGGCCTGACGCAACTGCATTGCAAGGTCGCCCTGAGCCAGTTCGGCTGTGCGCTCAACCCGTTCAATACGCTCAAACATCTGCACGTGGACTTCGTCAAAGTCGACGGCTCGTTCTCCCAGGACCTGAGCAATGCTGAAAACCAGGAAGCCCTGAAGACGCTGCTCAGCAGTCTGCACGCCCAGGCCAAGTTGACCATCGTGCCCTTCGTCGAGAGTGCCAGCGTACTGGCTACGCTGTGGCAGGCCGGCGTCAACTTCATCCAGGGTTACTACCTGCAGGGGCCAAGCCAGTCGATGGACTACGACTTCTCGGCCGGCGACGAATAAATCCCACCAACGAAAAAGCCGCCTGAACAGGCGGCTTTTTCGTATCCAACGCAGTGCGGGTCTATTCCTGTCCTTCTCGGTCACGAAACCCCAGCAGATAGAGAATGCCATCCAGCCCGAGGGTGGAGATCGCCTGCTTGGCCGATTGCTTGACCAGCGGCTTGGCCCGGAAGGCCACACCAAGACCGGCCAGCCCCAGCATCGGCAGGTCATTGGCACCATCGCCGACGGCGATGGTCTGCTCCAGTTGCAAACCTTCCTTCTGCGCCAGCTCACGCAGCAGATCCGCCTTGCGCTGCGCATCGACGATGGGCTCGACAGCCACACCGGTGACCTTGCCGTTCTCGATCTGCAGTTCGTTGGCGAACACGTA
>CAZIZA010000274.1:0-4996 GCA_964543555.1 uncultured Pseudomonas sp.
CAGGATACGCCACTCCCTCTACCCCTCCGTACACCAGAAATGACCATAACTCGGGGTCGTAGAACGTCAAGGCTGGGCTTTGAGGAGCGGCTTCTTTTCGCTGCGACGAACAAGCCAGCAGGCAAGCGGAGAGCGGCAGTTTAAGTTAAGGGCAGACACTGACCAGCCCCCTGTTCTCCCCTTGGGGGATGGGGTAGGCAACGTGATGGTCTTTCACCAATCCGGGTAGATAATGTTGGGGAGTGAACTTGTGCTTTCAGGGCGCGTTCTTCGTCGCGTTAACGCAATGGCCTGCGACTGGATCTCCCTGTATCTCTGAGCGCAATCTCCGTTGCCAATGCCCAGAGCATGCAGGCTGCCATAGCGAGCCAACCAGCGCCGTGGTTTGGCGGGATCCCAGCACTTGATCGCTTCTTGGATCAGCCTATCCAGATAGATATTATCTTCATAACGATTGAAGGGCATCTTGCCACTCTCCATGGGTAGCGAACCCATCAAGGTTCCGCTCGGCCTTACCTCTCTATCGGCCCACGCTGACTGCACTATACTCATCCAGACAGGAGCGGTTCCGTATGGTTGCATCTGTCATAGAGCGTCTACGACCAATAGACATTTGAGGCCATTTAATGGCCTTTTTTTTGCTCTCGACAACGCATCAGAGCAAAAAAAAACCCGCAACCTGACGGCCGCGGGGCAGAAGTCTCACACATACATGCACAGGATACGAAAGGAATACCACATAGCACCTGATGGTTCAGGCAGCACCAGACGCCAAGCAGGCGGTAGATAATAAAGAATCAAATGAAGCCAGTCCATCTTTGCTGACAATTTTAAAACAACTTTCGCTATGACGATGGTTGCTCGGGCTATACGAAAAACCAGGTGGCCCGATGCGCTCTTTCCCCCGCTTTAATGACTTCCCTGTTCCATTGCGCCCAGCCCCCCCACCTTGCAGTCTTGCGCTAACTGACATAAAATATAACCTATAGATTATAAAAAGGTGCGCTATGTGGGCGATAAAAACGACCAGCTTGTTTGACCAGTGGTTTGATCAGCAAGACAACGCAACCCAGGAGAAAGTGCTGGCTGGGTTACTGGCCCTGGCACACGGAGGCCCGTCAATTGGTCGCCCCTTGGTGGATACCATCAAGGGGGCGCGATTCAACAACCTCAAAGAACTGAGAGTACAGCACTTGGGTGAGCCGCTCCGCGCGTTCTTTGCTTTCGACCCCCAACGTCAAGCCATCATCTTGTGTGCAGGCAATAAAGGAGGCAACGACAAGCGGTTTTACAAAGAGATGCTGCCAGTTGCTGAGGCTGAGTATGCCAAGCACTTAACTTCGTTGGAGATAAAATAATGGGCAGAACACTAGAGGAGATGTTGGCATCCCGCTCGGTAGATAGCCAACAAAGGATCCAGGAAATGGCCAACGAGCTGCTGCTCGAGGTTCGCCTCCAGGCTCTGCGCGAAGAGCTTGAGGTTTCTCAGGTGGAACTAGCCTCTGCACTGGGGGTCAGTCAACCAGCGGTAGTGGCGATGGAGCAACGTGGCAACGATATAAAGTTGTCCACAATGAAACGCTATGTTGAAGCCATGGGGGGAAAGCTACGAGTAGATGTCGAGCTTCCAACCGGAAGGCACATTGGATTCAACGTTTGACTGCAATAACCGGTCCCTGGGCTGTCTCTTACAGACAAATCCCCAAGCATCACTTGGGGATTTGTGAACTGACCTCCCATCCCAAGATCTGCTCAGGACGCCGGCGCAGATAACCACCTTGCAGAACCTAAGCCCCAAGCCCAACATGGCGTAGGCGTAGCCGACACAAAGAGGGTTATGTCAGCAGACATCGTTGGCGTTAGCAACCCAAAAACAATGGTGCCAGAGACCGGGCTCGAACCGGCAAGGGCTTATGTGCCCGGCGGATTTTAAGTCCGCTGTGTCTACCAATTTCACCACTCTGGCGTTGTGGTGGGCCCAGCAGGATTCGAACCTGCGACCAAAGGATTATGAGTCCTCTGCTCTAACCAACTGAGCTATAGGCCCGCAAAGAGGCGGAACCTTAGCAAAGGTCACCACGTTTGACAATTCTCAACACATCCCCATCCAGCGCCAGCCAGATAAAACCAGGAGAGGCCATTGGCAAGCCATCCAACTGACAAACCCCTTCCCCGCACCTTGCAGGTAGCCCACTGGCTCTATGAACAGCAACGCCTGGTCAGTACTCGAGAGGCCGCTGCCATATTAGGCGGTTCCGCTTGGTCTATGTGGTATACCTTCACAAAAATACGCCTCTTGTCCGACGTCTTGGTCATTGATGAGCAGAAGGTTCCCAGTAGAGGGGGCCAGCAATGGTTGCTGCGGATAGTCCACATTCATCCCTACACGCTTGATGAAAATCAGCAACCCCGTCGCCAGAGCAACGGCACAGACAATACCTCCCCTCTCACATGGCATGACCTGCTCTGCCGTTCCTGGGCCCAGCTGGCACAGATGCAATCAGCTCGTAGTGACGATTAATCCGTATCACCAGAGGGGTGCTAGTCATGGCCCAATGCGACCGAAATGGATCGTTTGTGGACAGGTTGTCAGGAGGGTGTTCAAAAATTATGGGTAGTCAGTTTTGAACACGGGTATAATTTCGGACACCCAATAAGGACGAAATGATGCCTATGTCACGCACATTTGCTTATGTCCGAGTCTCAACGACCGGGCAGACCACTGAAAACCAACTGACCGAAATCAAAGCAGCCGGCTTCCAGGTAGAAAAGCACCGGATCATGACAGAGACGATATCGGGGAGCACAGCAATGGCCCAGCGGCTCGGCTTCTCCAAACTGGTGGACCGAATGGAAGCGGGTGATGTGCTGATCGTAACCAAACTGGACAGGCTGGGCCGTGATGCGCTTGACGTGAGTGCCACGGTAAAGCAGCTGGGGGAGCAAGGTGTGCGAGTACACTGCCTGGCGCTAGGAGGGGTCGACCTGACGAGTTCGGCAGGGACGATGACCATGAATGTGCTGAATGCGGTGGCCCAGTTCGAGCGAGACCTGCTGATAGAACGAACCCAAGCGGGGTTGATGAGAGCCAAAGAGGCGGGCAAGAAGCTGGGCAGGCCATGCAGTCTGAGCGACGTAGAAAAACAGGGGGTGCTGAATGCCCTGGCTGCAGGAGAAAGTGTTTCTGCGGTCGCCAAGCGATGGGGCACCAGTAGACAAACCGTGATGCGGGTGCGGTCAGCCGCTGGAACACAACAAATAGACGCTCTGCTTAAGTGACTTCCCTGTTCCATTGCTCCCCCGCCCCCCCCCCCGGAATCGAATCTCTTAACGTGCTTTAATTTCCGAATTCTGAAGCGACCCCATCCTGAGCGAAATGGATTAATTAAAACTACCGCGAAAACAAAAATGAATTACAAATGAAATACATTTATGCCTTTATAACATTATTTATAAGCCCCACCCTATACTATGACTGGCACACTGTTTCGTCAACAGCGCCTACCAAGCACAAACCAACCATCTGAACTGTATGTTCCGTTTGGCAAAACCCCGATCACAGTTTTTAGACTGTATGGAGCTATCCCCCAAACACATAATGTATTACATATGAGATACATAAACCCATAAAATACAGACAGTGGGTGTATCTCATATGTAATACAAGAAACACTTGTAGAACACTTGAAATTGTATTACATTTGAGATACAAATGCATGCGTTTAAGGGTTTGGTTGAGAATGACAACTACAATTGCAGTGATAAACCAAAAAGGTGGGGTTGGCAAAACAACCACGGTGATAAATTTGGCTACCCGCTTCGCCGAGCTTGGCAAGCAGGTACTGGCGTTTGATCTTGACCCCCAAGGTAACTTGAGCACAGTGCTCTCCGGCGGTCAGTACGATTTTGACATGACAGTGGCTGATCTGTTTGACAAACCCAAACGGGTTGATGTCCAAGCCGCCATTATCCAGGGCAAGGCCAACGAAGAGCCTATCCCGAATCTTTACCTAGTACCTGCAGACATTCGCCTATCACGGGTGATTGAACAGAGTCTCACTCAGATACACCGCGAGCGTATCCTGATGCGCCACCTAGACAAGCTGGATGGCCAATTTGACATCATTCTGCTCGACTGCCCCCCCAACCTCAGCCTGACCAGCACCAACGCCATGATGGCCGCTGACATGTTCCTGATCCCCGTCGATGGTGGTTCATTTAGCCTAAACGGCCTGGCGGATCTTCTCGATGCTCTGGAAGAAGTGAAAGAGACAGAACAGGTCCCCTATTTTGCGTTCAGAAACGAGCTGGCAAAGCAGAACAAGCTTATCAATGAGTTTCTGGATGAACAGTTGCAGGGGTTACGCGAGCGGATCGGCGAACGCGGAACTGGCGGAGTGCTGAACGCCAGTATTCGGCGAGAGGAAGCCATCGGCCAAGCCAGCGTAACAAGTGTTCCGCTGCGGTACTATCGACCAGGGGCGCTAGCTATGATGGACTATAAGGATCTTGCCAATGAAGTTCTCAGCAAAGTAAATGAATTACAAAGGTAATACAAATGGCGAAACTTGAAGGAAGCTCTGTTCTGGCTAGGCGAAAAGACACACAACGCTCGGACAAGATCACCACAGTTGGCACTAGGCGTAACGTAACCACCGGCACCTCACCAACTCCGATCAGACTAACTCCCGATGAGCGGGCAGAATTGAATCTGTGGGTTGCAGAGCTGCAAGAACTGACCCAGAAAAAGCTGACCGCAGCAAAGCTGGTACGGGGTCTTATCCATATGCGAAAAGGCATTAATGCAGGCAAGCTAATTGACGCAATTAAGGACATAACCTGATTTTCCTGAGTTATTGTCAAATCTGGTGTATGAAGTCAGGCGGCGTTCCTGTCGGTTCTGTTGCATTAAGGGAGGGGGCTGGCAAACTGCCCCTTATTTTACCAAGTAACCAGCCATGTCTCTGATCCGAAAAGCCTTCAAACGACTCCATTA
>CAZIZA010000275.1:0-4995 GCA_964543555.1 uncultured Pseudomonas sp.
TGATCGTCGCCACCAACCGCAACGACATCCTGCACCGCTTCATGAGTGGCAACCAGTACGTCAAGGAAACCCTGCACCCGACCCTGTCGCCGTCGATGGACATCATGGTGTCGTCCAACTTCGAGCGCCTGCTGTTCGACCTGCACGGGCGTAATGGCGCAGCTATCGCCGGCTTGATGGATACCTTCAAGCAGGGCGGTGGTTTCAGTGTCGAGGAAGATCGCTGGACCGAAGCGCGCAAGCTGTTCGACTCGCTGGCGGTGGACGACGAGCAGACCTGCGAAACCATCACCGAGGTGTACAAGGCGTGCGGTGAGCTGCTCGATCCGCACACGGCCATCGGTGTGCGCGCCGCGCGTGAGTGCCGTCGCAGCCTGGCCACGCCCATGGTGGTGCTGGGGACCGCGCATCCGGTCAAATTCCCCGAGGCGGTGGAAAAGGCCGGCATCGACGCTGTTCCGGCGCTGCCTGCGCACCTGGCCGACCTGTTCCAGCGCGAGGAGCGCTGCACGGTGCTGGCCAACGACCTGAAGACCGTGCAGCAGTTTGTTGCCGCTCACGGTAATCGCGGCAAGCCGCTCTGAGGTTTGCCACTACGAAGAAACCGGCGCCCCAGTGGCGCCGTTTTTCTGTGTCTGCTGTCAAGCGCTGAACGCCAGCGCCAGGCATGCCATGAGAACGATCAGTACCAGCCAGATCAGGGCATTGAGGCGGCTGGCGCGGACGATGGCAGCTCCGCGTGGATGTATGGGTGGATTATCTTCCAGATACTGATCAATGCGCCGTTCGGCTTCCTGCCGGTCGGCGGCCAGGTATTCGCTGAGCAGGTCAATGGCGGCCTGGCGTTGATTGGCCTGCAGCAACTGGCGTACGGCGGGGGGTAGCTCATTCATGGCGCTGCCTCTCTCTGTTGGGGGTGGGCATAATGGCGGACCGGACCCAAAAGTCGGTGGCGGTAAGTTGCTCCGGGCCTGACGAGTGCGCAGCAGGTTCAACTGGGTGTCATGTACGGGAAGTGATGGGCTTTAATCAAGCGGTTGTGCTGCTAAGCGTGCTGCGCTTGATAGACGACTTCTGGTGATGGACAAGATGATCGATATTGATTTTGGCCCTGGTATCCGCCTATTGAAACTCGCCATTCGGCTGCGCGACGCGGATGCACAGCCGGGGTGCATCCAATGCAGCGCCGTTGTGGGCGACGAGGCGCCGTGAGGCGAGGATGGCTGCTTGAATTACGCCCGCTGATCGTGATCAGCGGCGTGATGCTGCTGGTGCATGTGTTCAATGGCGCCCTCGGCGGTACCCTGAACGTCCTTGGTCTGGTACCTCGGCATACGGAGGCGCTGCCCGGTATCCTCATCGCCCCCTGGCTGCACGGCAGCTGGGCTCATCTGCTCGGAAACCTCAGCGGTCTGCTGGTACTGGGCAGTCTTGTGCTGCTGCGCTCGCAGCGAGACTTCTATTTTTCCAGCGCTTTTATCATCGTCGGCAGTGGGGTGTTGGTATGGTTGTTCGGCCGTACCGGCCTGCATGTCGGTGCCAGTGGCTGGCTATTCGGCTACTGGGGGTTATTGCTGGCGCGCGCCGTTTTCGAGCGCAGTCTGCTCGATCTGTTGTTGGCCGTGCTGGTGTTCTTTCTTTATGGCGGCTGGTTCTTTGGTTTGCTGCCAGGTGCTGGTGTCTCTTTTGAGTATCACCTTGCGGGCGTTTTGTGTGGCGTCCTGTATGCCGTGCTGAGGTACCGAAGTCATCGATAAATTGAGTGTGCGGAGACTTCAAAGGCTTCGACCGGCAAGAGCATGACAGGCGGTTCGAAGGCAGACTGTTGCTGATCGTCCCTCTTCAGCTCGTCCCAGCCCACCATTGTGATATCGAAGCCCGCCGGCCGCGTTATCAGGCAGCTGTCCGTTTTAATACGAGTGTCGACAGCCTCGGCTTGAGCGGGCGCGACACGCTGTTTAGAACAATCAGTGATGGCTTCGTGGCGTGTGCTCCGGTAAGGGCTTTGAGCTAATCTACATGACTACCTGCCACTTGCTTGGCGCCTGCCTCAAGGATGAGTTACGCCGATGCTTCAGCTTCATCTACCTACCCTGCTGGTGGCCAATACTACGGTGGTTACCCTGAGTGGTCTGCTTCTGCTGTTCAGTTGGCTGCGGGGCCGTGAGCAATGGGTTCTATTGTGGACCGGCAGCATGCTGCTACTGGCCAGTGTGGGCCTTGTGCTCAACTCGCTGCGCGGCCTGGGCGTGGACTGGCTGCCGATCGTGCTGGGCAATATGGTGTTGTTGATCTGCGCGGCGATGAACTGGACGGCAGTGCGTCTGTTCTGTGGTCATCAGCCCTGCTATCCCTGGATTCTGGCGGGCAGTCTGTTATGGCTGGTGGCCTGCTTCTGGCCTGTGTTTTACAACAACCTGCTGGCCCGGGTGTTGCTCAATACCCTGCTGATCTGCCTGTACATGTTGGCTGCCCTGGCCGAGTTGTGGCGAGCGCGGCAGGCTCTTGATGTGTCGCCGCTGCCGGCGATGACCCTGATTGCCCTGCACCTTGGCTTGATGGTGCTGCGCGCGCTGTTGAGCTTCGACCAGGTGGCGGATCAACTGCAGGTCAGCCCGTTGTTCGGCTACATGTTGATCGAGAGCATGCTTTACGCCGTTGGCATGGCCTTCGTCATGCTGTCGATGGTCAAGGAGCGTGCCGAGCAGGGATTGCGCCTGGCGGCTTATCGTGACGAACTGACCGGGGTTGGGAATCGGCGGGCATTCTTCGAGCATGGCGAGCGCCTGTTTGCCATGTGCCAGCGGCAGCAACGGCCATTGGCGCTGCTGTTGTTCGATCTTGATCATTTCAAGCGTATCAATGACCAGTTCGGGCATCCGGCAGGTGATCAGGTGTTGCAGGGCTTTGCCCTGCTTGCCCACGGCCAGATGCGCAAGGAGGATATTTTCGGTCGTGTGGGTGGGGAAGAGTTTGCCAGCCTGATCATGGCGGATCGACAACAGGCATTGCTCATCGCCGAGCGTATTCGGACGTTGTTTTATGCGTCTGCACACGCCGGGCTGCCGCTTGGCGTGAGTATTGGCGTCGCTTTCGCCGACCGTGCCGATAGTGACCTGGGCACACTGCTGGCGCGGGCAGACAAGGCTCTGTACCGTGCCAAGCATCTGGGACGAAACCGTATCGAGCATCAAGTGGCTGACGATGCGCTTATGTCTGGTCAGGCGGCAGAAGAGGTTTCGCGGTAGACTTGGCGACTTTCTCGACCAGCCAAGAAGCCCGCCATGGCCCTGCCATCGACCACCTACAAGATCGAACTGAACCTCACCGACATGGATCGCAGCGTGTATGAAAACCTGCGTTTCACTGTCGCCCGCCATCCCTCTGAGACTGAAGAACGCCTGGCTGCGCGGTTGATTGCCTATGCGCTGTTCTATCACGAGCAACTGGCGTTCGGTCGCGGTTTGTCGGATGTCGACGAGCCGGCGCTGTGGGAAAAGAGCCTGGATGATCGTGTGCTGCACTGGATCGAAGTGGGGCAGCCGGACAGCGAGCGCATCACCTGGTGCTCGCGGCGTACCGAGAAGTTCAGCCTGGTGGCCTACGGCAACCTGCGTGTGTGGCAAACCAAGTGTCTTGACCCGGTGCGCAGCCTGAAAAATATCAACGTGGTCGCCCTGGGCCAGGAGGCACTGGCCGACCTGTCGCTGGACATGCCGCGTTCGCTGAACTGGAGCGTGATGATCAGCGATGGCGAGCTGTTCGTCACCGACGAGCGCGGCCAGCACGAAATCCCCATCGAGTGGCTTGCTGGTCAGCGTTGAGCTGCTGCCGTTCCCTCTCCCCTTGGGGAGAGTGCCAGGGAGAGGGGGATTTCATCGACTCGGTGTTGCAGGATGACCCCTCTCCCCCAGCCCCTCTCCCATAAATGGGCGAGGGGAGACAAGCCACTCCCATGCGAACATAAAGAAGTCCCATGCGTATCGAAGCCCGTCCCTTACCCGCCCAACTGCCTGACCTGGGCAACCTGCCGCCTTTGCTGACCCGTCTGTATGCCGCTCGTGGCGTGCAGTCCGCCGAGGAGCTGGACAAGGGGCTGGCGCGGTTGATCCCGTATCAGCAGCTCAAGGGCATCGAGGCAGCCGTCGAACTGCTGGTGCTGGCGCTCGCACAGCATCAGCGCATTCTGATCGTCGGCGACTTCGATGCTGACGGTGCCACCGCCAGTACGGTCGGGGTGCTCGGCCTGCGCCTGCTCGGTGCGGCGCATGTCGATTATCTGGTGCCCAACCGTTTCGAGTACGGCTATGGCCTGACCCCGGAAATTGTCGCCGTGGCTCTCGAACGTCAGCCCGACCTGCTGCTGACCGTCGACAACGGCATCTCCAGCGTCGACGGCGTGGCAGCGGCCAAGGCAGCCGGGCTGACAGTGCTGGTTACCGACCACCACCTGCCGGGGCCGGAATTGCCGGCCGCCGATGCCATCGTCAACCCCAACCAGCCTGGCTGCGATTTCCCCAGCAAGGCCATGGCCGGTGTCGGGGTTATGTTCTACGTGCTGCTGGCGCTGCGCGCGCGCCTGCGTGAAAGCGGCTGGTTCGCCAGCCGTACGGAGCCGAATCTGGGCGAGCTGCTCGATCTGGTGGCGCTGGGCAGTGTCGCCGACGTGGTGCCGCTGGATGCCAACAACCGCATCCTCGTGCATCAGGGGTTGGCGCGCATTCGTGCGGGGCGGGCGCGGCCTGGTCTGCGCGCGATTCTGGAAGTCGCCGGACGCGACCACCGGCGGATCACCTCCACCGATCTCGGTTTCATCCTCGGGCCGCGCTTGAACGCGGCGGGGCGCCTGGACGACATGAGCCTCGGCATCGAATGCCTGCTGTGCGACGACGAGGCGCTGGCGCGCGACATGGCGGTACAGCTCGACCAGCTCAACCAGGATCGCAAGGCCATCGAGCAGGGCATGCAGCGCGAGGCGCTGGCCCAGCTCAAGGA
>CAZIZA010000276.1:0-4994 GCA_964543555.1 uncultured Pseudomonas sp.
GAGAACAGCGGCAGGCTGACGAACATCGAGGCCAGGCCGGCAATGAACATCGGCATGCTCATGACCGTGTGACCGCCGCCGCCGAACAGCAGGTTGAACATGAACACGGGCGCCAGCGCCACGCCCAGTTGACGCCACCAGGCCAGCGCCAGCCGGCGCTTCACCTGACCTCGAGTCACAGACTGCCCTCGGTCTCGCCCTGATGCTGGTTGCCCAGCATGTGGCCGAGCTTGCCGGCCTTGGTGGCGAGATAACGCTTGTTGTAAGGGTTGTGCGCGATCTGCAGCGGCACGCGATGATCTACGGTGATGCCCATCTCGCCCAACGCCTTGACCTTGCGCGGGTTGTTGGTCATCAGCTTGAGGCTGTCGATACCCAGGTGCTCGAGCATTGGCCGGCAGATGGCGTAGTCACGCTGGTCGGCGCCGAAGCCCAGGCGCTCGTTGGCTTCCACGGTATCGGCCCCACCGTCCTGCAGCTCATAGGCGCGGATCTTGTTCAGCAGGCCGATTCCACGGCCTTCCTGACGCAGATACAGCAATACGCCCCGCCCCTCATTGGCGATGGCCTGCAGCGCCGCCTGCAGTTGGGCACCGCAGTCACAACGCAGGCTGAACAGGGCGTCGCCAGTCAGGCATTCGGAATGCATACGCCCCAGCACCGGAGCACCGTCGGCGACATTGCCGA
This sequence comes from uncultured Pseudomonas sp., assembly GCA_964543555.1. Lineage (GTDB taxonomy): Bacteria > Pseudomonadota > Gammaproteobacteria > Pseudomonadales > Pseudomonadaceae > Aquipseudomonas. The sequence continues at coordinate 688 of CAZIZA010000276.1, forward strand.
AGGTCAGGGCGACATGCTCCTTGCCGGTGACCTCATCGAGGAAACCGTGCATGGTGAACACACCGAAGGGCGTGGGCAGTTGGGAGGCGGCGACGAACACGACGGACACCGGATGCTCCTGGCAATGAGTACGAAACAGGGCGGGGATTGTACCAGCAGGCCCAGCCACCGGGTCAGACAGAATTGTCGATTATGGGTATCAAAACGCTCAATGAGCGTTTCAGAGTTTGGATTCAAGCACCAGCATGCCCTGCTCTTCGCGCCAGCCTACGCGACTAAGAAAACTCATACCCAACAGCGCCTCATGCGGTGCGCCGCCTTCCAGCACCACGGCCTCGACACCCAACACCTCCAGATCTCCCACCTTGACCCGGTCGAGCATCACCCGCCAGCCACGGGTAACGCCGCTGGCGGTATTGACCTGCAGAGGCCGGCCGATGACCCGATAATCGAGCCCCAGACGCTTGGCATGGGCATCATTGAGCGCCACCGAGGTGGCTCCGGTATCGACCAGGAACTGCACGCTCTGGCCATTGACGGATCCTGCGACCCAGTAATGGTTGCCAATGCCCTTGGCAATGCTCAGGCGCTTCCTGACCGGCTCGGCAAAACCGGCGCTGTATTCCCGGCTCAGCGGATAGACCCGCTCGACACCGTCGACGCGTAGCACCGCGCTCTGCTTGTCGACACTGACCACCTGCACTCCCCCAGGCCCGGTAGCGCCAACGCGAACCAGCTGGCGCTGACCATCCACGTTGACTACAGCCGCTCCCGGAAACAGACCAACCACCTGAACCTGAGAGGCCGCCCAGGAAATACTCGCGTACACCAGCACCAGCGCGGCGAGACAATGACGAAACAGCATGTAGGACGGCCTCCCGGCTCAGTCGAAAGGATAGGGTTGCTGCCAGCGTTCGAAGATCGGCCGCAAGGTGCCGGCTTTGACCAGCTGCGTCATGCGCTGATCGAACAGCTCGACCAGGGCACGCCCTCTCGCGTTATCGGCAAAACCCACGTAAAGCGGCAGCCAGGTCAGCTCGACCAGCTGAAAGCGATCACGCTGGGCAACATCTGCCAGAAGCGCCTCGAGCTCCAGATGGGCGTCGATATGGAAGTCGGCATGCCCCAGCTCGAGCATGCCAAGAATATCGCTATGCTGCCGCACTTCCCGGTAACTTCGCACATGCGGTATGTACCGCTGGTATTCGTAACCACGCTTCCAGACCAGACGTAGCTTACCGAGCGTTTCCAGCGTAGGAGCCGGCCTGTCGCGCAGGCCGAGCGCACTGATCTGTTCGCTATCATAATGCCAGCGCGGATACAGCACGCCCTGGTCTACCTCGTTACGGTAAGACCCCACCCAGGCATCGGCGCTGCGACGCTGAACAAGCCCTACCGCCCGGGTATAAGGAACACTTTGGATACGCAGCCTTACTCCAACCGGCTCGAAGACCTCGCGCAGAATGTCCCAGGCCATTCCCGTGCCGTCAGCATTGGTGTATCGCTCCCAGGTTTCGCTGACCACCTGGATCTCGTTCGGTCGCTGCAGTTCGGCATGTGCCGTCACTGTCACAGCCATGCTCAGCAGCAATGCCAACAGCCTCGCTGCCATCACCATTGCCTCTCTAAAAGCCCAATACCACGGCATAACGCTCCCAGCCCCACACCAGCCCCTGCATCGCCAGCCAGGCAAACACCCCGGCAATCACGTCATCGAGCATGATGCCCACACCGCCATGCACGTGCCGATCGACCCAGTGGATCGGCCAGGGTTTGACGATGTCGAACAGACGGAACATCAGAAAGCCTAGCACTAACCAGACCCAACCCTCGGGCACCAGCCAAAGCGTGATCCACATGCCGACCATCTCGTCCCAGACGATGCCTTCGTGGTCATGCACGCGCAGGTCATCGGCGACCTTGCCGCACAGCCAGAAGCCGAACAGCATGGTCACCCCGAGCATCAGCCAGTAGCCCCAGTCCGGCAGCATCTGCCAGAGCGGCACGAACGGCAGTGCCACCAGCGAACCCCAGGTGCCGGGTGCCTTGGGCAGCGTGCCGGAGCCGAAGCCAAAAGCGATGAAATGCCAGGGATTGCGCCATACCGAGGGCGGTACGTATTCGGCGGGAACCTGGTTGGGGTGATCGGTCACGCGCACTCCGTCCTGTCAGAAATGTTGGTAGCCGCCACGCGGCAGCTCGATGGGCTGGCCGGCGGCGTCCAGCAACTCTACCCCAGTACCGGCCTGCACACGGCCAATCACCCGTATTTCGGGCCACTCGGCCTGCAGGTCAGCGAGCAGGGCCGGCGGCAGGGTAAAGACCAGTCGGTAGTCGTCGCCACCACCCAGCGCGCAGATCCGCGCCTGCTGCTCGCCGGCGAAGGCGCGCAGCGCTGCAGACAGCGGCACCTGCTCCAGCTCGACCTGCAGGGCGACCTGTGAAGCCTGGGCGATATGCCCGCAGTCGGCGAGCAGACCGTCGGAAATATCCAGCGCGGCCGTGGCGCGTCCACGCAGCGCTTGCCCCAGGGCCAATTGCGGTTGTGGCGACCAGTAGCGCGCCAGCAATGCTTCGCTGATTTCCGCCGCCGCCTCGCGCTGCCCCAGCACCAGCGGCAGCGCGCCCGCGGCATCGCCCAGCTCGCCGCCGACGCAAAGCAGATCGCCCACCTGCGCTCCGCTACGCAGCAGCGCCTGCCCGCTCGGCACTCGGCCGAACACGGTGAGCGTCAGGCTCAGCGGGCCACGCGTAGTGTCGCCACCGACCAATGCCAGCGAGCAATTCTCGGCCATCTGTTGCAGGCCACGGGCGAACTCGGCCAGCCAGATTTCATTGGCGCTCGGCAGGGTCAGGGCAAGGGTAAAAGCCAACGGCGTAGCGCCCATGGCGGCCAGGTCACTGGCGGAAACAGCCAGCGCCCGCTGACCGAGGAGAAAGGCATCGCAAGTGTCAGGAAAATGCACCCCGGCAACCAGCGTGTCGGTGGAAACCGCCAACTGCTCACCCGCTGGCAATGCCAGCAGGGCGCAGTCATCACCGATACCGCGAACCACACCGTCGCCGCCCTGAGCACAACGGGCGGCGGCGAAGTAGCGACGGATCAGCTCGAACTCATTCACGGGCAAGCAACGATCTGCTGCGCGTCGGCCCTGCTGCGTTAAAAGCAGACTCGGAAAGCCGCTTGCGGCTAACGCACTTCAGTGCGGCCCCGAAGGGGCGAGCGAAGCGAGTCATGCTCATTGGCGACCGCACAGCATACGCAGTTGATCCTCGCCTGTTTGAATCGCTGGCGCTCGCCCTACGAGCCAGCCTTCGGCTGTTACTCCCGCTGGTCGTTGCGCCTTGCATGGCTCTAGCTCGCAAGATCGTGAATCAAGCATCCCCATAGGCCTCAACGTTTGTTGGCGTTGACTTCAGCGGCGCGCAGCGTGGGTGCGAGCTTGTCGAGAATGCCGTTGACGAACTTGTGCCCGTCAGTGGCACCGAACACCTTGGCCAGCTCGATACCTTCGTTGATCACCACCTTGTAGGGGACATCGACGCGGTTCTTCAGCTCGTAGGTGGACAGACGCAGGATGGCCAGCTCGACCGGATCGATCTCTTCCAGCGGGCGATCGAGCAGCGGCGTGAAGGCACCGTCCAGCTCGGTCTTCTGCCGCGGCACGCCGTGCAGGATCTCGTGGAAGTAGGCACCGTCGACCTTGCTGAAGTCATTGTCGACGCGGAACTGCGCTTCGATCTCGTTCAGCGGCTGCCCGGCGATATGCCAGGAGTACAGGGCCTGCATGGCCAGAGTGCGGGCCTCGCGACGAGCGAGAATCTTACCGCTGGGACCTTTCTTGGCCGGCTGGCCGTTACCGGAGTTGCTCACTTGGCCTCCAACTGCGCCAGCAGGCTGACCATTTCCAGGGCAGACAGTGCAGCTTCGGCACCCTTGTTACCCGCCTTGGTGCCGGAACGTTCGATGGCTTGTTCGATGGAGTCGACGGTCAGGACGCCGAAGGCGACCGGTACGCCGTATTCCATGGACACCTGGGCCAGGCCCTTGGTGCACTCGCCGGCCACGTACTCGAAGTGCGGAGTGCCGCCACGAATGACCGCGCCCAGAGCGATGATCGCCGCGTATTCGCCACGCTGGGCGACCTTTTGGGTAACCAGCGGAATTTCGAAGGCACCCGGCGCACGGATGATGGTGATGTCGCTTTCCTTCACGCCATGGCGCACCAGGGCGTCGATGGCGCCGCTGACCAGGCTCTCGACGACGAAGCTGTTGAAACGGCCTACCACCAGGGCGTATTTGCCCT
>CAZIZA010000277.1:0-4994 GCA_964543555.1 uncultured Pseudomonas sp.
GCATGCTGATGCAGTCCGGCATCTCCATGCTCAAGCAAGCCGGCCAGATGCCGGGTATGGTCATGTCCCTGCTGGGCTGATCACGCATCATCCGGGCGCAATGGATTGCGCCGATTCCCCCAACGCCCCGCTGTTCCAGCGGGGCGTTTTCATTTCTCGGCCATACATTTGCGCCCACGCACCAGCCCAAATGAGCAACCGTCATCTATTCCCTGCAGACTCGACGGTGCGTCGATCACCTGCGCTCAGCACGGGCGCTTCACGCATGCATGGCCAGCATTGAGGCAAATGCGACGGTGACTAACAGGTCACTTGGGCCTTTAGTCATTGGTACAAGACTTGCCAGTGCATAGGCCTGACGCCAAAATGCTGGCCGTTCGCTGTCGGGAAGGCTCCCGACTGGAAGTGTCACTCATCTCAGGGAAAGCATGAATACCCGCTACGAAGCGCCGTTAGCCGAGCCGGAAAGCAATATTGCGTGCCTGATCATCAAGACCGGGCGCAGCGATTGCTATGCACATTTCTACCCGGCGCTGTATCAGCTGACCCTGGTCAAGAGCGGCATCGAAGAGAAGATCGATCTGGGCTACTCCGGCAGCCGCCTGCTCGAACGCCTGCTGCAGGCGCCGGGTGAAGTGGTGTCACGCGACGAGCTGATGAATCATGCCTGGGCCGACCGGATCGTCGGTCAGGGCAGCCTCAACCAGCAGATCTATACCCTGCGTCAGGTACTGGGTGACGAGAAGAACCGCGAGATCATCCAGACCCTGCCACGCCGTGGCTATCTGCTCAACCCCAACCATTTGGTCTATCCACCGAGCATCGATGACATCGGCGAGGTCAGCGAAACACTCGATACGCCGACGCCACAGCCAACCTTTCTACGCCGCCACAGCCGTCAGCGCGCCTCCTGGCTGATTCTGCTGAGCCTGTTCAGCATCATCGGTATTACCTTGTTCACGGCGCTATACATGATCAGCCAGCCCAAAGACCTGCACAGCAGCGAGATGAATCTGGGCTCACTGCAGGTGCGCTACATCGATCAGGACCCACAAAAGCTGCAGCAGCTGATCCTGCAGACTCACGGCCTGACCAGCCGGCTTACGGTACTGGCCAGCAAACCGGCCAACCTGGTACTGAGCCTGCGCGGCGGTTTCTACGAACTGCTGTGCCTGCAGACCAACGGTGGCGCTCGCTCGCTGATGATGCACGAAAGCCAGCTCAATCAAGTGGCCGATGCCCAACTGAGCAGGTGCCTGCCATGAGCCTGGGAACGCAGCGCGGCATCAGCGGCGGCTGGTTGTTGACCATGCTTGCCACCGCCCTGGCGATGCTGCTGAGCATGCTCGTGCTGTGGCTGAGTTTCATCTCCAGCACCGAGCTTGACGGTCGTTATCAGTCCAGCGGCCAGGTACAGTTGAGCAATGGCCAGGTGCTCGATATCAGTCACAGTCTGCAGGTCAACAACGGTCGCTTCTACGCCATGACCCGGCAGGACGACAGCATTCTGGAGACCTCGGGTGCAGTGGAGTACGGCTTCCTCGGTAACTACCGACTGCGCGTCGAAGACGGCCAGGTCACAGGGCTAACCGAGGAAATCGACGACGAACTGGTGTTCAACCTGCTCTATGGCCGACACAAGGGTTCGGCGATTCGCCTGACCAGCGTCGATGGCTGCCTTTATGCACTGGAAACTCGGCAGATTTACTGCCTGGCGCACAATCTCTAGAGCGAAAACGGTCACGATTCAGGACTCCGGCGCGCTGAGTTGCGCACCTTCGGTGCGGTATTCCACGCGAACCTGGGCTTCACCGAACAATTCGCGGTAAAGACCTTCGGCCTGACGGGTTAGCAGCAACAGCTCGATGCGCCGGTTGGCGCCATTCTGCGGGTCGTCGGGCAGGAGCGGCATGCCATCGGCCTGAGCCGCGACCTGCAACACATTGCCGCTCGGCAGGCCAGCTTCGACCAGTACGTTGCGGGCACGCAACGCGCGGTCGCCGGAGAGGTTCCAGTTGTTGTAACCACCGACCACGCCACGATAGGGCATGGAGTCGGTGTGGCCGCTGATGATCAGATGGTTTTCCACCCGCGCCAGAATCCCGGCCAGACGCTGCAGCAGCGTTTCGAAGTGCGGATTCAGGTGGGAACTGCCGCGGTTGAACATGAAGCGCTGCGCGTCATCCTTGACCAGGATGCGCAATCCCTGTGGCACCACCTGCACTTCGATATTGGCCTCGGCATCCAGTTGCAGCGCCAGCGTTTCCATCACCTTGGCCAATTCCTGCATCTGCTGCGACTCGACATAGTGCGGTCGGCGCGCGGGCCCCGGTTGACCATCGCCCTGTTCGGCGCCCGGATCCTCCTCGGGGGTGCGGGCCTGATTTTCCCGATCCTGGCGCGGGCTGACCTGCACCGGCACGCCATCAAGATCCAGCGGCGTGGTGCTGGTGCCATCGAAAATGCCGGCACCGCCATCGACCAACGGGTTGTTCAGCATATCGGCATTGGCGCGGCTGGCGTCCTGGGTCTGCGGCTGGATGATCCACAGCACCATGAACAACGCCATCATGGCCATGGTGAAATCGGCGAAGGCGACTTTCCAGGCGCCGCCATGAGCGTCGTGCCCTCCCTTCTTGCCACGCCGCTTGATGATGATTTCATGGCCTTCACCGGCGCGCGGTTTCATGCCGCGTCCCTTTCATCTTCGTAACGGTTGACCCAGATCTCGAGCTGTTTGAACGCCGGCTTGACGTCCTGCTCGATCAGCTTGCGCCCGGCATCCACCGCCAGCAGCGTGGGCTTGCCGGCGACATGCGCGACCAGGGTGGTGCGCACGCACTCGAGCGCCGACATCTCGGTCTTGATGCACTGACCCATGGCGCTGGATAGCGGGTCCATCACGCAGTAGCACATGAAGATGCCGAGGAAGGTGCCTACCAGTGCGGCAGCGACATGGGCGCCGATCTCGGCGACCGAGCCGCCGATATTGCCCATGGTGATGACGATGCCGAGGATGGCCGCAAGGATGCCGAAGCCCGGCATGGCTTCGCCGATCTTGTGCAGCGAGCGCGACGGCTGCATCAGCACATGCTCCATGGCCTCCAGCTCCTGCTCGAGGAAGCCTTCGAGTTCATGGGCACTGATCTTGCCCATGGCCATCAGGCGGAAGTTGTCGGCGATGAAGGCCATCAGGTTCTTCTCCTGACGGATCAGCGGGTATTTGGCGAACAATTCGCTCTGCTCCGGCTCCTCGATGTGCGCGTCGAGCACCTTGAGGCCACCGACATCGACCATTTCCAGCAGCTCGTAGAGCAACATCAGCAACTGGCGCTGAAACTCCTCACCACGCTTCTTGTAGACGAACACGCCCTTGATCTGATGCAGCATCTCGATCAACACGTCCTTGGGGTTGGCCACCACAAGGGCGCCAAAGCCCGCGCCGATGATGATGATCACCTCGGCCGGTTGCCACAGCATGGCCAGCTCGCCATGGGCCATGACGTAGCCCCCCAGTACGCAGGCGACGATGATCAATGCACCTAGTAACTTCTGCACCCTAGCCTCTCTCGTTCAGGTAGCGACTGGCCTTGGCGATCGCCTGCTTGCTCAGCTGGCAGACGCGTGCGTCGCTCAGCTCCAGCACCAGGGCGATTTCCTTGAGGCTCAGTTCGTGTTGGTAGTAAAGGGTCAGCACCAGCCGCTCGCGCTCGCTCAGCTGGCTCAGCGCCTGGGTCAGCAGGCGCTCCTTGAGCACCCGTTCCTCGATCACGCTGGCACCACAGGCGAAACCCTCGTGGCCGTTCTGTAGCAATTCATCGAGACTTTCGATGGCCTCGCAGGCATCGGCCTGGAGAAACTCCTGGTAATCCTTGGCGCTGATCCCGGCAGCCTTGAGGATTTCCTCTTCCTGCGGCACCCGCCCCAGCTGTCGCGCCAAGTGGCGAATGGCATCGCGAATCTTGTGGGTCTGCTGACGCACCTGGCGCGGCCGCCAGTCCTGGCGGCGCAGTTCATCGAGAATCGCACCCCGGATGCGCAAGGCGGCGAAACGACCGAACTGCTCGTCCGGCGTGCCGTAACGGCGCAGGCATTCGAGCAGGCCCATCAGGCCAATTTGCTCCATATCCTCACGGTCGAGCACCTGGTTGGCCTGCAGCGCCAGCTGACTGACGATGCGCTTGACCAGCGGCAGGTACTGCAGGAGCCACTTCTGCTCGGCCCCGGGGGCGAACAGCGCAGCCCCGCCCTGTTCGGCGGCGTAGCGATAGTCGACAGCGCAGTTGGCGTTCATGGCGACGTTACCTACTGGACGATCAGTTTGCTGACCAGCACGTTGGCAAAGGGTATCGCCAGCCGCTTACTGGAAAAGTCATCGAACAGCGCGCTTTCCAGCGTGCTCTGCAGCTCGGGGATGGACATGCCGCGCAGCGTCTCGAAACTCATGGCCGACAGGTGGGCAACCACTGAATTGCGCACCATCGGGTCGATCTGTTCGAGCTTCTTGGGATCGGTTTCGAGGTCGGCCTGCAGCACCAGGTCGAGCACGAAGTAATGTTCGCGGTGCTCGCCCTTGAGGCTGACGATGACCTTCTCGATGGGGAAGAAGCGGTATTCGCTATTGGTTTCCTGCGTCTCGCCACCAGCATTGCCCGCAGAAACGCCGAGCACGGCCTGGCCGGTTTGCATCGACTTGAGCGTGGCGTAATTGAAGACGGTGCCGCCAATCACCACCAGGGTGTTGAAGATAACCAGTAGCAGGAGGACGCGCGGCATTGTCATGACTTCTCTCGATTCACTCACGGGACATTAAACGGTGACCAGCACATCGCTGGTCGATTGCACGTTGTTGCGCTCGCTGTCGCTGGGCAGCGCGATGGCAGCCGCCACCTCGTCCTCGGCGAGCCAGCGCTGGGCCTGCGCCTGTTGTTGCTGACGCCCGCCCTGAGCATCGGCGGACACCTGCACGTTGACCTGCACGAAGTTCTGTCCGA
>CAZIZA010000278.1:0-4979 GCA_964543555.1 uncultured Pseudomonas sp.
ACGGCCTCGGTACGGTCAGTCACGGCGGCACCTTGAACAGAGAGCAGGGCGAAATCGGCGGGCAGCATAGCATCCAGCCCGGGACATCCGCAGTTGACGTCGGTCAATCGAGAGGATTGGATAGGCCCTTTCGCCGCGTGGTGCGGCTTGAACAAACAAGGATTGCGAGATGGCAAAACGTATCGAGTTCAGCCAGCACGGCGGCAGTGACGTGCTGCAATACCGCGACTATCAACCGGCAGCACCAGGCCCGCGCGAGGTGCGCGTGGCCAACCAGGCGATTGGCCTGAACTTCATCGACACCTATTTCCGCAGCGGGCTGTATGTGCCGCCGGCACTGCCGTCGAGCCTGGGTACCGAAGGCGCCGGCGTGGTCGAAGCGGTTGGCAGCGAAGTCAAAGACTTTGCCGTGGGTGACCGCGTCGCCTACGCCACCGGCCCGCTCGGCGCGTACAGCGAGCTGCACGTACTACCCGCCGAGAAGTTGGTGAAACTGCCGGACAGCATCAGCTTCGAGCAGGCGGCTGCGGTGATGCTCAAGGGGCTGACGGTGCAATACCTGTTGCGCCAGACCTATGAGCTCAAGGGCGGCGAGACCATCCTGTTCCACGCGGCGGCCGGCGGCGTTGGCTCTTTCGCCTGTCAGTGGGCCAAGGCGCTGGGTGTGAAGCTGATCGGCACCGTCAGCTCAGCGGAAAAGGCGGCGCGGGCCAAGGAGCAGGGCGCCTGGGCGACCATCGATTACAGCCATGAAAACGTCGTGCAGCGCGTGCTGGAACTGACCGATGGTGCCAAGTGCCCGGTGGTCTACGACGGCGTCGGCAAGGACACCTGGGAAACCTCGCTGGACTGCGTGGCACCACGCGGCCTGCTGGTCAGTTTCGGCAATGCCTCTGGCGCAGTCACCGGGGTCAACCTGGGCATTCTGGCGCAGAAGGGCTCGCTGTACGTCACGCGCCCGACCCTGGCCGGCTACGCCACCAGCGCAGAGCGCCTGCAGGCCATGGCCGACGAGCTGTTCGGCATGATCGCCAGCGGCAAGCTGCAGGTGGAAATCAGCAGCCGCTACGCCCTGCAGGACGCCGCCGCCGCGCAGGATGCACTGAGCTCACGGCAGACCACTGGCTCGACCATTCTGTTGCCTTAAGAGCCCATAGCCCCCGGATTGCATCCGGGCTACGAAGTCGAGCGAGCAGGGCACGCGATCAGGACGGGCGGATCACATCGCCCGTGCGCAGGTCACGAATCAGGCTGGGATTCCGGCGCCCGCCCAGGGCGCCGCCGAGCACCTTGTCCAGCTCACCGGGGAAGTACTGCTCGACGCGCAGGCGCGAGCGCGCCGAAGGACGCCCAGCCGGGTTCGCCGAGGTGGAAATCAACGGCCCGGTGTGGCGGCAGAGCGCGCATACCAGCGGATGATCACTGACGCGCAGGGCCACAGTGTCATGCTCGCCGGTAACCCACTCGGGCAGACGATTCTGGTGCGGCACCAGCCAGGTATTCGGCCCCGGCCAACTGCCCGCCAGGCGCTGCAACCAGACATCCGGCAAATCAGCGAGCAGGAAGTCGAACTGTTCGATGGCGTCAGCCACCAGAATCAGCCCCTTGTGCATGGGCCGCTCCTTGAGCGCCAGCAGACGGTCCACCGCCTCGCCGTTCCAGGGGTCGCAGCCCAAGCCCCAGACTGCCTCGGTCGGATAGGCAATCACGCCCCCTTCACGTACCACTCGCGCCGTTTGCTGTATCTGCCAGTTGCTGGCCATCGCCTGTCTCCTGTGAAACTGATGGCCGGCAGTCTATCCAAGCCCATCAAGCCCCGCCACGGCCCAGTACCCGTCACTTGAACACCAGTACGTGACTGCCGCAGGCAGTTCACAGCACACCCGACAAAAACGCCACGGCCCGTTAGCGGCTGCGCGCCAACCAGCGGCCCGCTTCGTTGCAAACCAGTCCATCGAGTTCCAGCTCGGTCAAGGCCGCCAACACCTGCGCCAGCGGCCAACCACTGGCCTGTACCAACGCTTCGGTGCTGTGTGGCGCGGCATGCAGCAAATCCAGCAATGGATGCTCGATACTGGCAGCAGGCGCCGCCGCCTGAGACTCGACAGTGGGCGCCTGCCAGCCACGCAAGGCCTCGAGGATATGCTCGATGCTTTCCACCAGGGTCGCGCCGTCCCGGATCAACTGATGGCAGCCCCGTGCGCCCGGGTGATGGATGGAACCGGGAATGGCATATACCTCACGCCCCTGCTCAGCGGCCAGGCGCGCGGTGATCAGTGAGCCGCTGGAAGGGCTGGCCTCGACCACCAGCACGCCCAACGACATGCCGCTGATGATCCTGTTGCGCCGGGGGAAGTTGCTCGCCTGTGGCGCACAGTCCAGCGGTAACTCGGAAACCAGCGCACCACCCTCTGCGACGATCCGCGCCGCCAAACCGACATGCCGACGCGGATACAGGCATTGCAAGCCGGTGCCCAGCACGGCAATCGTTTTGCCGCCGCCATCCAGCGCGCCCTGATGCGCAGCGCCGTCGATGCCTAGTGCCAGGCCGCTGGTGATGACAAAACCACCACCTGCCAGGCTGTGGGCAAAGGCGCGTGCGTTATCCAGCCCGGGTGGAGAAGCCCGCCGGCTGCCAACCATGGCCAGTTGTGGCGCCTCCAGCACAGCAGAGTCGCCGGCGACGAACAGCAGCGGGGGTGCATCCGCCAACTCGGCGAGCAGGGCAGGGTAGGCGGGATCGTCCCACATCAGCACCTGCTGACCAGGCTCATCCAGCCATTGCAGGGCGGCAGCTGCTCGCTCGCGAATCTCCGCATTACGCCGGGGCTCGGCACACGCAGCAGGTAAGCCCAACGCCCGCCAGGCGCTGGCCGGCGCACTGAGCGCCGCCGAGGCGCTGCCGAAGGCACTCAGAAGCTTGCGAAAACGGCGCGGCCCCAGCTCTGGCAGCAGATGCAGACGCAAACGGGCTTCGAGCTCGGCAGGGGAGATGGAGAAAGAAAGCGGGGAGGGTATAGGCATGGCGACTCTTCCCTGAAACGTGACACCGCCATCCTGACGGCCAGAAAGCACGAGCCCCGCACTGGGCGGGGCTCGTGGGGTATTACGGGTTGCGAACCTTGTCCATCACCGCCAGTTGCCGGCTGGCCTGCAGCACCAGGCCATAGCTGAGTTTGTCATAGGTACGGAACACCATCAGCAGCCCGGAGCGCTCGTCGGGAATCTTCACGCCTTCGCCAGTCACGCGGTCACGTACGGTTTCACCCGTCTTGTAGATCGCCAGAACGTTACCGATTTCCAGGCCATCACGAGCGCCCTTGTTGAGGGTCACTACGTCGAACTGTCCGATCTGGGTCACACCACGTGGTACGTCGAGAATCAGACCATTGATCTCGCTTGTCGGCTCGCTGGGCATGAAGGTCGAGTTGATCGCGCGCTCCTCGGTTGGGAACAGACGGTCACCGATGCGCACTTCCTGAGTCGAGCGACTCAGGACGAAGGTACCGATATCACCTTCCTCGGCGACGACTTCACCCGTGCCGATGTCATCGGCGTTGATACCGAGGAATTCCTGAGTCTCCGGATCCACGTAGGTCTTGCCCTGGCGGAAAATCCCGTAGATCGGGTGCGCTTCGTCGAACTGACCACGGGCATAGACGCGATCACCGGCACCGCTGACCACACGCTCGGCGTTACCGGCGACGATGTAGGGCTTGCCGTTAAATTCCTCCGGGGTATCAACGATGCGGTTGCTCAGCAGGAAGCTGTTGATGGCCTCCAGCGGAATGGTCGGAATCGCCTCGGCCATCGGCGTGCTGCGCACCTGAGGCGACAGCTTGATGGTGCCGCGAGATTCACCACGGTTGAGCATCAGACGGGGCTGGCCGTCGACATAAACCAGATTGAGGGTATCGCCAGGGTAGATCAGGTGCGGGTTGGCGACTTGCGGGTTGGCGTGCCAGATCTCTGGCCACTTCCACGGTTGACTAAGGAATTTACCGGAGATATCCCAGAGCGTATCGCCCTTGACGACGGTGTAACGGTCCGGGTGACCGTCCTTGAGTTGCACTGCGGCCTGAGCGATGCAGGTCAGGGCCATTCCGCCAGCTGCAAAGAGCAGGGCGAGTAGTGATTTCCTCATACGGTGAATCCCTTTATTATGTGCCTTCACGTGAAGCGCCCTAGCGCCGCGTGCCAAACCCGCTGATTACGCGGCGTGAAGCCGTTTTTCAATGCTGTTCATCATCTTAGCAGCGGATTTTGACTTTATTCTACAAGTGCATCACAAACGCATATGGCGATCCTGAATATCCTCGAATTTCCTGATCCACGCCTGCGTACCATCGCCAAACCGGTGGACGTCGTGGACGACTCCATCCGTCAACTGGTCGACGACATGTTCGAGACCATGTACGACGCACCCGGTATCGGTCTGGCCGCGACGCAGGTCAACGTGCACAAGCGCGTGGTGGTCATGGACCTGTCCGAGGACAAGTCCGAACCGCGGGTGTTCATCAACCCCGAGTTCGAGTCGCTGACCGACGAAATGGACCAATACCAGGAAGGCTGCCTGTCGGTGCCTGGTTTCTACGAGAACGTCGACCGCCCGCAAAAGGTCAGGATCAAGGCGCTGGACCGCGATGGCCAGCCCTTCGAGCTGATCGCCGAAGGCCTGCTGGCCGTGTGCATCCAGCACGAGTGCGATCACCTCAACGGCAAGCTGTTCGTCGATTACCTGTCCAACCTCAAGCGCGACCGCATCAAGAAGAAGCTGGAGAAACAGCATCGTCAACGCGCTTGATGCCCGATTCAGAAGGCTTGCCACGGCAAGCCTTTTTCTTTTAGCGAGCCCTCATGTCTGACTCATTGCGTATCGTCTTTGCCGGCACCCCGGAATTTGCCGCCGAACACCTCAAGGCCCTGCTGGCCAGCCCGCACCAGATCATCGCCGTCTACACCCAGCCGGATCGCCCGGC
>CAZIZA010000279.1:0-4905 GCA_964543555.1 uncultured Pseudomonas sp.
GTCCTGACCATGGACATGCCCGGCCAGAGCGCCAACACCATGAACGCGGTGTACCGCGAGGCCATGGGCCGGATCGTCGACCGCCTGGAAGCGGAAAAGGATTCGCTTGCCGGCGTAATCGTCACCTCGGCGAAGAAGACTTTCTTCGCTGGTGGCGACCTCAACGAGCTGATCAAGGTCACCAAGGCCGATGCTCAGGGTTTCTACGAGATGATCCTGAAAATCAAGGGCCAGCTACGCCGCCTGGAAACCCTCGGCAAACCGGTGGTTGCCGCCATCAACGGTGCGGCGCTGGGCGGCGGCTGGGAAATCGCCCTGGCCTGTCATCACCGTATCGCGCTGAACGAAAGCCACGTGCAGCTTGGCCTGCCGGAGGTGACTCTCGGCCTGTTGCCGGGCGGCGGCGGGGTGGTGCGGATGGTGCGTCTGCTCGGTCTGGAAAAGGCGTTGCCGTATCTGGCCGAAGGCAAGAAGGTGCGCCCGGACGCGGCGCTCAAGGCCGGTTTGATCCATGACCTGGCCAGTGATCGCGACGAGATGCTGAGCAAGGCCCGCGCCTGGATCGCCGCCAACCCGGCCGCCAAGCAGCCGTGGGACGTGCAGGGCTACAAAATTCCCGGTGGCACGCCAAGCTCGCCGAATGTGGCGCAGATGCTGGCCATCGCGCCGAGCGTGTTACGCGACAAGACCAAGGGTTGCTTCCCGGCGCCGGAGAAGATCATGTGCGCGGCTGTCGAGGGCGCCCAGGTCGACTTCGACACCGCGCAGATCATCGAGGCGCGCTACTTCACCGAGCTGACCTGCGGTCAGGTGGCGAAGAACATGATCGGCACCTTCTGGTTTCAGCTCAACGAAATCAATGCCGGCGGCTCACGCCCGCAGGGCTACCCGAAAACCCAGACGAAAAAAGTCGGCGTGCTCGGTGCAGGCATGATGGGGGCGGGCATCGCCTACGTATCGGCGGCAGCCGGTATCGAGGTGGTGCTCAAGGATGTATCCGTCGAGGCGGCGGAGAAGGGCAAGAGCTACTCGGCCAAGCTGCTGGACAAGAAGGTCGCCAAGGGCCACATGACCGCCGAGCAGCGCGAAGGCTTCCTGGCGCTGATCAAGGCCACCGACAGCGAGGCGGATTTCGCCGGTTGCGACCTGATCATCGAGGCTGTATTCGAGGATCGTGCGCTCAAGGGCAAGGTCACCGCTGCCGCCGAAGCCGCCGCGCTGAGCGATGCGCTGATTGCCTCCAATACCTCGACGCTGCCGATCACCGGCCTGGCCACTGCCGTGGCCAAACCGGAGAAATTCATCGGCCTGCACTTCTTCAGTCCGGTGGACAAGATGCCGCTGGTGGAAATCATCCGTGGAGAGAAGACCAGCGATGAGACTTTGGCGCGCGGCTTCGACTATGTCATGCAGATCAAGAAGACGCCCATCGTGGTCAACGACAGCCGCGGCTTCTTCACCTCGCGGGTGTTCGGCACTTTCACCAACGAAGGCCTGGCCATGCTCGGTGAGGGCGTCAGCGCGGCGATGATCGAGAACGAGACGCGCAAGGCCGGTATGCCGGTTGGCCCGCTGGCGATCAGCGACGAAGTGTCGATGAGCCTGATGAACCATATCCGCCAGCAGACCGTCGCGGATCTGGCGGCTGAAGGCAAAGCCATCCCCGAGCACCCGGCCTTTGCGGTCATCGACCTGATGCTGGGCGAGTACAAGCGCCCGGGCAAAGCGGCGGGCATGGGCTTCTACGACT
This sequence comes from uncultured Pseudomonas sp., assembly GCA_964543555.1. Lineage (GTDB taxonomy): Bacteria > Pseudomonadota > Gammaproteobacteria > Pseudomonadales > Pseudomonadaceae > Aquipseudomonas. The sequence goes on from CAZIZA010000279.1 coordinate 1,751, forward strand.
ACCCAGTAGGAGGCAAGAAGCACCTGTGGCCCGAGCTCAAGGCACGTTTCGAGAGGGCTGAAGCGCAGATCTCGCAGGAGGACGTGCGTGACCGCATCCTGTTCATCCAGGCCATCGAGACGGTGCGCTGCGTGGAGGAGGGTGTGCTGAAATCGGTGGCCGATGCCAATATCGGCTCGATCTTCGGCATCGGCTTCGCCGCCTGGACCGGCGGTGCGTTGCAGTTCATCAACCAGTACGGCGTGAAGGACTTCGTCGCGCGGGCACAATATCTGGCCGAGCAGTACGGCGAGCGTTTCCTGCCGCCAGCATTGTTGCTGGAGAAAGCAGCCAAGGGCGAAACCTTCTGAGGTGAACCGTCAGACGGGCTGCGCTGGACGTACCGAGAGCGCGCCTGTCGTGCACGCTGAAACGGCCCGCAAGGGCCGTTTCCATTTTGCTCAGTCTTCCAACTGATCGCGGATAACCTGGCCGCTCTTGCCGTCGATGCGAAATTCGTAGAGGCGCCCGTCCTGTTTCAGGCCTTCGCCTTCCCAGTAGCCATCATCGTCGGCTTCGATCCTGTGCAACTCGATGCAGCCCGCTGTACGTGCCTTACTGAGGGCATCCTCGATGCTGATCCAGTGATTGCCGGGGCGATCTGCCAAGGCGTTACCAGCCAGCAGAGTGCTTGCGACCAGGGCGATCAGGTGCGTGTATACATGGCCTGGTTCCACTTTCCGTTGAAATGCCTTGAGCCGCCCAGGTCATCGCGTTTTATGCAGACTGACACCAGCCTTGGCGTATACACACGGCCTCATGAATCGCCAGCATCTCGCTGTGCCGGGTCGGCATGCGCAAGGTCAGCATGCTGCCGTCATCGAGTTGTAGCGCCGCTTCGCTTTCGAATTGCAGGCCACCGTCTAGCAGATGAGCGTAGGTGACGCCGTAGGCGTCCAGTCTGAGCTGGCTGTGCATGGTTGTTCTCCTGCGCGTGCTTCAGCTCGGATTAACCGCGCGGGCTGCGGGTACAAGCGGCTGAGGAGTGGCCGCGATGGCGCTCTGGAAGGCTGAGGCGGCGGCAAAGCTGGCGAGTGCGGCGTAGATGCTCATGATCGATTTCCTTCTGTCAGGTGAGGGCGACTGCCCGATGTGTCGATATTCATCGTGCTCTGGCAATCACAGAAGTTAATGCGGCGCATGGTCACTATCGAGGCGGCTGATGCTGTCCGGGATGGCCCGAATGCGCCTGTGTATTGTCAATTTTAATTGACGAGTGTTCAGCGCGTTGCACAGCGTCCAATACGTGCAAATATCTTTAAAAATAAGGCTCGGGTATTTCTTTGTGCAGGTTCATGTGTTAAGTAAAACGCACAAATTACCCGCACACCGTGCTCACCACAGGAAACCTCATGTCACTGCGTATCTGCATCCTGGAAACTGACATCCTGCGCCCCGAACTGGTCGATCAGTACCAGGGTTATGGCCACATGTTCGAGCAGTTGTTCGCTCAGCAGCCGCTTGCAGCCCAGTTCAGTGTCTACAACGTGGTGGAGGGGCATTACCCGCCCGATAACGAGCAATTCGATGCCTACCTGGTGACAGGCAGCAAGGCTGACTCTTTTGGTACAGAGCCCTGGATTCAGACGCTCAAGGCGTACCTGCTGGAGCGCTACAAGCGCGGCGATAAGTTGCTGGGTATCTGCTTCGGTCATCAGTTGCTGGCGCTTTTGCTCGGTGGCAAGGCAGAGCGTGCCGAGCAGGGCTGGGGCGTGGGGGTACACAGCTACCGCCTTGAGAACAAGCCCGAGTGGATGACGCCGTCGCTGGACGCGTTACAACTGTTGATCAGCCATCAAGATCAGGTTACCCGCTTACCGGAAAAGGCCACGCTGCTGGCGACCAGTGACTTCTGTCCGATTGGCGCCTACCACATCGAGGATCAGGTTTTGTGCTTCCAGGGGCACCCGGAATTCGTTCACGACTACTCGCGGGCGTTGCTGGACCTGCGTCAGCAGCACCTGGGCGAGCAGATCTATCAGCAGGGTGTTGATAGTCTCAAGCACTCTCAGCAGGGCAAGGCTGTGGCGGAGTGGATGATGCGCTTCGTTGCGCAGGGTAAGCAGACGCGGATCTGAGTTGGCTTTGCCCGATGAAAAAGCCCGGCTAGCCGGGCTTTTTCATGCTTGCAACCTGCTCCAGGGCAGGCGGCCGCGTCTCGTCAGGCCTTTGCCAGCTCCTGGTCCATATTGGCGATGCATTCGCTCATGGCTTGTTGGCAGCGCTCGATCAGGGCTGGCATATCATCCAGATTCATTCCGGCAGTAGGAATGGCCGGCAGCGAACGAATCAGAATGCTTCCGCTGTTCCAGCGATTCAGTCGCATGGTTTTGCTGTAGCTGCTCACGCATACCGGGATGATCGGTACGCCAGCCGTGATCGCCATCTGAAATGCGCCTTTCTTGAAGGGCAGCAGGCCACGGCCAAGATTGCGCGTACCTTCCGGAAAGACCCAGATCGAGGTATCGCGGTGGCGCAGGGTTTCGGTGGTGGTGAGCATCGCGCGCTTGGCGGCTACAGCATTGCTGCGATCAATCAGCACATTGCCGGCCAACCAATACAACTGACCGAAGAAGGGCACCCACTTGAGGCTCTTCTTGCCGATGCTCACGGTGCGTTCCGGTACCACGCGGCCAAGGACATACAGGTCGAAGTTGGACTGGTGGTTGGCGATGATCACGCAGGAGCGCTGATGTTCGAGCAGTGGGCGTACATCGGTCTTCAGCTTCAGGCGCAGCAGGTGCAGCGCGGGTAATGAATAGAGACGTGCGCAGAGGCGACTGTTATCCGGGTTGAATGGGCGGCACAGGCCGAGTAGCAGGCCGAGCAGGCCGGCCAGGATAAAATGCACGCCCATCAACAACATGCGCAAGACGTAGAGCATTGGGGGGAACCATCAGGGAAGGGGCGCGCAGTGTACGGGCGTTCACTTTGGCGGGCAATTGCTCGAAACCACCGCTTGGCGTGCGTAACGTCATGAATTGTCGCAGAACTTGTCGGTTTTCATGCCCATGTGAAAAGGGCGCCTCACGGCGCCCTTCAATGTTTACTCGGTCTCTGCCTTGGCCGGCTTGCCTGGCAGTAAACCGTCGGCGCGAAACATTGCCTTGATGCCG
>CAZIZA010000280.1:0-4896 GCA_964543555.1 uncultured Pseudomonas sp.
GGCGTCTGTCTGTTGTTGTTGCTCTATCTGCTGCTGTTGGCGCGCGGCCTGGTGATTACCGCCCAGGCGCAGACGCTGTTCGGCAAGTTACTGGCTGGGGCGCTGACCATGACCTTCTTCGTCTACGTATTCGTCAACATCGGCATGGTCAGCGGGCTGCTGCCGGTGGTTGGGGTGCCGCTGCCCTTCATTAGTTATGGCGGAACCCATCTGGTCACGCTGTTGTCAGGCTTCGGGATATTGATGGCGATCCACACCCACAGAAAGTGGATCGCTCAGGTTTGATTTGGGGGTTATGGGTTAATGCATTCTCTGCGTAGTTGGGCTGCTCGTACGTTGATGGGAGTCGGTATCGCCGGCGTGTTCGGTACTGGCGCTCAGGCGCTGGCGGCCGACTATGACGGCTCGCCGCAGGTGGCCGAGTTCATCGAGGAAATGACCCGCGACTATGGCTTTGCCAGTGAGCAACTGGTCAGTCTGTTCGCCGAGGTCGAGCGTAAGCAGGCGATCCTCGACGCCATTTCGCGCCCGGCCGAGAAGGTCAAACCCTGGAAGGACTATCGCCCGATTTTCATCACCGACAAGCGTATCGCTCAGGGTGTGGAGTTCTGGAACAAGCACCAGGCTGCGCTGGAAAAGGCCGAGGCCGAGTACGGTGTGCCGCCGCAGTTCATCGTCGCCATCATCGGCGTGGAAACCTTCTACGGCGGCAATACCGGCAACTGGCGGGTAATGGATGCGCTGTCGACCCTGGCCTTCGATTACCCGCCGCGCGCCCCGTTCTTCCGCAAGGAGCTGCGCGAATTCCTGCTGTTGACCCGCGAGGAGCAGGTCGACCCGATCAGTCTCAAGGGCTCTTACGCCGGCGCCATGGGCTTGCCGCAGTTCATGCCGAGCAGCTTCCGTGCTTACGCCGTGGACTTCGATGGTGACGGCCATATCAACATCTGGAGCAATCCGACCGATGCCATCGGCAGTGTTGCCAGCTATTTCAAACGCCACGGCTGGCAGGCCGGTGGCCAGGTCGCCAGCCGTGTCGGGGTCAGTGGCGCCCGTGTCGATGAAGGGCTGACCCAGGGATTGGATCCGGTGAAGAACGTTGCCGAACTGCGCGAACTGGGCTGGAACAGCCAGGACCAGCTGGCCGAAGACCTGCCGGTAACGGCATTTCGTCTGGAGGGTGCCGAAGGCGACGAATACTGGTTCGGTTTGCCCAATTTCTACACCATCACCCGCTACAATCGCAGCGTGATGTACGCCATGGCAGTCAACCAACTGGCTGAGCTGCTGGTCGAAGCGCGGAGTAAACAATGAGTGTGTCCAAACTGCTGCCGCTGGCTGCCTGCGTGACTGCAGCGCTGTTGCTGGCGAGCTGCTCGTCGAATCGGGCGCCGCAGCCTGCGGTGGTGCCTGGTCAGTCGACTGGCATCTCCGGTCCGGATGATTTCAATCGACCGCACAAGGATGGCGCACCCTGGTGGGATGTCGATGTCTCGAAGATTCAGGATGCCATTCCCATGCCGCACTATGGGCCGGTCAAGGCCAGCCCTTACGTGGTGTTCGGCAAGCAGTACTTCCCGATTCAGGATGCGCGGCGCTATTCGGCGGTCGGTCCGGCTTCCTGGTATGGCACCAAGTTCCATGGCCAGGCCACAGCCAATGGTGAAACCTACGATCTGTATGGCATGACAGCAGCGCACAAGACGCTGCCGTTACCCAGCTACGTGCGCGTGACCAATCTGGAAAACGGCAAGGTCGTGATCCTGCGGGTCAACGACCGTGGGCCGTTCTACTCCGACCGCATCATCGACCTGTCTTTCGCCGCAGCGAAGAAGCTTGGCTACGCCGAGAAGGGCACGGCGCGGGTCAAGGTCGAAGGTATCGATCCACATGAGTGGTGGGCACAACAGGGCCGCCCGGTACCGCTGGTGCTGGCCAATAATCAGCCGGCCAGGGCAGCCGTTGCTCAGCCGGTTGCCCAGCCTGTGCCGCAGCCTGTCGAGCACTACTCGCCACCGCCCACGCAGCACGCCGCTGCGGTGGTACCGGTACAGATCGACGCAAAAAAAAACGATTCACTCGGAGCCTCTGGCCTGTATCTCCAGGTGGGCGCCTTCGCCAATCCGGACGCTGCGGAGCTGCTCAAGTCCAAGCTGAGCCAGACCAGCAGTGTGCCGGTGTTCATCAGCTCAGTGGTGCGCGACCAGCAGATACTGCACCGCGTACGGATGGGGCCGATCAGCAACCAGGGCGAGGCTGAGCAACTGCAGAGCAGCGTGCGCCTGGCCAATCTGGGCCAGGCCACGCTGGTGCGCGCCGACTGATGGCAACTTAACCGGCTTTTGCCGGACTAAATCCGAGGCTTGCCTGGTGGCGAGTCGAAAGATGGCCTTTCGGGGCCGTACAACCCATGCAACGATTTTCGAGAGACGGATGAACATCACCAGCTTCGTGCAACGTGCTTCACTGGTTCTTACCCTTCTGGCCGCGCCACTCGCCATGGCCAACCAGCAGGTGGTGCCTGCGGCGCCGCAACTGGCCGCCAAATCCTACGTGCTGATGGACGCCGCCAGCGGCAATGTCCTGGTCGAGAACAACGCTGACGAGCGCCTGCCGCCCGCCAGCCTGACCAAGCTGATGACTGCTTACATCGCTACCCTGGAAATCCGAAACGGCAAGATCGGCGAGCAGGATCTGGTGACCATCAGCGAGCACGCCTGGCGCACCGGTGGTGCCGCCTCCGGTGGCTCCACCATGTTCCTGCCGCTGAACAGCCAGGCGACGGTCGATGATCTGCTGCACGGCATCATCATCCAGTCCGGCAACGATGCGAGCATCGCCATTGCCGAGTACATCGCCGGTAGCGAAGATGCCTTTGCTGACATGATGAACGCCACGGCCGAGCGCCTGGGTATGAAGAACAGCCACTTCATGAATGCCACTGGCCTGCCGCATCCGGAGCACTATTCCAGTGCCCATGACATGGCAATCCTGGCTCGCGCGATCATCAACGAAGATGCAGAGCACTACGCGATCTACTCGCAGAAGGAGTTTCTCTGGAACAACATCAAGCAGCCCAACCGCAACCTGTTGCTGTGGCGTGATCGCACGGTCGATGGCCTGAAGACCGGTCACACCCAGGAAGCCGGCTTCTGCCTGGTGGCCTCGGCCGTACGTGATGGTGCGCGCATGATCACCTCGGTATTCGGTACCGACAGCGAGCAGGCTCGCGCCGCGGAAACCCAGAAGCTGCTGACCTATGGCTTCCGCTTCTTCGAAAGCCGCACCTTCTATCAGAAGGGCGCCGAGCTGGCTCAGGCCACCGTCTGGAAGGGCGCTGCGCATCAGGTCAAGGCGGGTCTGGCGGAGAACCTGACCATCACTATGCCCAAGGGCCAGCTGGAAAAACTGCAGGCCAGCATGACCCTCAACCCGCAGTTGATCGCACCGATCCAGCAGGGCGATGTGATCGGCAAGGTCGAAGTCAAACTGGGTGACGACGTGGTGCGCAGCACCGATCTGGTGGCGCTCGAGCCGGTAGAAGAGGGCGGCCTGATGCGCCGTTTGTGGGACAGCATTCGACTGTTCTTCTTCGGCCTTTTCAACTGACACGACTGGCCGCTCCTGATGGAGCGGCCCTTTCTGGACGGGCCACGAGCCTGCTGACGCCATGAACGATAACGACGTACAAGCCCCTAAAATCGAATTTCCCTGCGAGCGATACCCGATCAAGGTGATTGGGACTGCGGGTGAGGGTTTCTCTGATCTGGTGATTGAAGTGATCCAGCGTCATGCCCCGGATATGGATGCTTCCACGCTGGTGCTGCGCGACAGCCGTAACGGCAACTTCCTCTCCGTGCAGGTGCTGATCACCGCCACCAGTGTCGAGCAGTTGCAGGCGATTCATGTCGACCTGCGTGCCACTGGCCGCGTGCATATGGTGCTCTAGTGCCGGCGCTGGTCGTTCGCTATCTGGGCCTGGTGGAATATCTGCCGACGCTGGAGGCCATGCGTCAGCTGACACGTGAGCGCGATGAACAGACGTCGGATGAGATCTGGCTGCTGCAGCATCCGCGCGTCTTCACTCAGGGGCAGGCTGGCAAGGCTGAGCATGTGCTGGCGGCGGGCGACATTCCGGTGGTGCAGGTCGAGCGGGGCGGACAGGTGACGTACCATGGCCCTGGCCAGTTGGTGGCCTACCTGATGCTCGATCTGCGCCGGCTTGATCTGGGCGTGCGTGAACTGGTTACTGCCATGGAGCAGAGCCTGGTCGAGTTATTGGCCAGCTATGGCATCGAGGCCGCACCCAAGGCGGATGCGCCCGGTGTATACGTGGCGGGCGACAAGATTGCTTCATTGGGCCTGCGTGTGAGTCGCGGTTGCTCCTTTCATGGCCTGGCACTGAATGTCGATATGGACATGACGCCCTTCATGCGTATCAATCCGTGCGGTTATGCAGGGCTCAAGATGGTGCAGATGCGTGATCTGCTGCAATCGCCGCCCGCGTTCGACGACGTGGCGCAGCGGCTGGAGCAGGTGCTGCGCCAGAGGCTGGGATACCAGTAAAGCGTTAGGCTGAAACGCAGAAAGGGGCGCCATGGCGCCCCTTTGTTTTATCCAGCGATAGCCGTCAGTTCAGATTCAGCGCCGGAATCAGGCTGGCGTTGATCTCCTGGCCAGGCACCGGAACCGGGGCGGCGAGGCCCAGATTGTTCTTCTCGAACACGCGGTCGGCGCGGTAGCTGGAGCGCACCAGCGGGCCTGCGGCGACTTCGATGAAGCCTTTTTCCAGGCCGATATCACGCAGACGATTGAACTCTTCCGGGCTGACCCAGCGCTGTACCTTGAGGTGGTTGCGGGTGGGTTGCAGGTATTGGCCGAGGGTGAGGATGTCCA
>CAZIZA010000281.1:0-4843 GCA_964543555.1 uncultured Pseudomonas sp.
CTGAAATAGTCGTCATTCCCGCGCAGGCGGGAATCCAGAACCTCAGTACTACCTGGGCTCCCGCCTTCGCGGGAGTGACGGTAAATGGCCATTTCAGAGCGTCCCCAAGAGGGAACACGGTAAACCGTGGCTGCCCCCGCAACTGTAAACAGCGAGTCTGTCGCCACTGTGCCACTGAGAAACCGGGAAGGCCGCGCCAGATGAAGACCTGTCAGCCAGGAGACCTGCCGACGAACGCTGGTCGCGAGTGCCAACATCGGGCGGGGTGTACCGATGCCATGGAATCCCACTGCAAGTGGATTCCGCTGGTTCGGTCGCCGCGTCGTTATCCACAGGTGATCCTTTGCCCACATCCGTCCGCCCTTCCGCCTGCCCCGGCCTGCTGCGCATCGTCCCCGCGCTGGACGGTGGCATCTGCCGCATCAAGCTGCCTGGCGGCGTGCTGCGCGGCGCCCAGGCGCGGGCGATTGCCGAGGCGGCGCGGCACCATGCCAACGGCGTGCTGGAGCTGACCAACCGCAGCAACCTGCAGATTCGTGGCGTGCTGCCCGGCCAGGAAAGCGCGCTGATCGATGCCCTGCTCGCTGCCGGGCTCGGCCCGCGCGTGGCTGCCGCCGACGATGTGCGCAACCTGATGCTCAGCCCCGCCGCCGGCCTCGACCCGCAGGCGCGGATGGACGTACGCCCGCTGGCCGCCAAGCTGCTCGACCTGCTGCAGGACACCCCGGCGCTGCATGTCCTGTCACCCAAGTTCGCCCTGCAACTGGACGGCGGCGAAACCCTGGCCATGCGCGAACACCCCCATGACCTGTGGCTGGCCGCCGAAGACGATCAGCACTTGCTGCTGGGCCTGGCTGGCTGCCCGGTTGATGCGCCGCTGGCGCGCATCGAAGCGTCGCAAGCGCTCGATCTGGTGCGCGAACTTCTGCTGCTGTTCCTCGAACTGGCCACGCCCGAACAGACGCGTATGCGTCAGTTGCTGGCGCAGCTTTCGGCCAGCGAGCTGCTGCAACGCCTGCAGGCGCGTCTGGACTTCCCACTGCAACCGGTACCAATCGATTGGCAGCCCAGCACAGCACTCATGCGCCCACCGGCGGGCATTTATCCACAGGCTCAACCCGGCCTGTGCATGGTGGTAGCCGGCGCCCAACTGGGTCGCTTGCATGCCGAACAACTGCTCGCCCTGGCTGAGCTGAGTGAGCGCTATGGCGACGGCGAACTACGCCTGACGCCCTGGCAAGGTCTGCTGCTGGGCAACGTGTCCGAGAACAACGCCCAGGCGCTGATGGCAGCGCTGAGCGAACTGGGCCTGCTCACCCAGGCCGACGAGCCTTTGCTCGGCCTGGTCGCCTGCACCGGCTCGGCGGCCTGCGCGCGCGGCCTGGCCGACAGCAAGCAGCACGCCCTGCACCTGGCCGAACGCCTGCGCGAAAGCAGCGCACGCCCGCAGGTGCACTTAAGCGCCTGCCCGCGCAGTTGCGCCAGCGCTCGCGTGCAGCCCTACACCCTGCTGGCCAGCACGCCCGACCATTATCAACTCTATCAACGCACGCCCACGGCGCCCGGTTTCGGCCGTCTGCTGGCGCCGGCCATGACCATCGACGAGGCCGGCGCCTGGTTCGCCCGCCACCACCCCGCAGGAACCCCCGATGCTTGATTACATCCGCGACGGCCAGGAAATCTACCGCCGCTCCTTTGCCACCATCCGCGCCGAGGCCAACCTCGACGGTATCCCCGCCGACCTGGAAAAACTCGCCGTACGCGTGATCCACGCCTGCGGCATGGTCGACGTGGTCGAGGATCTGCGCTTCTCCCCCGGTGCCGGTGCGGCCGGTCGTGCCGCCCTGCTGGCCGGTGCGCCAATCCTCTGCGATGCGCGCATGGTCGCCGAGGGCATCACCCGCCCACGCCTGCCGGCCAACAACCCGGTGATTTGCACCCTGCACGATGCCGGTGTGCCGGAGCTGGCCCGCGAAGTCGGCAACACCCGCTCGGCGGTGGCCCTGGAGCACTGGCGCGAGCATCTGGAAGGCAGCGTGGTGGTGATCGGCAATGCGCCGACTGCGCTGTTCTACCTGCTGGAAATGCTCGATGCCGGCGCACCGAAGCCGGCGCTGATCATCGGCATGCCGGTGGGCTTTATCGGCGCGGCGGAATCCAAGGATGCGCTGGCCGCAGACAGCCGTGGCGTGCCCTACGTCATCGTGCGCGGCCGCCGTGGCGGCAGCGCCATGGCAGTGGCGGCGGTCAACGCCCTCGCCTCGGAGGTGGAATGATGGCTGGCCGTCTGCTTGGTCTCGGCGTCGGCCCTGGCGACCCCGAGCTGCTCACCCTCAAGGCCCTGCGCCTGCTCAAAGGCGCACCCGTGGTGGCCTACTTCGTGGCCAAGGCCAAGCACAACGCCGGCCACGGTGGTAATGCCTTCAGTATCATCGAGGAGCACCTGAGCGATGCCCAGCAGCGTCTGCCATTGGTCTATCCGGTGACCACCGAGAAGCTCGCCCCGCCGTTGTCCTACGAAGATGTGATCGCCGACTTCTACGACACCTGCGCGCAGCAGATCGCCCAGTTGCTCGATGCCGGCCAGGACGTAGCCGTGATCTGTGAGGGCGACCCGTTCTTCTACGGCTCCTACATGTATTTGCACGACCGCCTGGCCGAGCGCTACGAGGTGGACGTGGTGCCCGGCGTGTGCTCCATGCTCGGCTGCGCCTCGGTACTCGGCACACCGCTGGTGTACCGCAACCAGAGCTTGAGCGTGCTCTCCGGTGTGTTGCCGGAAGACGAGCTGGAACAGCGCCTGCGCGATGCCGAAGCGGCGGTGGTGATGAAACTCGGGCGCAACTTCGACAAGGTGCGCCGCGTGCTGCGCAAGCTTGGCCTGGATGGCCGCGCCCACTATGTCGAACGCGCCACCATGGCCAGCCAGAAGATCGTGCCGCTGGACGAGGTGGAGCCGATGGATTCGCCGTACTTCTCGATGATTCTGGTGCCCGGCCAAAAATGGCGGGGGTGAAGCGCCAGGCATGCTTGTCTCCCCTCTCCCGCTTGCGGGAGAGGGGCCGGGGGAGAGGGTCGAGAAGGCCACCCGAAGCGCCTGAAGCCCCTCTCCCCAACCCTCTCCCATAAATGGGAGAGGGAGCGGTCCGTGTACGAACGAGGCAATTCATTTACATCAGCACACAGGACTTAGCGCGTAGCCCGGATGCAATCCGGGACACCCATTCCCCGGACTTCATCCGGGCTACAGGATTTACCGCATGAATATCGTCATCCTCGGCGCCAGCGCGCTGGCCACTGCACAACGCCTCAAGGCGCTTTATCCACAGGCCGTGATCCATGGCCTGCGCGGCCGTGCCGATGGCGCCGAACGTCACTACGACGAGTTCGGCGAGCACCTGCGCGCCCTCTATCGCGCCGGTCAGCCACTGGTGGTGCTGTGCGCCGCCGGCATCGTTATCCGCAGCCTGGCCGCGCTGCTGGCGGAAAAAGGCGCCGAGCCGCCAGTGCTGGCCCTGGCTGAGGATGGCAGCGCCGTGGTGCCGCTGCTCGGTGGCCTGGCCGGGGTCAACCGCCTGGCCCGCGAGATCGCCGCGCACCTGGGCGTGGCACCAGCCATCACCACCAGCGGCGAGCTGCGCTTCGGCACCTGCCTGCTGGAACCGCCTGCCGGCTATGCACTGGCCGACCTGCAGCAGGGCAAGCGCTTCGTCAGCGACCTGCTCGGTGGCGAAAAGGTGCGCATCGAGGGCCAGGCGTCCTGGCTGGAAAACGCACAACTGCCTGTGGATAACGCTGCCAGCCGGGTCATCCACATCACCGCGCAGGCACGCCCCGCGCAGGCCGACGAACTGTTGATCCACCCACGCTGTGCCGCCGCGCTGATCGAACGCCCCGGCGCCGACCTGTCGGCGCGCCTGCACCAGGCGCTGAGCGATGCCGGCTTGGCGCCGCAAACACTGGCCTGCCTGCTCGCAGACAAACGCTGGATGGCCAACGCCGAGCTGCACGCAACGGCGCAGGTACTGAACCTGCCACTGCGCTTTATCCACAGCCCCACCGAGCTGCCGCCCGAACGGCATAGTGGCGACGGCCTGCGCCTGCTGCTAGGTGAACAGCCGTTGGATATCGAACGCCTTGGCCAACGCCGTGGCCGCCTCAGCGTGGTCGGCCTCGGCCCTGGCGCCGCCGAACACATGACCCCCGCCGTGCGCCGCGCCCTGGATGAGGCCGAAGACCTGCTCGGCTACGACACCTACGTGAAGATGGCCGGCCCGTTGCGCGCCGATCAATGCCTGCACCCCAGCGACAACCGCGAGGAACTGCAACGCGCTGCCCACGCCTTCGAGCTGGCTGCCACGGGCCGCCGCGTGGTGATGATCTCTTCGGGTGACCCCGGCGTATTCGCCATGGCTGCCGCCGTGATGGAGGCGCTGGAAAGCCCGCAAAGCGAGGCCTGGCAAGACGTCGAACTGGAAATACTGCCGGGCGTTTCCGCCGCCCTGGCCACTGCCGCCAAGGCCGGCGCGCCGCTGGGTCATGACTTCTGCCTGATCTCACTGTCCGACAACCTCAAGCCCTGGGCGGTGATCGAGAAACGCCTGGAGCACGCCGCCCTCGCCGATCTGGCCATGGCCTTCTACAACCCGATCTCCAGGGCCCGTCCCTGGCAGCTCGGCCGCGCGCTGGAGTTGCTGCGCCAGCACCGCGCGCCGGAAACGCTGGTGGTGCTCGGCCGCGATATCGGCCGCCCCGCCGAAGCCCTGCGCAGCCTGACCCTCGGCGAGCTGACGCCGGAGATGGTCGACATGCGCACCCTGGTGATCATCGGCTCCAGCCAGAC
>CAZIZA010000282.1:0-4838 GCA_964543555.1 uncultured Pseudomonas sp.
GCGTCAGACAGGAACGCCGCCTGACTTCATACACCAGATTTGACAATAACTCCATCTTGAGTTCAAGGGCTCAGAATGAATGACGGGAAACAGAAATTTTGCGAGCAAGGGCCGCAGTTGAGCATGAGAGAATTTGCGCTATTTAAAACATTTTTGCTCACACAAGCGGGGATTCATTTAGCTGACAGCAAGCGAGCGTTGGTTCAGTCCCGTCTGGCAAAGCGCTTGCGTGAACTTAACCTGGGTAGCTTTCAAGCTTATTGGCAACGGCTGTCTCACCCAGATGAAGAGCTGGAACGGCAATGCGCAATTAATTTACTGTCTACCAACGAGACGTATTTCTTTAGAGAAGAAGCACATTTCGAGTGGCTACGTAGCTACATTCAAGCGCAAGACCGTCCTCCCAAAGTATGGTCTGCCGCATGCTCCAGTGGTGAAGAGCCATACACGATAGCGATGATTTTCGCTGAGCAATTCGGCCTGGGTTCTCCTTGGCTGGTATGGGGCACCGATATCAACACCAATGTCATTGCTCATGCTCGTAAAGGGATATATTCCCTTGAACGAGTGCAGCGCGTCCCTCCTCATCTGTGGTTGCGTTACTTACAGCGTGGACATGAAGAGTTTCACGGTTTTGTGCGTGTTAATCCTGTGCTTGCAAAGCATGTAGCGCTCTCGCAACTCAATCTATTAGACGTATCCCAGTTTGGGGAGCTGGCATTAGATGTCATTTTTTTACGGAATGTGCTGATTTATTTCAACACAACAACAAAGCATCAAGTGTTAAGCCAGGTATGTCAGCGCCTCAAGCCTGGTGGCTATTTATTGGTGGGGCACTCAGAAATGATCCGCGATGCAGAGCTCCCATTAGTGCAGGAAGCGCCTTCACGCTATCGGCGGATTGACCGTGATCCGGTACATTTTAAAGAGGCCATATGACTATCAAAGTGATGGTAATTGACGATTCTGCATTAGTACGTGAGATGCTGACCCAATGCCTTGCTAAGGCACCTGACATTGACGTAATTGCCACGGCTCTGGATCCGCTATACGCCATCTCACAGATGAAGCTGCGTTGGCCTGATGTGATCATTCTGGATATTGAGATGCCACGCATGGATGGTTTGACATTCTTGCGAAAAATCATGAGTGAGCGCCCAACTCCTGTGATTATCTGCTCATCCCTTGCAACAAAAGGTGCCGCTGTAACCCTGGAGGCGCTCTCGTTGGGGGCGGTATCCATCATCACTAAGCCGACGCTTAATGTGAAAGATTTCCTTAGCTCCTCGACACAAGACATCATTCAAGAAATTCGGGCCGCCGCACAAGCCAAGCTTGCCAATATCCTCCCTTCAACAACAAACACCGCAACCAATCTTGGCGAGCGTGCGTTACACAGTGCTGATGTGATGATATCGGCCCCCACCTCTCGTTCAAACTACCAAACCACTGACAGGGTGATTGCGCTGGGCACTTCAACGGGGGGAACCCAAGCACTGGAGTTTTTATTAACCCGTTTACCCGCCACCTTGCCAGGTATTGCAATCGTTCAGCATATGCCAGAGATGTTTACTGCTGCTTTTGCGCAGCGACTCAACGGCGTTTCGCGGCTGGAGGTCAAAGAGGCCAAAACAGGGGATCGGTTGGTTCGTGGTACAGCTTTGATTGCACCTGGCGGTAAACATCTTTTGGTGCAGCGCAGTGGAGCTCAATACTACGCTGAAGTGAAAGATGGGCCGCTAGTATCTCGCCATAAGCCCTCAGTGGATGTGCTATTTCGTTCTGTAGCAGTGAATGCGGGACGCAATGCCATCGGTGTCATCATGACCGGAATGGGGGATGACGGTGCTAGAGGTATGCGCGAACTGCACGATACTGGGGCAAAAACTGTTGCTCAGGATGAGGCGAGCTGCGTGGTCTTTGGAATGCCCAAAGAAGCGATTGCTCACGGTGGCGTTGATGAAGTGATGTCGTTACAGCATATCAGTCAATACCTGGCTGCGCTGGCATAGAGGGTTACACCATGTCACTGGACAAATGGAAGGGACGATCGGCGTTGGTGGTTGATGACTCGCGTTTACAGCGATATGAAGTCACCTGCCTTCTCCAGGAGCTGGGGTTTGAGTCGGTGTACGGTGCAGAAGATGGTCGTGATGCGCTAGCGCAGTTGCAACAGCTCAACCAGATAGATTTGGTGCTCACAGATCTGAACATGCCTGGGATGGATGGTGTTGAACTCATCGCTCAGCTGGAAAAAATAGTGAGTAGCCCGTTGTTTGTTGCTGTTATGAGTGCGGCAGACCGTGATGTCCTTGACGTAATCCACATGATCGCTGATGCCAGTCCATTGGAGGTGATTGCTATATTAGAAAAGCCAGTTACCAAGGATGGATTGTCAGCGATGTTATTACAATCTAATCCCGACATGCACAAACACCAGCGAGCTAAGCATACCTTGGAGTTCAGTGAAGGGGATGTCAGACTAGCCTTAGCAAAAGGGGAATTAGTGCCATTTCTTCAGCCTAAAGTGATCATGAGGGATGGCCACTTATTTGGATTTGAAGCGTTGGTACGCTGGTTACATCCCGAACATGGCACCTTACCTCCAGTGAGTTTCGTACATCACCTTGAGCAAGGGGAATTGGCATTACAATTTTTCTACGATTTTTTGAAAGCAAGTTGTGATGCCTTATGCCGCCTCGATGCATTAGCCCCCTCGTTAACATGTTCGATTAATATGCCAGTTGCTTTGTTATTGTCTGACAAGCTGGTCGATAACATGGTTGAGATCGTAGAGAGTACGGGGCTTGTTTGTAGCAAAATAATAATTGAAGTAACTGAAACCACTTTCATGTCAAATCTATCCGCCTCTCTAGGTACGCTAGCTCGCCTTAGATTACGGGGCTTTGGTATAGCAATGGATGACTATGGCACAGGCTATTCATCTATGCAGCAATTATCACGTTGCCCATTTACAGAGATAAAGATTGATAAGGAGTTTGTGCGGGATGCCTATTTGAGCCAAAAAAAATTGGCCATCCTCACATCCGCAATAGCCATGAGCCAAAAATTAGGTCTAAAAACAGTAGCAGAAGGTGTGGAGAGTGAGCAGGACTGGGTTCAGTTAACTCAGTTAGGGTGTGAAATTGCCCAAGGATATTATATCAGTAAACCAGTTCCTATTGATCAAATACCGGCTTGGTATGCCAAATGGTGTGATAGTGAACTGCTGAATAACTAATGCTTAATATATCATTGTACGGCGAGATGAGGTTGACAAGAGTGAGAGAGCAGGTGTGATAATTAAGTAGAGTTAGTAACTAGTGGCACGAGTGACCATGGAATATTGATGAGTAGACTACTAGGTGTAACACTGTAATTTTCATTTAATAGTCAGTGGAGGCCGAGCAATACTGGGCCAAGGAGAAAAGAATGTCACTACCCGATTTCGATTCATTAAAAGCGATGGCTGAACGCAATGAGGGTGAACTTGAGGCACTCCTTAAATCAGAGATTGATATTATTTTACAAGGGCTTCCACCAGAGCAAAGACGTAGGTTATTAGGCTTACAGTTTCAAATAAATTGTCAAAAAGAACTCTCCCATAACCCGATGGATTGCTGTATACGATTGAGTAATATGCTATATCTGTATTATCGACGATTTAGATGGGTTTTAGAAGAGTTTAAGGAGGCTGGAACAGTCCCATCTAGCCTTGATACCAATCAAAAAAAAGGGAGTGTCGTACAGTTGCACTCTTCATTAGAACACGATATCAAGAAATAGTAGCTATTATGCTGTGTGTGATAATACGTTAGGTGATAAATATTTTATTGGCATCTCTCTGTATTTTTCTGTGACGATCTTATCGAAGCAGATAGCGCCAGTTTTTATTGACCTGCCAGATATTTATCATTATTGACGAAGCAATCTGTTCTGCAATTACTGAATTTATTTTGTCCGTAGCAATGTGATTCCTAGATACTCAGTTTTTGAACATTGAACGACATCGTTGTTTAAATAAACCATGCAAGTCATGATGTAATCACTGGTGGCGTTTCACTATCTACTGTAATAGACCGTTAGTACATTAGACATAGAGACACGGAGCATACGTTGGTGGCATAGCCAGCGCCCCACACAACAAGGAGATGTTGATGCAAAGCCCTGTAGTACCTGATAATGAGAGGCTCCGTTTGGATGCTTTGCGCCGTTTGGCGATTTTTGATAGCCCCGCAGAGGAGCGTTTTGATCGGATTACCAGAATGGCTCGCAACATGTTTGATGTGCCTATAGCGTTGATATCATTAGTTGACGAAAACAGGCAGTGGTTCAAATCATGTTGTGGGCTATCTGTTTTAGAGACGCCACGGGAGATTTCCTTCTGTGGGCACGCAATTCTTGGTGAAGAACTGTTTGTCGTCGAAGACGCAGCCCAAGATCCACGATTTTCTGACAATCCCTTAGTCACAGGAGAACCACACATACGCTTCTATGCAGGCCATCCACTAGAAGTGGGCAATGGCCTGAAACTCGGCACATTGTGCATCATAGACTCTAAACCAAGAGTGTTTAGCCCACGAGATCAAGCATTGTTAGCCGACTTGGCCTCCATGGTTGAGAGTGAGCTACGAGCAGTTCAAATGGCGACAATAGATGAGTTGACGGGGATAACTAACCGTAGAGGATTCATGTTGTTAGCTGAGAAAAGTTTGAAATATGCATTTCGTATAAGAGCTCCTGCTACATTAGAAATTATAGACCAGAATCACTACAAAAAGATTAACGAAAAGATTGGTCAAGATACTAGTGATGATGCCTTGCAGCAAATGCCAGAG
>CAZIZA010000283.1:0-4818 GCA_964543555.1 uncultured Pseudomonas sp.
AGCAGGATACGCCACTCCCTCTACCCCTCCGTACACCAGAAATGACCATAACTCATAAATCACACCGTCCGCCCTCATTTGCAGCCCCATCACCTCACCGTATCAAGACATCCACCTTCGCCCCATCTGGCTGATACACTTGTCTTGCAGCGCACAGGGAGGTGCGCCTACTGTTAACACATGACGTTGGTGCAGGAGATGAACGCAAAATGAGCAGCCCCCCCGGAACCGGACGACCTGTGGCGCGATGACGACATCATCGAGCTTGACGACGATGACGAGGAGGTAAGCCCCCAGGCACTCACCCCAAGATTGCCATGATATTGCTGGATGTCGTGATGGAAACAGACGATGCCGGCTTGCAACTGGTGCACAAAATCCGCAATAAAATGCATAACTCGCTGGTGCGCATTGTGCTGCGAACCGGCCAGCCCGGTCAGGCACCAGAGCAACGCGTTATCCTCGATTACGACATCAACGATTACAAAACCAAGACCGAGCTGACGGTGCAAAAGCTCTACACCACCGTCATCGCCTCCCTGCGTGCGTACGAAACCCTCTGCGCCATCGACAAGAGCCGTCAGGGACTTGGCAAGATCCTGGAAGGGGCGGGAGACCTCTATCATCTCCATTCGCTCAGGGAGTTTGCCTCCGGCGTGCTCAAACAGATAAGCGCCATTCTGGATGTCGGCACTGAAGGGGCCATCTGTGCCGAGCGCCGCCCGGGTGAGCAGAAACTCGACATCCTGGCCGCCACCGGCGAATATGAACCCCTGCTCAAGCAAGGCAGCATCACCGATTTTCCCGCCCTCAATGACTCGGTCACCAAGGCACTCGCTGCGCGCAGCAACCGCTTTGAACATCAACGCGACTGCCTCTATATCGCTGCGCAAAATGGCCGGGAGTTTGTGCTCAGCTTTACCCCGACCCAGCCGCTTGACCCCCTTGAGTGTGACCTGCTGGATGTCTTCTGTCAGCGCATCTCTGCTGCCTACGACAACCTCTATCTCTATAGCCAGCTGCTGCTGGCCCAGGAGGCCACCGTCGTGGCGCTGGCCGCCCTGGCCGAATACCGAGACTCGGACACAGACGATCATGTGCTGCGGGTACAAAAGCTCTCTGATGCCATTGTGGCGCAATTGCAGGAAATGGCGGCCTACCCGGAACAGCTGACGCCCGAGTTTGTCGAGATGATAGGCATGGCCTCCATCCTGCATGATGTGGGCAAGGTGGGCACCCCGGATCATATTTTGCACAAGCCGGGACGCTTTGAACCCGATGAACGCGCCATCATGGAGCAACATGCCGGCATTGGTGCCACCATCTTGCAAAAGGCGGGTGAGATGGTTGAGGGAACCAGCTACCTGTCGCTCGGAGCCGACATTGCCCGGGGTCACCACGAACACTTTGATGGCAAGGGCTACCCGCAGCAACTGGCGGGCCAGCAAATCCCACTGTCGGCACGGATTGTGGCCGTCGTTGATGTGTTCGATGCCCTGCTCAGCAAGCGCCCCTACAAGGAACCCTGGACGCTGGCGCAGACCATGGAATACATCCAGTCCCGCGCGGGCACCCAGTTTGACCCCCATGTCGTGGCTGCCCTGTCGCAGTTGGTCAACGAGGCCAGACTACCTTACCGCATCTGACGAGGCTCCAGAGCAACAAGAGGTGACACCTCCTGGCCACCTTGCATCACTCAGCCGAGACAAGAGAGTACGGGACCGCCATGGGCAGTGAGGCAGACGAGCGAGCCGGTGACAATGTGCTAAATAGGGCCGTATCTGTCACTGGCCCGTTAGTCGATAACACGTATCACCACATACAAACACCACGTTGGGGATGAGCACGCATACGTGCTCATCCCTTTTCCCTTGTCAGCCCATGCCCCGCTTTGGCTCTCCCGTTGACTGAGTAAAGGTCGGCGCCAGCGCATAGTGCTCAAAGCATGCCTTCAGCGCCCGCTCACTGGCGGCCGTAAGGCGGGTAAATTCGAGCCCATAGAGCGCGCCTTCATCGGCCTCGCGTGACCACATCACCCGGGCCGTCACAGCCAGTGGAGTTTGGTTGCGATAGTGTTCAAGTGAAGGCTGCGGGGCATAGATATGCAATGACACCTCTCTTTGCTGCTCGATGGCCAGCTGCTGTACGCTGCGCAAGCACAACCCGGTCATGCTGAAGTCCTCGGTAATGGCCTCGTGAAATTGACCATCAGCCTCCATCTTCACCATCATATGCTGGTGCATACGGGGTGCCCGGCGCATCTCGTGCTCGTTGCGGGCCACCTCCGTTTTGGCTGCAAAAGTGAACTGCGCCATGATCTCTCGGAGCTGATTGGACTCATCATAAAGCGTACGGCTGATGATCCCGGTGGTTTTCACCTTTTCAGCATTGTCGGCGAGGGAGCCCAGCAGATCGTGGAGATGGGCATTGAGCGACGACAGCTTGTCCATCTGCTCTGCGCTGGTTGCACGGATCTCGGCCGCGGCGGCCACGTTACGCTCAATCTCTCCCATCAGCCCACTGATTGACTGACTGGCCTTGTGGGCGGTGTCCATGGTGAGGTGAGTGCGGGTAATCACGCTCTTAACGGATTGCTCGTTGTCACCGATAAGCTGGCTCAGGCTGGTGACAATCCCGGTGATCTCCCGGGTCGCCTGCCCGGCATGGGTGGCCAGCTTGCGCACCTCGTCCGCCACTACCGCAAACCCGCGCCCCATGTCGCCGGCGCGCGCTGCCTCAATGGCCGCATTGAGCGCCAGCAGATTGGTCTGCTCGGTGATAGCAGAAATCGACTGGGTGATGAGCTGGATCTTCTGACTCGCCTCGCTCAGTGCCCGTGTCTTTTGCTCGGCCTGTTGCGCTTCGGTCACGGCACGACGCATCTCCTCAATGTTATCGTTCATCACCCGGGTCGTGGCGCTGGCACGCTCGTAAGCACGCTCGGCCTGTTGCGCAACTTGCATCGCCAAACCGGAGACCGCCTCGGCGGCACAGGAGAGATCGTGGCTTGCGCGATTGACCTCGGTGGAGTGATGTTGCTCGGCTTGGGCCGCATCGGTGATGGTTTTGGAGATATCGGAGATCTGGTAAGAGGATTGCGCTAACTGGCGAGTACGCAAGTCAATCTGTCGCATGTGGCTGCCAAGTTGTTCGGCCATCACACGCATGGCGCCAAGCACGCTGTGACCCCCAACGCGGCTGTCGATAGTCAGCATCAGGTTACCTGCCGCAATCTGCGTGGCGACCTGGGCCGCGTAGCCAGGCTCGCCCCCCAGGGTGCGCATCAGATGACGATACAGGACAAGGTAGGCCACGGCGACAAAGAGCAACGATAGCATGGCTGCACACAGACTGCTCCAGAGGGAGAGCGATTTGGCCTGGTCACGTTTGGTCCGCGCTTGAGCGATCTGCTGGTCGAGTTGCCGCGAAATCGTCGCCAGCTTGTCGGTTGCCTGTTCGACAATGGCATCAAAGCCGCCGGGACCGCTCATAATGGCGTTGCCTGCCGCCTGTCCATGACGAAGATAGGTGTCCACCATCACAGTGCCCTTCTGCTGTAGACGGGTGACCGTTTCTTGCATCGGCAGAATATCGCCGGCCAGGTCAGGGAGGGTTCGGGCCAGCACGCGCAAGCGCTGCAGCGCGTTATCACGATAACCAGCGGCCTCGGTGATCCCCTGCTTGTCGCCGGTCACAGAGGCATCGGTCATGAACTGCTGGATCTGGACCAGATCGTAGCGGGCACTCTCGAACGTGGACTGAGCCAGTGCCAGGGCGTCCACGTGTTCCTGGGCACGTAATTGTGCCTGGCTACTCCAGATAGAAAGTGTAGAAGCGATAAGTAGCGGCACGGCAACCAGCATACAGCTGCGGATCATCATCCACTTCACCGAGGAGAGGGTTACCTGGTTGCTAGGGCGCGCTTCGCGCTCAGGGTGTGGCAGCGGGTCTATCGTCATGGATCCACCTTATTTGGATAACAACATTGGGAGATGAGACCCCGTGCAAGGTGGCAGCTATAACCAAGATGGGGCTTTGCTGCTGTTTATTATGATGTTTTATAGAGCAGTCTACCCAAGAGTGTAGCGTCATTCAAAGCCCGACAGCGCCGACACGTCGCATGTCACTCATATCGAGGCAGAATCAGGCACGCTCCCCTCCCACACCAAAACGGAGCACATTGGAGCAATCAGTCGACACGGTGTGCCCAAGAACATGCCGGCAACCACACAAAACCTTACAAACACAAATGATAATTCACGGTGCGACAGGCATGCCTCTCTTCGAAAAAGGTTGATAATAAAAGTGGGGTGGTCTCGGGTGGATCTTTTATGGTTCATTGCTCACTGGGTATCTGATGCGCTGTGCTTGTCAGGTATCTGCGTGGTATTCCTGTGTCATATTTTGTGTATGCATGTGTGTCATTTTCATCCCCGCGACTACCAGGTCCCGGTTTTTTTATGCAAAGCAAAGAGAGGCGGGGAACTCGAGGCCAAAAAGAAGGCCATGAAATGGCCTCAAAATGTTGCTGGTCGTAGGTGCTCACAAGGCAAACGCAGCCACATGGTGCAGCGTCTGTGTTGCTGAGTATAGTGTGGTTGGTGCGAACGCATTGAAATCGGCTGGCAGCTTAATCCGTTATCTATACATGGAGATATGCTGATATGCCGTGCAATCGTCGTGAAGACAAAAGCTATTTGGACATGTTACTCAAACAAGCAATTAAGGGCTGGGATCCGGCCAAACCACGGCGCTGGCTGGCCCGGAGTTATTGTCAAATCTGGTGTATGAAGTCAGGCGGCGTTCCTGTCTGACGCT
>CAZIZA010000284.1:0-4778 GCA_964543555.1 uncultured Pseudomonas sp.
TGGGCACCATCCTGCTGTTTCTCGTGACCTGGTGGTACATGGTGCTGTTCGAGGTCCTCAACCAGGGTCGCTCTCCCGGCAAACAGATGCTCGGCCTGCGCGTGGTGCACGATGACGGCACCCCCATCGGCTGGGCCGCATCGCTGACGCGCAACCTGCTGCGCTTCGTCGATATCCTGCCGTTCGGCTACACCCTGGGCATCATCAGTTGCCTGAACCATCCGGCGTTCAAGCGTCTCGGAGATATCGCCGCCGGTACGCTGGTGGTCTATCGCGACGCGTCGCTGAGCAAACCGCAGCTCACTGAGGCCGAGCCTCTGCCCGCACCCTTTGTGCTCAGCCTGAGCGAGCAACGCGCCATCCTTGGTTTTGCCGAACGCGGTAGCCAGTTGTCTGCTGCACGCAGAGCGGAGCTGGCAGCGCTACTGGCCGAACCGTTGCAGGTGCCTGCCGAACAGGCAGAACAGCGCATTAACGGCGTCGCCCGCGGCCTGCTGGGGAGCGCACCGTGAAACAGAGTCTGTTCGAAAGTCGTTATCAGCCGAACTGGGATGCCTTCAGCCGTCAGCTCGATATGCTCGAGCGCGGCAAGGCCGATGCGCAGGCCTGCCAGGGCTTCGCCGCGCACTACCGACAGCTCTGCCAGCATCTGGCGCTGGCGCAGGCGCGCGGTTACAGCAGCCATCTGATCGATCAACTGCAGCAGTTGGCGATGCGTGGCCACCAGCAGTTCTACCGTCATCGCAGCCACCTCGGCGCGCAGATGATCCGCTTTCTGTTCGGTGGCTTTCCGCGCCTGGTACGCAGCGAGTGGCGCAGCGTCTGCGTGGCCGGCCTGCTGTTCTTCGGCAGCCTGGGCCTGATGGGACTGCTGACCAACCTTTACCCCGAGCTGATCTTCAGCCTGGTCAGCGCCGACCAGGTCAGCGAGATGGAGCGCATGTACGACCCCGACGCACGCCGCCTCGGCCGCTTCAGCGAGCGCGGCTCCGGTGAAGACTGGGTGATGTTCGGCTTCTACATCATGAACAACATCGGCATTGCCTTTCAGACCTTTGCCAGCGGCCTGCTGCTGGGCCTTGGCAGCCTGTTCTTCCTGCTGTTCAACGGGCTGATGATCGGCGCGGTGGCAGGCCACCTGACGCGCATCGGCTACGGCGAGCCGTTCTGGTCTTTTGTCATCGGCCATGGTGCCTTCGAGCTGACCGCCATTGCCCTGGCAGGCGCAGCGGGTTTCAAGCTCGGTTGGGCACTGCTCGCGCCCGGCCGCCTGTCCCGCGGCGAGGCCTTGCGCCTGGCAGCAGGCAAGGCGATTCAACTGGTGGCCGGGGTAATCCTGTTCCTGCTGCTGGCAGCTTTCATCGAGGCGTTCTGGTCATCCACCACCTTCGCCACCCCGGCCATCAAGTACATCGTCGGTGCCGGACTCTGGGCACTGGTCTTGAGCTATCTGCTGTTGGCCGGGCGGAGGCAACATGCGCCTGACTGAAGCCAGTGTCGCCATCCGACCACGCAGCGCCTGGGAAGCCCTCGACCTCGGCGTCCTGCTGGCGCGTCGTCACGCCGGCCTGCTGATGGCCAGTTGGGCGCTGGTCACCCTGCCGCTGTTCGCCCTGCTCTGTGCCTTGCTCTGGCAGTATCCGGGCTGGGCCGTCTTCATTTTCTGGTGGCTGAAACCTGCCTACGAGCGACTGCCACTGTACATCCTGTCGCAAACGCTGTTCGGCAATACGCCTTCACTGAAACAAGCGCTACATGCACTGCCCAAATTACTCTGGCCGCAGTTGCTGGCCAGCCTGACCTGGCGTCGCCTGAGCCCGACGCGCAGTTTCGATCTGCCCGTGCAGCAGCTCGAAGGCCTGTCCGGCCAGGCACGCAGCCAACGCCTGATCGTGCTTGCTCAGCGCGACAGCGGCGCCGCTACCTGGCTGACCCTGGTGGGTGTGCATGTGGAAATCGCCCTGTGGATGGGCCTGGTCGCCCTGTTCTACATGATGCTGCCGCAACAGGTGGAGCTGAACTGGACCTGGGAAAGCCTGATTGCCGCCAGCAGCGGCCAGTGGCTGTGGCTGGAGCACCTGTCCAACCTGCTTTACGCGCTGCTGCTGATTCTCTGGGAAC
Organism: uncultured Pseudomonas sp.; assembly: GCA_964543555.1. Taxonomy (GTDB): domain Bacteria; phylum Pseudomonadota; class Gammaproteobacteria; order Pseudomonadales; family Pseudomonadaceae; genus Aquipseudomonas. The sequence goes on from CAZIZA010000284.1 coordinate 2,122, forward strand.
CGGTCTATGTCGCCTGCGGCTTCACCCTCTATCTCAATCGCCGTACCGCCCTTGAGGCCTGGGATATCGAGTTGACCTTCCGCCGCCTGCGCCAGCGCCTGACCGGTAGCGCCTACGCCCTGTTGCTCGGCTGCGCCCTGTTACTGACACAAATGCCAGGCGCTGCCTGGGCCGACACTCAGCCAGTCGTCAGCGAAGACGTTGAGCAGGCCGACACGCAAGGCCCGGATACCCCCCGCCTGCTCCAGCAGCCGCTGACCAGCCAGGCCGCGCGCGCCAGCATCGAAGCGCTGCTCGACGCGCCGCCCTTCCAGCACCGTGAAACCGTCACACGCTGGCGTCTGGGCGAAGAGAAATCCGCCGAGGAGCCCGAAGCGGAGGATGCCGAAGCTTTCCTCGACATGCTCAGGAACCTGTTCAAACTCGGCGACTGGTTGAAGCGCCTGGATATCGTCGCGCAGGTTTTCGAAGTGCTGCTGTGGGCCGCGCTGGCCATGCTACTGGCCTTCATTGTGTGGCGCTATCGAGAGTGGCTACAGACCTTTGGCGTGCGTATGGGCCTGCCGGAGCGCCACCGGCCGGTCGCGCCACAACAGTTATTCGGCCTGGAACTGGCGCCAGAGACGCTGCCCGACGATGTAGCGAGCGAAGCCGACAAGTTATGGGCCGAACAACCGCGCGCAGCCCTTGGCTTGCTCTATCGCGCCCTGCTTAGCCATCTGCTGCACGAACACCGCCTGCCCCTGAAGCAGTCGCACACCGAAGGCGAAGTGCTGCACCTGGTCGCAGGCCTGGGTCAGCCGAATCTGGAAGACTACAGCCGTCAGCTCACCCAGCATTGGCAGGCGCTGGCCTATGGTCATCGCCTGCCTGCCGAATCGCTGCGCCAGGGTCTCTGTCAGGGCTGGCGCAACCTGTTCGGCCAGGAGCATGTGACATGACTCGGCGCGCCGGATTCATCCTCGCCATGGCCCTGCTGCTGGGCCTGGGGCTGATCGCCAGTTATCTGCTGGGCAAACTCGAACCCTATCAGGACGTCATAGCGCATGGCCCTGCTCCCGAGGTTGCCAGCAGCCCCTACCTGGCTGCCGAGCATTTCCTGCGCAAGCAGGGCATCGCCGCTCGCCGTGCTGAAGGCCTGGATATTCTGGACGGCCTCCCCGGCGAAGGTCAGACCCTGATGCTGCTGGCCGACCGCAGCAACATGACGCCCCGCCAGGTCGAACGCGTGCTGCAATGGACAGCCAATGGCGGTCACCTGTTGTTCATCGCCGAGCGTCTGTGGGACGAAGAAGAAGGCAAGAGCGGCGACCTGCTGCTCGATCTGCTCGGCATCCAGCAATACATGAGCGAAGAACTGGACGACGACGAAGCCGGTGAGCCCGAGTCGGAAAACCAAGAGAACGAGGCCTACCCGCAACTCACCAAACTCTACTTGGAGAACGAGCAGGCGCCGGCCTATATCGCCTTCGACACCGACTACCACCTGTACGACGCGCAAAACCGTGCCCATGCCTGGGCCAACAGCGGCGCTGCCACGCACTTGCTGCAGCTCTATCACGGCGATGGCCTGATCACCGTACTCAGCGATCCGTGGATCTGGCAGAACCACAGCATCAACGAGTACGACCACGCCTGGCTGCTCTGGTACCTGAGCCAGGACAGCGCCGTGACCCTGCTCTACCGCGCCGACAAAGACGGCCTGGCGCGCCTGCTGCTGCGCCACTTCCCATTGGCATTAGTGATCCTGGCCCTGTTGATCATCGCCATGTTGTGGCACGTCGGCATGCGCCATGGCCCGCTGCAGGCGCCTGCCAGTCGCGCCCGACGCCAGTTGGAAGAACATCTGCGCGGCAGCGCCGACTTCCTCCTCCGCCACAGCGGCCAGCACAGCCTGCTCAAAGGCCTGCAACAGGACATCAATCGCCGTGCGCGGCGCCGCTACCCCGGCTTCGACAAGCTCGCCGTCGCCGAGCAGTGGCACGTGCTGGGTCGCCTGACCCGCCTCCCCATCAAGGACATTAGCCAGGCCATGCGCCCATTGCCGCCGCAGCGCCTGTCCGCCAGTGACTTCACCCGTCAGGTCGCCCACCTGCAAACCCTCAGGAATGCCCTATGAGCGAGATCCCCGAGAACGACACCCTGCCGGTGCAGGAAACCCCGGCCGCCGCGCCGAGCAACCCGCAAGCGCAGCAGCGCCAGCGTGCCAGCCAATTGGCCCAGGCGCTGCGCGCCGAGCTGCGCAAGGCCGTGATCGGCCAGAGCGCAGTGATCGACGACGTGCTCACTGCCTTGATTGCCGGCGGCCATGTGCTGGTCGAAGGTGTGCCAGGGCTGGGCAAGACCCTGCTGGTACGCGCCCTGGCGCGCTGCTTCGGCGGCGAATTCGCACGCATCCAGTTCACCCCGGACCTGATGCCCAGCGATGTCACCGGCCATGCCGTGTACGACATGCAGAGCGAGCAGTTCAAGCTGCGCAAGGGCCCGGTGTTCACCAACCTGCTGCTGGCCGACGAAATCAACCGCGCACCGGCCAAAACCCAGGCCGCACTGCTGGAGGTGATGCAGGAACGCCAGGTAACCCTGGAAGGTCGCGCCCTGCCGGTGCAGTTGCCATTCATGGTGCTGGCGACCATGAACCCGATCGAGCAGGAAGG
>CAZIZA010000285.1:0-4776 GCA_964543555.1 uncultured Pseudomonas sp.
TTCGAGGTATTCGTCGGACTTGCTGTGGGGCGGCAGGATGCGAATCAGGCTGTCCTCACGGACGAAATCGAATGCACCATCGATAGTGGCTTTGTCGGCGACGCTGAAAAAGGCGACTTCGAACCCCAGGTAGCAGGTTTCCGGATCCATTTCCGCTGCGGTCGGTATGCGGTCAAGCACCGGTACGATGCTGACGATACGGCCAAAGGTATTGAGGTAGCGGAACAGTCCCAGCGGATCCATGCCATTGCGCAGGGTATCCGAGCCGAAACGCAGCGACAGGTGCCAGTGATCGGCGCTCAGACCATGCTCATGACCGCGTTCGATACGTTCGGGGGCGCGAAGCTGTGACTGGCTGTTTGAGGGCGTCGGCAGATAGTGACTCAGGGATTCGCTCAGCTGTTCGTGTAGCGGCTGTATCTCGTCTGGCAGGGTGGTCAGGTCGGCACCCTCATCGACCAGCCTGACCAGTTGGCCGAGATGGTCGCCGATCTGCAGAAACAGGGCTGTCAGATCAGCGTCGAAACGCAACTCGCCGCTGCGCACGCGGTCGAGTACGCTTTCGGCGATATGGGTGAAGGCCACTATCAGGTCGAGGCCGAACAGACCGGCCGATCCCTTGATGGTATGCGCCGCGCGGAAGATTGCATTGATGGTGTCGCTGTCGCCAGGTGCATGCTCCAGCATCAGCAGCGCTTCTTCCATCTGCTGTAGCAGCTCCTGGCTCTCGGCGATGAAGACTTTCAGAACCTCGTCCATGTCCATGTGGGCTACTCGCTCGTCGGCTGAATCAGGATGGGGTCGCCGAAGAACGAGGCCAGGCCGCTGAGCTCGAGGGCTTCGATCACCATCGGGCTATGGTTGGTGAGGCGCAGTTCACAACCGATGCGGTTGGCTTCCTGCTTCGCCATGATCAGCAGTTGCAGGCCGGAGCAGTCGATTTCGTCGAGGGCGGACAAGTCCAGTTCCAGCTCGGTGTCGGGGGCCATGGCGTGCAGCAGCAGGGCCATGTTCTCGCCAGCGCTGTAGATGGTCAGGCCACCCTCGAGCGGTAGGATGCGGTACAGACCTTCACTGCTCATGGCCGCGGTCTCACGGCAGGATCAGCTTGGAGACAGCATTGAGCATCTGCGCTGGCTGAAAAGGCTTGACCATCCAGGCCTTGGCACCGGCGGCGCGGCCCTCGTCCTTCTTCGCTTCGCCGGCTTCGGTGGTGAGCATGATCACCGGGGTGAACTTGTAGGCAGGCAGTTGCTTGACGTTCTTGAGGAAGGTGATGCCGTCCATGTTCGGCATGTTCACGTCGCTGATGATCAGGTGCACCTTGCGCCCGTCGAGCTTGGTCAGTGCGTCCTTGCCGTCACAACCTTCGATAACGTCGTAGCCGGCACCCTTGAGCGTGATGCTGACGACCTGCCGGATCGAGGCGGAATCGTCGACGATGAGTACGGTCTTGCCCATGGGGTACCTCAGAAGAATGTGATTTCGGAATCGTTGCGCTTGCCGGGAGCGTCGCCCCGGTGGATGTCATGCTGCTCGGGCATGGTGTAGGTTTGCGCCAGCTCATCCAGCCAGCGATCGACATCTAGAGGCGTTGGTTCCTGGCCGAGTCGGCGCTGTTCGTTGCTGGCATGGATGTGGCCGAGCAACTTGTCGATGTTGTCACTCACGTGGCCCAGCATCTGGCTGATGCGGTCCTGAAACTGCAGTGAGACCAGCACGTCGGCGATGTCCTGGGCGACGATTTCGCTCTGGCTGCGCATTGCTTCGTTGTGGCTGACGATGCCGCCGGCACTGTGGTGGAAGCGGGTGATCACTCCCTTGATGACGTCACTGGCGTTGTTCAGGGTGACGGCGTCTGCCTTGGCGTATTCGTGGGAGATGTCCAGGGTCTTGTGAATGGCGGTATTGACGATGTTCACCGTCTCGCCGATGCGCTGGCCGGTGTTGCCGGACATGGTGGACAGTTTGCGTACTTCGTCGGCGACCACGGCGAAGCCTCGCCCGCTTTCTCCTGCACGCGCGGCCTCGATAGCGGCATTGAGCGCCAGCAGGTTGGTCTGCTTGGCGATGTCGGCGACGTCTCGTGCCATCTCCTGCAGTTGGTCGGTAAAGCTCGACAGCTCCATGACCTCCTTGAGCAGCGACTCTTTGCTGGCCAGTGCTTCGCGCAAGGCCATGATGATCATGTCCAGTTCATGTTGGCTGGTGGACAGCAGGGCAACCAGACGGTTGCCAGCTTCACGCTCATTGCCGTTGCCCAGGCTCTGCTGAATGCGCACGGCCAGGTTGGCGAAACGTTCGCTCAATGCGTTTATCGCGTCCTCAGTGTGGTTGCGCGCGGAGTGGATCTGTTGCGACCAGAGCGGCAGTGTCTGTTCGCAAAGCGCCTCCATTTCACGGGGTAGTGAGGGGGCGTCAGAGTGGTGCACCTCGCCGTCCGGCGCTGATGAATCTGGGGATCGCTGCAGGAACAGAAGGGCCCCTCCAATTACCACCAGGCCGACCAGCGTGCTGAAAACTCCAAGCCAGCCGTTGCCGACCAATACGACGGCGACAACGCCAGTCAGCAATGTTAGCGATGGGATAACCAGGGGTAGGTTTTGCTCGCGCACTGCTTGGCTCCGCGACTGCAGGGGTCAGGTAACCGCGGAACACTTGCCAGGCTAGAGGGGGGAATTCCTGCAGGGGGCCGGTCATCATTCCGTCGACCTCTGAAGGATGCATGAGACCCTTGAGTGGAGGCATCGGAATGTACTGATTTTATGCGTGAATTTATCCCGTAATTGGCTAGGGATATCCTTAGCTCTGCTAGGACGTGCTGAGCTTGCTGGCGAACTTGATCAGATCGGCATTACTGGAAAAGCACATCTTCTCCATCAGATTGATCTTATGCGTGCTGACGGTCTTATTGCTGATCATTAGCTGTTCGGCGATCTGATTGACACTAAGGCCATCTGCCAGTAGTCGCATGATCTGGAACTCTCGATTGGTCAAACTGTCGAGGCCGCAGGGTGGGTCCTGCCTGAGGCTGTTGAGGGCGATCTGTTCGAGCAGCTCGGGGTCGATGTAGCGCGCGCCAGTGCTGACTTTTTTCACGGCCGCGATCAGCGTCTCCGGCGACTGGGTCTTGGTCAGGTAGCCGGTGGCTCCTGAGCGCAGCACACGCATGGCGACATGGGGATCACTGTGCATGCTGAGCACCAGAATGGGCAGCTGCGGATGCTGATGGATAACGCGTGAGATCAACGCCTCGCCACTGAGGCCGGGCATGCTGATATCCAGCAGGAGCAGGTCGATATCCTTCATCTTCAGGCGCTCCAATGCCTGCAGGCCGTTAGCCGCCTCACCGGCTATGCAGATGTCCTTGTCCAGTTCGAATAGGCGTTTCAGGCCTTCTCGCATGATCATGTGATCATCGACGATCATCAGATTGATCATGGGTCGATTCTCACGGGAAAGATTGCCTGGACGATGGTGCCCTGGCCGGGGTGGCTGAAAATGATCACGGGGCCTCCGAGTTGCTTGCCGCGCTCGCGCATACCGGAAAGCCCGGTGGAGTCGGGCAGGATATCACTCAGGGCGAATCCTTGACCGTCATCGATTATTTCGAGAAGAAAATCACTGTCATGTTGCATCAGTCTCACCTCGACACGGCTGGCATTAGCGTGACGCAAGATATTGGTCAGTGATTCCTGCACAATACGGTATAGCTGGGCGGCGCGTTCTGGATCGAGGCCTAGCCTGTGCTCGGGTAGGTCATAGCGACAGTCGATGGCGGAAAGTTGAAGAAAACCTTCTATGAGGCTTTTGAGCGTGCTGCGCAGATTGTTGTGTAGCGGCTGGATGGGCGGACCATGTTGAATCTCGCGCACAACCATCATAGTGCTGTTAGTTATGCCGGTCAGTCGCGCGATATGCTCTAGTAATTCAGGCCGATCCCGACCGAACTGCAGTCTTAATACGCCAAGGCCATGCTGCAACGCAGTTAACCGTTGCCCCAACTCGTCGTGCAATTCACGCGCAATCAGTTTGCGCTCCTGCGCACGAGCGAGAAAAGAAAGTCTTGTCTGTTGCACTTGGCAATTCGCACAGATGTGCTCGCCATCTGACGCGTGCGATTTTTGAGGAGGGGGCGCTTGACGCGAGCGCGTCCTTGTCCTGTTCAACTTGGCTCTATCTCTTCTTGGTGTGGGGCGGTAAGCCACCGCAGGGCTGTTAAGGGTTGGGAGCACCCAAAATCAAATGAAGTTACAGAAGAGGATTAATCAACTCGGCAGGAGTGGTGAATTGGAGTGTGCCCTCCCCCGGTTTCTAGTTACTTGGATGAGAGACCATGCCGTTCAAAGACAGTTAGAGGACATTCAGCGCTTTAGCTGTACTGCGTTAATGCGCCTACGATAATGAGGCTAGGAACCGTCTTGGGAGGGTGATAAGACGGAGCGGAGCATCAGCGACTATGCGGCTGATATCTTCGTGAGGGGGGGCGGCCATGGGGCGAACTCTGCATGTCTGATGGCCTAGCATATCGCTCGCGTGGTCTTTGGGAATAGCAAGAAATGAATCTGACGCTGGAAAATTGGCGTAATCGGCGTTCTGGTCTTGTGTTCAGCTATGGTATGGGCCTTTTATTTGGTACACACGTACTTGATCACTGCGGCAGCTCGATTCCGCGCATGCGCTCGGCGCGGCGACGCAACAGTTCCAGGGTCACCAGCAAAGCGATGGACACCAGAATCAGCAGGGTGGCGATGGCCAGGATGCTCGGGTTGATCT
>CAZIZA010000286.1:0-4764 GCA_964543555.1 uncultured Pseudomonas sp.
CCACAGCCGAAGGCTGGAGCCGGGGAAGTGCTTTATGTGTCGGCGTTTGCGGGTTCCCCGGACTGGCGGCAGGCCGCTGATTGCCATGCCGCCATTGCTCACCCTATCGCCTGCGGGGCTTCCTCTTTCTCGCCAAGTGCTGCCAGGTAAACAGATTGCGGGCCACCGCCTGCACCTTGTCCTCTTCCTCACCAATCATCTGAAGCAACAACCGCTCAACAGGCTCAAGCTCGCCCTGCTCGCGGCTGACCTCAATGGCGGCCATTCTGAGTGCCTCCATCGACTTCACCAGCTCAAGGGCCTGCTGTGCCATGGTCTCTAACCGGGTTTCCAGTGCCAACATATCCCCTCCCCTTATGCGGCCCGCTGGCCTGTAAGTTGGTTAAGCCGGCTCACCCCTGCCTGATGGTATTGCGGCAACAGCTCAATCCCGATATAGCGCCGCCCGCACTTGGCCGCCGCGACACACGTAGACCCCGAGCCTGCAAACGGGTCGAGCACAATGTCCCCCGGACGGGTAAACGACTCAATCAGCGGCTGTAACGAGCCCACGGGCTTTTCTGTCGGGTGATGGCGATTGCCTGAGTACGCCCAGGGCAGCACATCCGGCAGCGGCTGACCGGGCACCTGGGGCCGCCCCTTGGCGAGCAGATAGGCGCACTCATGGCGATAACCGACAAACGCCGCTTTGGACGCATAGGACTTGGTGAATACCAGGTGCCCCACCACCCGAAAGCCTGCCTGCTTCCAGGCAGCCATAAACACGTCAACCTTGTTCCAGCCGTAGAAGCTCACCGCCAGCGCATCAGGCTTGAGTACCCGGTGCATCTGCTCAAAGGCGGGTTGTACCCATTCGTCGGTGACGTCGTTGGCAATCGAACGCCCGGCACGGTCTTTAAACCCGACCAGATAGGGTGGGTCGGTGAGAATGAAATCGACGGCAGCATCTGGAAAGGTAGACATGATCTGAACGCTATCACCCAACATGAATCGTGACATGGTATTGGCCTCGTCATATGGGGTAGCAGGAGGTCTCCGGGATGGTCGCCATTCCCTGCTGCCCGAGGCCAACACGCAAGGCACCGCAGCGGGTCAAGCGGACGTGGAATACCGCAGCCGTATGCTGTTTCGCGGCGAGGATATGCCGCGAAAGCCGCTTGAAGGCTGTTTGCGTCCCGCAATGCGGGGCATTGCACGATGGCAGAGGGCAGCAGGGTTCCCCGGACGGTGCCGGCGGAAGTGTGTTATGACGTTATCAAGGCAAGGATGCCCCATCGGGTACAGGGAGGAACCGACGCACCGCACCTACGGAGCCCCCCGGCAGCAACAAAGAGCGGGCGCAACGCGCCCAGCCTTATTGACAGGGGAAAAGCCCCGGCAAGCCGGGGCCGATAAGCACAGGCAGGGTTACTCTATCGCCGGCAAGGCACGCGCTAACCGGCGCGCCTCGTTGACCGCTCTGGCCGTCACTTTACGAACCCAGGCGCAGCGGCTGGGCGACCAGACAAATCCCGCCCCCTTGCACAACTGGCGTAGCTCGGATGCCGGCTTACCATCAAAATGGACCTGAATACGGCCATCATCCTCGAACATCCGCCACCCTGCCCCGGCTTGCTCGAGGGGGGCGGTGTTGTGCAATGTCTGCAGCTGCTCGATACGCTGGCGCAAGCGCCGGATCTCGGCCGAGTTATTACTGAGCTGCCACCCCTGATAGGTGCCGCGAGTTACCTTGTTGGCCTCTTTCATCGCCTGCTGGCGGGCCTCTCGCCTGGCCAATTTGGCTTGCAGCAACGCCAACGCATCCGGATTATCACTGGCTATCCCACCTTGGCCAACGCTGGCCGCCTTCTCCTCCAGATAGTCAGCCTTGTTCGCCAGCGCGACAGCCTTCTCCATGTGCTGATCCATGCGCTTCAGGTCGCGGCGGTGGCGCTTTTCGCTGTGGTGGCCAACCAAAATAGGCTGGCCGGGAGAGATAACACTCAGAATGGCACGTACCGCCACATGACGGCCCGCGCTCTGGCTGGCGGCCTGACAGGCGCGGCCCTTGAGGCGCTCACGCTTGTGCTCTACTCGCCCGCGATAGTCGCCCAGTGTCTGAGCTCGGGTCAGTGTGGGGGCCGTGGCCCCCGGTTCGACGGGGGTGAGCTGTTCGGCAACGGGCTCAACGGGGAGCGGCTCGCCGCTCGGATCATCGTCCGGTGGCGTGGTTTGGATCAGCATGGCCCATCCGATGCGGCAAGCCTCGGCGGGACTCGCTGCCACAATGCCATCAAACTGGTGGGTCTGGCCGCCCTGCCCGATGGTCACAGACCAGGTACCGCCGATGCGGCGGGGTGAAAATGTCGGCTTGGCCTGCGGCTCTGCCGCTGGCGTGACTTGCTCCTGGGATAGCGGGGCAACCTCAACCACTGGCGCGGCCTGCTGCGCGTTGCGCCATTCGATCGGCGCACCATCGTGGTGCCAGACACCCTCCACCAGAGTGATCCGGCTCGCTTCTCGCCACACCAGGGAACTCGCCCACTCCCCCCAGATCTGCTGATGGGTGTCGCCGGTCACCTTCTCGCCGCTTTGCTGCTCTATCAAACGGGTGGCCACGGCGCGCAGCGCCTCGCTATGGTCGCGGCTGGTAAAGGTGTATTGCACCGCCCCATACATCTGATTGAATGCACTGGTGTGGTAGGTATAGCAATCGGTCATCCCGTCAAAGTGGCCTTGCTCGTACTTGCCGAGCAGGTCGTCTACTTCTCGGCGGGTCGGGCCATCCAGCCAACTGACATTGACCGTGGAGTAGGTGCTTTTCACGGAAAATTTGACCCCAGGGAACGCCTTTTTCAGATCGCGGCGCACGTTTTTGGCAGCAGCCACGCCACCGCGGTCCTGCTCACCGAGCGGAACAAGGTGAGCATATTCAGGAGCACCAGCAGCCAGGCGGGCCGCCTCGACTGTCGCGGCCTCCTCTTGCGCTTTTTCCTGTGCATCAGCCTCGGCCTTGGCTGCTTTTTCCTGCTCCACGATTGCCGCCATGTCGGCGAGGCCCGCGATCATCCTCGCCGTTTGGTATCCCTCGTTATCCACCCCAAAATCAATCCTGCGCAAAAACGCGAGGGTGTTAAGGTGGGCATCACGCATGCTCTCCGGGTAAGCGGCCAAACGCTGGCGGCCCTCTTCTGTCTCGGCATATTTCAGCGTAGAGAGGCAGTGATCGGCGATACCGAGATCCCCGGATGCCGCCAGGTCAAGGCGCAGATCAACGGTGTTGCCATCACTCAGGGTTACGGTGACGTGTGTTTTCAGATAACCGCGACCAGCGTGACCAAGGGCAGCGATCATGGCCTCCTTTTCAAAGTCGGCAAAGGTCACACGCTGCGTATCGCACCAAGCGCTTGACTCGGAGCGCTGAACAAGGACGCTGACGGGACGGCAGGCGTATTGGGGGCCCTGCTGCTGTGTGTTGGCTGCGTTGAAATCTTCCATTGAAATGACGGTTGCGCTCATGATTGCCTCTCTATGCTGGTTGCCGGGTCTTGAACCCCATTTGCTTCTCTAGATTCCGAGCCGCGCTTTAGGTTTTCTGCGCCTTTGGCTCTTTACCGCGTTGCTGTTGTGGATTTGCCTCTCTGAGTTCTTCGCCGCACAGAGGAAAACAACACGCGACCAGGGAGTCGGCACCAGTGCGACCCCGCAAGCCGCAGCGCAAGCGAACGCAGTGAGTGCGAACGGGTGAGGAGGTCGGCAAAGCGCACACTGGTGCAGATGACCGGCGTGTTAGTTTGACGGGCGGTGAAGGGCTCGGAGAGGTCAGTCAGGAGCAATCGAGATGGCCACAGGCGCGGCAAGCGGAGCGCGCAGCCTCGAAGAGGCGCAGGCATGAGCGATGGAAACCCGAAGGGGCGAGACAGCATCGGTTCGCTGGCTCGATGCGAAGCATGACAGCGCGACCGCTCGCGGTCATGCCCGAAGCAACACGAGGTGCCCCCAAGGCGAAATAGCGCGCAGCAGAAGCGTTTTGCATCTTGAGAACGGGTTCGATAAAGTCCTCCCCATCCCCCTTGCCATCCCCTGGAGGAAACAGTGAGTGACATCACCGCTCGCCCAGTGCTGAGCCTCAACAAAATCAAACCACAGAGCACACAGCCAGCCGATCACCCCAGCCCACCACCGCAAACCGGCGAAAGAAAGCAGCCCAAGAAGAAAGCCAACGCCCCCTCTCCCATGCTCCTGTGCCTGCGAAAACACTGGCCAGCCCTGTTCCCGGACGGTCAAGCTATCCCGTTGCAGATTGGGATCCTCGAAGAGATCACCGAACACCTGCAACAAGCAGGCGAGCCATTTGATCAAAAGCAGATAGCCAGAGCCCTGGCCAGCCACTGCCGCCGGATATCCTACCTCAAGGCCCTCACCAGAGCTCCTTATCGGCTGGGCCCACACGGCGAGCAGACCCCCATCAGTGATGAAGATCGAGCGCGAGCCATGGCCAAACTCAACGCACTCAGGCAAACCGACGAGCAGGCGGGGCCGGGCAATACAACATGATCACCGCTCGACACCTCACCGAGATCAGCCAGCAACAACCATCAAATGGCGATTTTGATAATTCGAAAGATTGATTTGATAATCTCTGATGACAGGCCCATCAGGCCACCACACGACCACAGAGACAAGGCCCGCGACACAAAGAGCGCCGGTTCGCGGGGATAAGCAGCCCCGGGAGTTATGGTCATTTCTGGTGTACGGAGGGGTAGAGGGAGTGGCGTATCCTGC
>CAZIZA010000287.1:0-4756 GCA_964543555.1 uncultured Pseudomonas sp.
TGAGCCTGTCGCCCGGTTACATGAGCCAGAAGATTCAGGTGGTGCTGGCGCGCAACTTGTATGAAGAGCGCCTGCCAGGCGATGAACCGGAGCCGATGCGGGTCGACCGCATCAGCCTGCGCGAGCTGTCCAGCCTGGCCCGGCACGAGCAGTTCAGCGAGGGCCGCGCACTGGCTGCGCTGTATCTGGTGCGTGACCTGCTGACCGAACGTGGGGAGTTCAGCCTGTGAGCCATCCCTACATTCCCGGTGTGATCGCGTTGGTCCGTGCGGCGGGCGCGGCGACCCTGCCGTATTGGCGCAGCGGTGTAGCCGTGACGGAGAAGGCTGATGCATCGCCGGTAACCGCTGCCGACCTGGCGGCGCACCATATCCTCCTCGATGGCCTGCAGGCGCTGGCAGCGGACATTCCGGTGCTGTCGGAAGAAGCCGCCGACATCCCGCTGGTCGAGCGCGCCGCCTGGACGCGCTGGTGGCTGGTCGATCCGCTCGATGGCACCAAGGAGTTCATTGCCGGCTCCGAAGAGTTCACGGTCAATGTCGCGCTGATCGAGCAGGGGCGGGTAGTCTTCGGTGTAGTTGGCATTCCAGCCAATGACCGCTGCTATTACGGCGGTGTCGGCCTGGGCGCCTGGTGCAGTGACGTGTCGGAGGGTGAGCAGCCGATTCGTGTACGCCTGGCGCCGGCGCAGGGGTTCACCCTGGTGGCCAGCAAGCGCCATTCGAGCCCCGCGCAGGAAGCCTTGCTTGCTGGCTTGGTCGAGCGTTTCGGTGAGCCCGCGCTGGCCAATATCGGCAGTTCGCTGAAGTTCTGCCTGTTGGCCGAAGGCAACGCCGATTGCTACCCGCGCCTGGCGCCCACCTCACAGTGGGATACCGCCGCGGCGCAGGGTGTGCTGGAAGGGGCAGGTGGCGAGGTGCTGGATTTGAGCGGTGCACCGCTGACCTACGAGGCGCGCGAGTCCTTCCTCAACCCGTCTTTCCTGGCGCTACCCGTCGGCGCCGAATGGCGCGGCGAGCTGATCGAGTTGGCGCGCAATCTACAATCTTGAGGCGCTTGGCGTAGGAGCGGCTTCAGCCGCGATCCGTCATCAATAGTCGGAATACGGCAAGCTTCGCGGCTGAAGCCGCTCCTGTAGCTCGTGCCGTGTCAATCGAGCATGTCGCTGTATCGCGCGTCTTTCCTGAACACCAGCGGCTGCTCGAAGCCGGGCACCTTGATCTCTTCGGTGGTAATCGAGATCGCCTGGTCATCGATCATGTCGTTGCCGAAGTTATAGATGATGTCCAGCTTGCCCAGCAGCGCTTGGCTGTCGTAGGCGGCTGCGGCAGAACGGGTGCCTTCGCGGCGTGCCAGGTAGGCGTCGAAGGCGGCCTGGCCGTGGCGCTTGCGCAGCATGCGCTCGGCCACGTGCGGAGCGAGGATCACCGCGCTGGCGTTGTTGCCGCCGAAGCCCTTGGAGTTGATGAAGGCCACGTCCAGTGCGTGCTCACCCACCTTGCGATCTTCGGTGCACAGGCTCAGGTGGTTTTGATGCACGTCGCCAGCAACGGCATCGATGGTCTTCAGGCCCGGCACAATGCCGTACTTGAAGGCGCCGAGTGCCGCAATCACCTGATCGCCGCTGGCGGTAGCCAGGGAGTGGCCAACAAAGGCCTTCACCGCCGTGACTGGCCACTGTTCGATACCGAAGGCGGCCGCGACGCGGTCGAGAATCTCTGATTCGGTGACGCGGTTAGCCGGCGTGCTGGAGCCATGGGCATGAACGAAGCTGCGGCTGCGCACGGCGTCCAGGCCCAGCAGTTGCACGGCGCTGGCCACGGCCTTGGCTACGGTCAGGTAGTTGCCCGGGCCAGGGGCGGAAATGGATTTCTTGAAGCCGTCGGCGTTGATGAACACGTCAGGCACCGCTGCATGGATATCGGCGCCCAGTTCCAGGGCCAGTTCGTCGTCCATCAGCACCACGAACTGGCAGGCTTCTGCCAGGGTAAAGCCGCAGTTGTCGCCGAACGGGCGGCTGGCGCGGCGGAAGTCGACTTCATCCTTGCCCTCGATCAGGCGCAGGCCTTCCTCGGTGGCCAGTGCACCCATGGCGCCGTAGCCCTCGATGCATTCCTGAGTAATTGGCGCTTCACTGTTGCCGACGATGACCACACGGGCCTTGCCGCTGGCAATCTGCTCGATGCCCTTCTGCAGGTTGTAGAGGAAGGTGGCGCAGGCGCCCGTGACACTGCCGGAGGTGCCGACACTGCCGAGCACATAGGCGTTGATGAAGTCCGCCGGCATGGTGTTCAGGCCCAGGGCCAGTTGCTTGGCGGTGACGCGGCCACCCTTGAGGCGCGACTGCATCATGCCGCCGTAACCGTTGTCATCCAGCTGGCTCATCACGCTGCCAGCGAATACCGCCACTTCATCCGGGCGCACGTGCTGGACGATGCGCTGCCACTCAATGCCCACCGAGCGCAGGGCGTCGGTGACGCCGACCACGGTCATGGCCAGGCCGCGAGGGTGGAAGCGGGCGTTGTACAGCTCGCTTGGTTCGAAGCCGGTGGGCAACTGGCCGGCGGACTTCACCGCCAGAGGACGGTAGCTGTCGACCTTGAATTCGCAGCTGTCATGCAGGGTCACGCGCACTTCGTTACCGTCGAGTTCTTCCAGCGACCAGTTGGCTGGCAGCGGTTCGGGCAGTTGTTTGCGCGAAGTGGTGAAGGTCAGCGGCTGCTGGCTGGCGTCCAGGGTGATGCTTTTCTGCCAATGGGCGGCATCGGGGTCCAGGTGTTGGCGTTCGATGCGGCGTACCAGGGTGCCAGCGAGGATCTCGTTGGCGAAGCGGGCTTCGATGTCGGCATGACTCAGGGATTGGCCATCCTGGTCGCGGTATTGGCCGTCGATCACCTGCACCAGCTTCATCATCTGTGCCAGCCCGGCCAGGGTTTCCTGGCGAGCCTGTGGCTCGAGCGCTTCCAGCACGGTGCGACGGAAACCATGGTGGAAGGAGCTGCGCCCGGCTGCGTTGTAACCCCCAAAACCCACGATCACAGGTAAGCGCGACATAAATCAAAAGCTCCTGAACAAGGCCAGCGCGACGCCGGGCCGGCGCCTGGATGCGCGGGCAGGGTCATAGGGCGGTGGCGTTTGGAAAGATTTGGCTGCCTAACCTGACGTGGATGATGACCGTCGAGTCACTCATTCGTCCAATATCGCCGCCAAACCGCAGAGGAACACTGAGATAAAGACATGGGCGTTGTAGATGCAGAAAAAGGCGAGCCCGCCAGGTGGCAGGCTCGGAGTCATTGCTGAAATGCGGGCTTTCAGGACGTAGGGCGGAATCAGGAGCCTAAGCGAACAATCCGCCAGTCCATGCCGAGTTCCGCACCACGGCCTAGGCTCAGGGCTTCAGCGGCGTCCTGCTGCACGCCGACTGCATGGATGCAGGAAGCCAGAGCCGAGTACGCCTGACTCATTCAAGCCTGATAGCTGATATGCCCGTCGACCAGCGTGTAACGCACTGCGCCGGGCAGGCAATGGCCGATGAAGGGGCAGTTGCTGCCCTTGGAGTACCACTGCTCACCAGCGATAGTCGAGGCCTGCGCATCGAACAGCACGATATCGGCAGCGCCGCCGACGCTGAGTGTGCCTGCCGGCAGGCGCAAGGCTGCAGCCGGGCCGCTGGACAGACGCGCCAGCAACGTTGGCAGATCCAGCAGGCCGTCCTGCACCAGGGTCATGGCCAGCGGCAACTGCAGTTGCACGCTGCTGATACCCGGCTCGGTGGCGGCGAAGGGCGCCAGCTTGGCATCGCGCTCGTGCGGCTGGTGGTGGCTGGCGATGGCCGAGATCACCCCGGCCTTCACCGCTTCGCGCAGACCGTCGCGATCCGCACGCGAGCGCAGTGGCGGCTGTACGTGATAGAGGCTGGAGAAGTCGATCAGCGCCTCGTCGGTCAGGATCAGCTGGTACAGCGCCACGTCGGCGGTCACCGGCAGGCCACGGGCCTGGGCGGCGGCGATCAGCTCGGCGCCACGGGCGCTGGTGATCTGGCTGAAGTGCGCGCGCACGCCGCTCTGTTCCACCAGCAGCAGGTCGCGGGCCAGGGCCACGGTTTCGGCGGTTTCCGGGATACCGGCCAGGCCGAGGAAGCTGGCAGTCGGGCCTTCGTGGGCCAGGCCGCCTTCGGCCAGATCGGCATCCTGCGAATGGAAGATCACCTGCAGGTCGAAGGTGGCCGCATATTCCAGCGCGCGACGCAGGGTGCGGCTGCTGCGGAAGTTATCCAGGCCGTTGCCGAAGGCGACGCAACCAGCGTCACGCAGGGCAACGAGCTCGGCCAGCTGTTCGCCAGCCAGGCCCTTGCTCAGCGCGCCAATGGGGAAGACCTTGGTGTGCCCCGCTTCGCGGGCGCGGTCGAGGATCAGCTCGGCCACCGCCGAGGTGTCCAGTACCGGCTTGGTGATCGGCGGGCAGCACAGGCTGGTGACGCCGCCGGCTGCAGCAGCCAGGGTTTCCGTGGCGATGCTGCCCTTGCGGCTGTAGCCCGGCTCGCGCAGGGCCACCGACAGGTCGACCAGGCCGGGTGCGGCAATCAGGCCCTGAGCGTCGAGAGTCTTGTCGGCAGTGAAGCCGGCGGGTGCCTGGCCGGTGGCGACCAGTTTGGTTCCGTCGATATAAAGGTCAGTGACCTGATCCAGGCCGCTGGCTGGGTCGATCACGCGGGCGCCGAGGATTGCGGTACGCATCAGTTGGCCTCCTCGGCGTT
>CAZIZA010000288.1:0-4751 GCA_964543555.1 uncultured Pseudomonas sp.
TTTTGCCGCGCCGTCGCCCAAAGCACGCCGCCGCAAACCACCCAGGAGACCGCCCAAAGCCCTCTCCTCACTCACCTCACCACAGCCGTCTGCCGAGCGTCGCCCAAAGCACGACTCCGCCACCGCTGTTTTCTCACCTCGTGCCGAGCCGTCGCCCAAAGCCCGCCTCCGCCGTCCCACACCCGGTGCCGCCCAAAGCCGCCCCGTCACACACGTGCCTGTAGTAAGTCTGCACGCACACGCACACCCAACCCCGCGTAAACGCCCGCCCAAAGCGCCCGTTTGCGTCCTCACAAAAACCGCGTTTCACGCCCCCACTTTTCACGCCCTCCGTTTCAACCCCGGAGCGCCACCCCGTGCCCCACGCCTCCGCGTCAGCACTCACTCACCTTCACCCGCTCCAACGAAACCGTTGCAGCGCCCGTCCGGACCAAGCCGCGCCCAAAGCCCGCCTTGCACGGATTTCCAACTAGCGAGAAACTGGCTCTCTTCGGTTACAGCCCCTCGCCCTCCCACCCCACCCGCGCCCCGCGCCCCACGTAGTTTATACTACCACCCACCTAAGTCAACCGTCAACACCGGACCGGACGCCACCAGCCCCGCGTACCGGCACTCTCTCACCTTTTCCAACAAAACCCCTCTACGTATCCGTACCCTACCATGGACCTCGACCACTTCAACGTCGACGGCCCCCTGCCTGCCGAGGACATCCCTCAACTTAACTATTATCCATCCGCTCCACCATTGAGCCACACGTACGGCGCCGCGCCAGCGCCCTACGGACGCAGCAACTTTCCCGAGGAGGATGACGGCGAAGCAAAAGCCGACCATCCTGAGCCCCGCCCTCCACGCCCCTCCGTGCCTCACAGCCAACCTTCCGGCCCGCCAAAACGCCATTCTAATGGCGCATCGGCCGCTTATCACCCGTACAACCCGGACCACCAATTCATCCCCGACGCAGCAGCAATTGCGTCCACACGCCCCACCGGAGTTAACACATTTCCGACCATTTCGCGCCCACTGCTCAAATCAGTACGCGACAAAGACATCCGCACCTTCCTTCGCCAGGAGTATGAATACTCCCACTACGTTGCAACCAACAACCTGCCAGAGCAACCACTGCGCAGTATGATCGACCCGTCGTTCTACTCCGTCCTCACCCGCCTGGGACTGCTTTTCGCCTGCCCACTCCCGGACATCACCCTGCCCGACCCACTGGCAAACATGCTGGTCCCTGACGACACGGAGTTCGATTTCGACGAGGCCGAGACCGCATCACTGACCATGGAGGAGCGCAAAGCACAACTCGCCTTGTGGGACCGACAAGCCCGCTGCCTGCTCCACAAACTCGCCCGCATCAAGGACGTACGCGAAGACGTGCCAATGGCCAAAGCCGAAGAGCTCCTCAAGTCAACGGTCCGCTGGGACAGCCGCCTGGACGATTTCTTTGACAGCTTTCTTCAATTCGTCGCGGACTACGAACGTAGCCTCACCCGTTACCGTCTCCACGACCACTTCAAGAGCAAAGCCAACGTCAAACGCGTCATCCGCCTGCTCACCAACCAGCTCTACCCTCCCGCCTTCCGCACCCGCATTGACGACTACACCGCACGCCGCGAAACGCCGTTCACGGACGTCAACGAGTTCTTCGAGATGCTCGCCACCCAAGTGGCATTTTACGGAGGTCTCATCGCGGAGCGCCGAGCGGTAGCACAACGCGGACGCAACACAACTCACACCTACCGTCAGGACGACAAGCCCCCACGGTACACACCACGGGACATATTTCCCACCAACAAGCCGTGGAACACACCCCGACCCAGCACCACTGGCCCCCCACGCCACACGGACCGCCATGGCTCGGAACACCCATCATATCCACCTCCACGAGCTG
Source organism: uncultured Pseudomonas sp. (assembly GCA_964543555.1). GTDB lineage: Bacteria > Pseudomonadota > Gammaproteobacteria > Pseudomonadales > Pseudomonadaceae > Aquipseudomonas. The sequence goes on from CAZIZA010000288.1 coordinate 1,895, forward strand.
CACCAGCACGTACACTCGACGACCGCGGCCCTGCCCGACGAAGTGATGTACATCAACCACCACAGCGCCACCACCATACTGCGGCGCCCACCTCACAACCTCGCAGACCGTGCAAGTTCTGCGGAGGCCCACACTGGAACAGCGACTGCCCAACCGCCCCAAGGGAGCAAGGACAGCATCGCCATGACGCCAGACCACACTCACCCGCCCCGCGCTCGGACCCCCGTCCACCCTCCCAACCTCCGCGACCAACAGCAAGGACCGCCCACGAGGAGGACGACACGGAGCTGGCCGACCACGACGGCACCATCACCATCAACGACATCACGCTCCCGTTCATTGCGGACTCCGGAGCCAGCGCCAATTTCATCGGCGCCAACATCGCCCGTACACTGGAAGACACCGATTCAGTCACCATCACGCCACTGCAACGCCCAATACGCATTGCCAGTGCCGCCAAAGGGACCACCGGACAGCACACCGTCACGCACAAGCTGACAACCAACGCCCTGTTCACCCTGTCCACCAACGAACAACGATTCATCTACAACATCTCCATGTACATCGTGCCCAATTTCCGTGACGAAGTCCTGCTTGGACGACCAGCACTGCGCCGCCTTGGAGTGGACATCATCGCAGCCCTGCGCTCATCCTTCGCCACCGTCACTGACACGGACAATCTACTCGACGACGACGACATTGACACACACACTGCGCACCGCGTCGGACACACGGACACCGAGGATGACGACACCATCCCGGACATCAGCACATACAACCGCGACGAAGTTACCGCCGCACTGGAGGACAACATCGCCAAGGCACACCTGGAAGGCCTCTCAGCCGCCAGCTGCCAACGCCTGCGCGACGCCTGCATCAACACCGACCTCCATGACGCATTCCGCACATCCCTGACCAATGACCCACCTGCGGACGTCACCCCGGTCAAAGTGCAAGTCCTGCCCACCATCCACCACATCCGCCACGGCACACGCACGTACAACCCCAGCAAATCCGCGTACATGGCCAACCACCTCGGCATGATGGCGGAATTCGGCTACGTGCGACCCAACCCGTACGCCACCGTGGCCAGCCCAGCACACCCAGTCCGCCGACCCAACGCCCAACCAGACGACCCAATTGAGAGCCAATACCGCCTCACCGTCGACCTTCGCGCCGTCAACAACTGCACCATTCCAATGCAATTCCCATTGCCCCGCCTCGAGATGTTCACCGACATCGTCGCTGGCGCCACCCACTTCGCCAGCATCGACCTGTACAACGGTTACTGGCAGATTCCCCTCCACAAGGACTCACAAGAGTATTTCTCCATCAAGACCGATCGCGGCATCTTCACGCCCATGCGTCTCATCCAAGGCTCCAAAAACGCCGCCGGCCCATTTCAAGCCGTCATCACGGAGGTACTTGGCGACTTGGTCAACACCATCTGCGTCGTCTACATCGACGACGTCTTGATCTACGCCACCTCCGAGGAGCAACTCGTCTCCAACATCATCACCATCATCACCGCGCTGCATAACCGACGTTTCAAAGTCTCCGCCAAGAAGACAACGTTCTACAAGCGCCAAATCAAATTCTGTGGCCGCATCTTCTCCGCTGCCGGCGTCTCCTTCGACCCCGAGTTCATCAGCGCGATCACCCACATGAAGACACCCGCCACCGCATCCCAGCTGCGCACATACCTCGCCAGCACCAATTGGATCCGCTCATCCATTCCCGGTTACACCGCCCTCGTCGCACCACTGCAACACATCCTCACTACCGCCCTCCGCACCGCCGCCATTGACAGCGACTCCACCAAGAAGTCAGCCGCCGACAAAGTCAACCTCAAAGACAACGGATGGACGGACGAACACGATGCGGCATTCCAACGCATCAACCACGCCATCGCGCACTCAGTTACCCTCGCCTACCCGTCCGACACCCGCAGCACATGCGTTTTCACGGATGCATCGGACCTACACTGGGGAGGAGTCATCACCCAATGCGACAACGACGAGCTGGCCAAACCGATCGAGGAACAACAACACCAACCCCTCGCCTTCATCAGTGGCAGCTTCACCGGAGCCCAACTCAACTGGCCTACCGTCGAACAAGAAGCCTTCGCCATCAAGGAAACCTGTCAACGCGCAACACACCTTCTCCAGCGCCCACAGGCATTCCACATCTTCACCGACCACCGCAACTTAACGTTCCTGTTCAACAACGATGCCACCATCGCGGACGGACGCAAACAAGCCGCCGAACGCCTGGAACGTTGGCAAGTCATCCTCCGCGCATTCAACTTCAAAATCCACCACATCCCTGGCGCCGACAACGCCATGGCCGACATGATTAGCCGCTGGGCAGCCCCAACGCCCACCGCCACCACCCTCGTCGCCAAAGCAGCGCGACGCCGACACAACCATGTCACACCCAACATTGATCCAACATTTGCACCCGATGTTGCACTGGAGTTCAACATCGCCGACGCACCAACGGAAGAAGAAATCATCGCGGCACAGCAACTCCCACCGGACATCATCGCACAACACGACCTCCACAAGGACGTCGACGGTGCCTACAACACTGCCTCCGGCCAGCTGTTTGTCCCCGACACCCGATTTCTCCGTCTTCGCCTCTGCATCGTCGCACACCAAGGCATGGCCGGACACCGCGGCATCGACACCACCATGCACTGGCTCACCGAACGATTCTGGTGGCCAACCATCACACGCGACGTCAACGTATTCTGCCGCACCTGCCTGCAGTGCCAATACGCCAGAGGAGGCAAAACTGTTCCACGCCCTTTCCTGGACACCTTTCGCGCCACCCGCGCCAACCAACAACTCCACTT
>CAZIZA010000289.1:0-4750 GCA_964543555.1 uncultured Pseudomonas sp.
ACGTGGCCGATGGTCCAGTCGGTGTAGTGGGACAGGGCGTTGACGGTCTTGATGGCCATCATCGGCCCTTCGAATGTGGACATGCCGTAGAACGCCAGCGACACCACCAGAAAGCGCAGGATCGGGTCGGTGCGCAGTTTGTGCCAGGCACCGGAGAGGGTCATCATGCCGTTGATCATGCCGCCCCAGGAGGGTGCCAGGAGGATCAGCGACATCACCATGCCCAGGCTCTGCGCCCAGTCCGGCAGTGCGGTGTAGTGCAAGTGGTGCGGGCCGGCCCAGATGTATACCGCGATCAGTGCCCAGAAGTGGACGATGGACAGGCGGTAGGAGTAGACCGGGCGACCGGCCTGCTTGGGCACGAAGTAATACATCATCCCGAGGAAACCAGCGGTGAGGAAGAAGCCCACGGCGTTATGGCCGTACCACCACTGGATCATCGCATCGGTGGCGCCGGCATACAGCGAGTAGGACTTGGTCAGGGTGACCGGAATTTCCAGGTTGTTGACCACATGCAGGATGGCCACGGTGAGGATGAACCCGCCGAAGAACCAGTTACCCACGTAGATGTGGCTGACCTTGCGTTGCATCACCGTGCCGAAGAAGACGATGGCGTAGGACACCCACACGACTGTGATCAGGATGTCGATCGGCCATTCCAGTTCGGCGTATTCCTTGGAGCTGGTCCAGCCCAGAGGCAGGGTGATGGCTGCCAGCAGGATCACCAGTTGCCAACCCCAGAAGGTGAAGGCCGCCAGTTTCGGCGCGAACAGCGTGGTCTGGCTGGTGCGCTGCACCGCGTAGTAACTGGTGGCGAACAGGGCGCAGCCACCGAAGGCGAAGATCACCGCATTGGTGTGCAGTGGGCGCAGGCGGCCGAAGCTGGTCCACGGTAGGTTGAAGTTGAGTTCGGGCCAGGCCAGCTGGGCAGCGATGAATACGCCGAGTCCCATGCCGACGATGCCCCAAACCACCGTCATAATGGCGAACTGGCGAACCACCCTGTAGTTGTAGGCGGAACGGGTTGTTGTGTTCATGTCTGGGCTTCCATCCACGGTTATGGCAGAGCGGCCGATATCCGTGGCACCCCCAGGCATGAGTAGGCCATGAACACCACGGATATCGACGCGAGGCAAGCATGAGCAAAGGGCCATTGGGGTTTATTGACGCGGGTCAATGTGAGGAGGGGCTGCCCTGGCTGTGGGACGAACCGTCGCAGGCGGCATCGAGCACGCTGATCCTCGCGCACGGGGCCGGTGCGCCGATGGACAGTCCGTTCATGCAGGCCATGGCCCGGGGGCTGGCAGAGCGAGGTATTCGCGTGGTGCGTTTCGAGTTCGCCTATATGGCCCTGCGACGGCTGGATGGGCGTAAACGACCGCCCAATCCGCAGGCGCAACTGCTGCAGCAATGGCGCGAGGTATATGCCCAGGTGTGCCATCGAGTCACAGGGCCTGTGGCCATCGGCGGCAAGTCCATGGGTGGGCGCATGGCCAGCTTGATGGCGGACGAGTTGGAGGTTTCCGCTCTGGTTTGCCTTGGCTATCCCTTCTACGCCGCCGGCAAACCGGAAAAGCCGCGCGTCGCTCATCTGGCTGGTCTGCGTACGCCGACGCTGATCATCCAGGGCGAACGCGACGCACTGGGTAATCGTGAGGCCGTAGCCGGCTACGAGCTGTCAGCGGCCATCGAGCTACACTGGCTGCAGGCTGCCGACCATGACCTCAAACCATTGAAGGCGTCCGGCTTCAGCCATGAGCAGCACCTGGCCACTGCAGCGGTACAGATCGCGGCGTTTCTTGGACGAGTGGAGCGCTGATCCGAGCCCTTCCGCGTGCGCGTATTCGGACACTTTTTCCTCGCGCGGCCGCTGTAAAAGCGGTTGCGCTTGACTGCTCGGTCACGCAATGTGACAGCTGAGTGTCCGGGCCCGTTTCAGTGCGGGCATCGCAGGCTTTCTGCCCGCAGAGGTGAGCGGGTGGCCGCCCTGCATGGTGCGCTGTGCCACGCAATGGGGCGGTGCGTCATGATGGGAACATCGTATTGCACTGTAATGGTGCGCAATGTTTTGAGTTGATAGGTAAGTTATTGATTTTAATGGATTAATTATGCTGGCTCGGGCCTTGCAGTGGATGCTGCAAGTCCGGGTGACAAGGAGTACGGCATGGCCCGCACCTTTTATGACGAGATGTACGACGCGAGTGGCGCTGTCCGCCCGCATTACCGCGAATTTGCCCGCTGGTTGGCAGAGACGCCGGACGATCTGCTGGCCCAGCGCCGCCGAGAAGCCGACCTGTTGTTCCATCGCGCCGGTATCACCTTCACCCTGTATGGGGATGACCAGGGTACCGAGCGCCTGATTCCCTTCGACATCATTCCCCGCGCCATCCCCGCCAGCGAATGGCGTATCGTCGAGCGCGGCTGCATCCAGCGTGTGCAGGCGCTCAACCTGTTCCTCGCCGACCTCTACCACGACCAGCGCATCATCAAGGCGGGGATCATTCCGGCCGAACAGGTGCTGGCCAACGAGGGTTACCAGATGGCGATGCAGGGCCTCGACCTGCATCGCGACATCTACGCACACATCGCCGGGGTCGACCTGGTGCGTGACGGCGACGGCAGCTACTACGTGCTGGAAGACAACCTGCGCACGCCCAGCGGCGTCAGCTACATGCTCGAAGACCGCAAGATGATGATGCGCCTGTTCCCCGAGCTGTTCGCTGCGCAGCGCGTGGCGCCAGTGGATCACTACCCGAACCTGCTGCTCGATGCGCTGAAGAGCTCCAGCCCGCTGGACAACCCCACAGTGGTGGTGTTGACGCCGGGTCGCTTCAACAGCGCCTATTTCGAGCACGCCTTCCTCGCTCGCGAGATGGGCGTGGAGCTGGTGGAGGGCGCTGACCTGTTCGTGCGCGACGACAAGGTCTACATGCGCACCACCGCCGGTGCGCGTCAGGTGGACGTGATCTATCGCCGCCTCGACGATGCCTTCCTCGATCCGCTGGCGTTCAACCCAGATTCGATGCTCGGTGTCGCAGGCCTGCTGTCGGCCTATCGCTCGCGCAACGTGGTGCTGGCCAACGCCATCGGCACCGGCGTAGCCGATGACAAGTCGGTCTACCCCTACGTCGGTGACATGATCCGCTTCTATCTGGACGAGGAGCCGATCCTCAAGAACGTGCCGACCTGGCAGTGCCGCAAACCGGAAGAGCTGTCCCACGTGCTGGCCAACCTGTCCGAACTGGTGGTCAAGGAAACCCAGGGCTCCGGCGGCTACGGCATGCTGGTCGGTCCGGCGGCGAGCAAGGCCGAGATCGAGAACTTCCGCGCGCGTCTGATCGCCAAGCCGGAGGCTTACATCGCTCAGCCGACCTTGTGCCTGTCGACCTGCCCGACCTTCGTCGAGCGCGGCATCGCACCGCGCCATATCGACCTGCGCCCGTTCGTTCTGACCGGCCGTGAAACGCGCCTGGTGCCTGGTGGCCTGACGCGTGTGGCACTGCGCGAAGGCTCGCTGGTGGTCAACTCGTCGCAAGGCGGTGGGACCAAGGACACCTGGGTGGTGGAGGACTGAATATGCTTTCGAGAACTGCCTCCGATCTGTACTGGATGTCGCGCTACCTGGAGCGTGCCGAGAATCTGGCGCGTATGCTCGATGTCAGCTATTCGCTGTCGCTGATGCCGCAGGATGGTCGTGGTGACGGCCTCGATGAACTGGCCATGCCGCTGCTGATCACCGGCACCCTTGACGACTACCTGGAGCGCCACGGTCCGCTGCACGCTGAGCGTATGCTGCACTTCTTCGCCCTCGATGCGAGCAACCCGGGCAGCATCTACTGCTGCCTGCAGGCGGCGCGCAGCAACGCCCATGCGGTGCGCGGGCGCATCACTGCGGATATGTGGGAAAACATCAACGCCAGCTGGCTGGAGATGCGCGGCATCGCCGAGCAGGGGCTGGGGCGTTACGGCATCAGCCGCTTCTGCGAGTGGGTCAAGGAGCGTTCGCACCTGTTCCGTGGTGCCACCTTCGGCACCATCATGCGCGGTGAAGCCTATCGCTTCATCCGCCTGGGCACTTTCATCGAACGCGCCGACAACACCTTGCGCCTGCTCGATGCGCGCTACGAAATGCTCGGCGAGGAAATCGACGAACTGGAAGAACGCACCGCGCGCAGCTACTACCAATGGAGTGCGCTACTGCGGGCCTTGTCCTCGTTCGAGGCCTTTGCCGAGAGCTACCGAGGCTCGCCGCGTACGCGTAAGGTCGCCGAACTGCTGCTGCTGCGTCCGGACGTACCGCGCTCGCTTCGAGCCTGCATGGAAGAACTCAACCTGATGCTCGCGGGTCTGCCGGGGGAGAACGGTCGACCGGCGCAGCGCCTGGCCGCCGAACTGGATGCGCGACTGCGCTATACCAGCATCGACGAAGTGCTCGACGAAGGCCTGCATGCCTGGCTTACCGATTTCATCCTGCTGGTGCGCCAGCTAGGCAATACCATCCATACGTCCTACCTGGAGGTCGCATGAGACTCTCGATCAGTCATGACACCACCTACCGCTACGATGACCAGGTACGCGCCAGCATCCAGTACCTGCGCCTGACCCCGCATGACAGCGAGCGCCAGCAGGTACTCAGCTGGCAGCTTGATCTGCCGCGCCCGGTGCACGCCCAGCTCGACCCCTACGGCAACATTCTGCACGTGCTGACCCTGGACGAGCCGCACGAGTCCATCGTCATCGGCGCCCGCGG
>CAZIZA010000290.1:0-4742 GCA_964543555.1 uncultured Pseudomonas sp.
GTGATGGCATCGGCCACGGCCTGGCAGCCGTCGATCTTGCGGCTGGAAACGATCACATGCGCGCCTTGCTGGGCCAGCAGCTTGGCGATGGCTTCGCCGATGCCGCGGCTGGCGCCGGAGACGAAGGCGATCTTGCCGTCGAGGTCGAACAGTTGGGTCTTGGACATTGTGATTACCCCGGGGTTAGAGAGTGGATTTACCGATGACCTGCAGGCACATCTGCTCCAACAGCTTGTTCATGTGAATGAACTGGGCGAAGCGCTTGTCCTGGGTCTGGCCGTGATAGAAGCGGTAGTAGATCTGCTGCACGATACCGGCCAGGCGGAACAGGCCGTAGGTGTAGTAGAAGTCGAAGCTCTTGATCTCGATACCGGCTTTTTCGGCGTAGTAGTCGACGAACTGCTGGCGCGTGAGCATGCCCGGCGCGTTGCTCGGCTGGCGGCGCATCAGTTGCACTGGCGCCGGGTCTCCGGCTTCGATCCAGTAGGCCAGGGTGTTGCCCAGGTCCATCAGCGGGTCGCCGATGGTGGTCATCTCCCAGTCGAGCACGCCGATGATCTGCATCGGGTTGTTCGGGTCGAGGATCACGTTGTCGAAGCGGTAGTCGTTGTGCACGATGCCCGGCTTGTGGTGGTCGGCTGGCATCTTGTCGTTGAGCCAGGCCTTGACCGGCTCCCAGGTTGGCGCGTCCGGAGTCAGGGCCTTCTCGTAACGGTCGCTCCAACCCTTGATCTGGCGCTCGACATAACCTTCAGGCTTGCCCAGGTCGCCAAGGCCGCAGGCGTTGTAGTCGACGTTGTGCAGCTCCACCAGCTTGTCGATGAAGCTCTTGCACAGCGCGGCGGTCTGCTCGGCGCTGAAGTTCAGCTCGGCAGGCATCTCCGAGCGCAGGATGATGCCCCTGACCCGCTCCATCACGTAGAACTCGGCGCCGATCACCGACTCGTCGGTGCAGTGCACGTAGGCTTTCGGGCAGTAAGGGAAACCGGCATTGAGCTGATTGAGGATGCGGTACTCGCGGCCCATGTCATGCGCCGACTTGGCCTTGTGGCCGAAGGGCGGGCGGCGCAGGACGAACTCCTGCTGCGGGTACTCGATCAGGTAGGTCAGGTTCGAAGCGCCGCCGGGGAACTGGCTGATCTTCGCTTCACCGCTCAGGCCTGGAATATTGGCTTTCAGGTAGGCGTCGATGATGGCAGCATCGAGCTCTTCGCCGGTGCGAATGCGGGTGGATTGGTCAGTGAGCGCCATGCTTATCCCTTCTACTTATGATGGGTGCCCCAGATAATTGGCTAATCTAATGCTGCACCCTGGCTGTCACAAGCAATACGCGCCGTTATAGGCGGGCGTGTTGCACCTCGATCAAACTGCCTGATCAGTCATCTTCAACCTGACCTTTCGCTTGTGCGCAGGCAATAAAAAACCGGAGTGCCAGGACTCCGGTTTTTGTGTTTTGCGCTCGGCTCGCCGATCAGACCGGGAACAGCTCGCCCAGCTTCATCGCCAGCATCATGTCGCCTTCGGCGCGCAGCTTGCCAGCCATGAAGGCCTGCATGCCGTCGGTTTCGCCGCTGACGATGCCCTTGAGGGTTTCGCTGTCCATGATCAGGGTCACGTTGGCATTCGGGTTGTCGCCTTGCTCGAGGGCGCAGGTGCCGTCTTTGACGATCAGCGCGTAGTTCTCGCCATCTTCGATGTTGAATTGGAATACCAGATCCAGGCCTGCAGCGGCGCTGGCGTTGAACTTGGACTGCATGGTTTGGGCGATGTCAGCAACACTCATGGTCTTATCCTTTTTCGGTTTTTTCGCGCAGCCTCGCGGCCGCAGTGGGCTGGAGCTCATCGATAGGTGATGAGCTCCGGCGCCTTCAGCAGCTGTAAATGCACATGGCTGTTGAAGGAAGCCAGACTCACCTCGCTGCCACGGAATTTCAGCTGGCTGAGCGAGGTATTGACGATCTGCCAATTCAGTTCGAAGGCCTTCGCCGCCGGTACGCCGGTAATCAGGCGAAGCAGGGCGGTGATGGTGCCGCCGGAAGTGAACACGGCAATGTTCTGTTTGCTGTTGGCCCGTTCGAGGATGCGCCGCAGGCCGCCTTCGACCTGTTCGACATAAGCCTGCCAGCTCTGCAGGCCTGGTTTGTCATGTTCGCCGGAAATCCAGCGCTGGATCAGTCTGGCGAACAGACGCTGGAACTCGGCGCGATGCTGGCTGGCGTTGCGCAATACATGAAGGGCTTCAGGTTCTTCCGGCAGCAGATCCGGCAAAAGGGTGTGAATCACCGCATCGGCATCGAATTCATTGAAGGCATCATCGATATCCGGCGTTGGTGCGTTGCTCATGCATTGCAGCGCTGCAGTGGCCGTGTGCTGCTGGCGCCGCAGACTACCGCTGACGCAGCGATCGAAGCTGATGCCAAGTTGCTCGAGGTGTGCGCCCAGGAGTTCGGCCTGGCGCACGCCGACAGGCGACAGAACATCGTAGTCGTCTGCACCGAATGAGGCCTGGCCATGTCGAATCAGATAAATGCTGCCCACGTCCGTATCGATCTCGGTACATTGAATGTATCGCGAGGGTATGAGGAAGCTTGGGGGCTGTCAACGAAAAAACATACGCTTGTTTGAATTGTCTGTATGGCTTTTTTACAGCACGGGTGCGCTTGGCCGGTGGGGCGCTGCGCCGGTATGCTTGGGCCTTTGGCGCCCATGCGCCGGTGAAATGTCCGAGGGGGATCCGTGGAGTTTCTTAGCGAGTACGCCAGCTTTTTGGCGAAAACCCTGACCCTGGTGGTCGCCATCGTCGTGGTACTGGTGGCGATCGCCGCCACGCGCGGCAAAGGGCGGCGCGGCAGTGGTCAGCTACAGGTGCAGAAGCTCAATGACTTCTACAAGGATCTGCGCGAGCGCCTGGAGCAGAGCGTGTTGTCCAAGGACCAGCTCAAGGCTACGCGCAAGGCCGAGGCCAAGGCCGCCAAGCAGGAGAAGAAAACACCGCCGAGCAAACCGCGCGTGTTCGTGCTGGATTTCGATGGTGACATCAAGGCCTCGGCGACCGACAACCTGCGTCATGAGGTGACCGCGCTGCTGTCGATGGCCAAGGCCGAGGATGAAGTGGTTCTGCGCCTGGAAAGCGGCGGTGGCATGGTACATAGCTACGGCCTGGCATCCTCTCAACTGGTACGCATCCGCGATGCCGGCATCCCACTGACGGTGTGCGTGGACAAGGTGGCCGCCAGTGGCGGTTACATGATGGCCTGCATCGGTCAGAAGATTCTCAGCGCGCCTTTTGCCATCCTCGGCTCCATTGGCGTGGTGGCGCAATTACCCAACGTGCATCGTTTGCTGAAGAAGCACGAAATCGACTTTGACGTGCTGACAGCTGGTGAATACAAGCGCACCCTGACCGTATTCGGTGAAAACACCGAAAAGGGCCGGGAGAAATTCCAGGAAGACCTGGAAACCACTCACGAGCTGTTCAAGGGCTTCGTCGCCCGTTATCGCCCGCAGCTGGATATCGATGCCATCGCCACCGGTGAGGTCTGGCTGGGCATGGCAGCGCAGGAGCGCCTGCTGGTAGACGAGCTCAAGACCAGTGATCAGTACCTGGCTGAGCGCGCCGCCGAAGCTGAACTGTTCCATCTGCATTTCGCTCAGAAAAAGAGCCTGCAGGAACGCGTCGGGCTGGCTGCGAGCATGGCTTTGGACCGTTTCGCGCTGACCTGGTTGAGTCGACTCAACCAGCAGCGCTTCTGGTAACGCTTCGTTCAGGATGGGCTGTGCGGCCGGCTCGCGTCGCGCAGCGAACCACGACAAGAGGAGAGGGTGATGACCGAGTTCAAGGCCTTGCTGGTCAGTGAGGGCACCGATGGCAGCTTCCAGCGTGAAGTGGTCCAGCGCAACGTCGAGCAACTGCCGCAAGGCGAACTGCTGATTCGCGTGCGCCATTCCTCGCTCAACTACAAGGACGCGCTGTCCGCCAGTGGCAACCGTGGTGTGACCAAGGCCTATCCGCATACGCCTGGTATCGATGCGGCAGGTGTGGTCGAGGCCTCCAGTGTGGCGGAGTTCGCCGTCGGTGACGAGGTCATCGTCACCGGCTATGACCTGGGCATGAATACAGCCGGCGGCTTCGGTCAGTACATCCGCGTACCGGCCGCCTGGGCGATCAAGCGTCCGCAAGGGCTGCCGCTGCGTGAGGCGATGATCCTCGGTACTGCCGGCCTGACTGCTGCGCTGTGCGTGGACAAGCTGGAGCAGGCCGGCGTCACGCCCGAGGCCGGTACCGTATTGGTCACCGGTGCCACGGGGGGTGTCGGCAGTATTGCGGTCGTACTGCTCAAACAGCTCGGTTATCGCGTTGCAGCTGCTACCGGCAAGGCTGAACAGGCCGAGTTTCTGCGTGGCCTGGGGGCCGACGAGATCGTGAGCCGTGAAGAGCTGCTGCTGGGCAGCGAGCGTCCGATGCTCAAGGAACGCTGGGCGGCGGCGGTGGACACTGTGGGCGGCGAGATCCTGTTCAACGTGGTCAAATCGTTGCGCCACAGCGGCAGTGTGGCCTGTTGCGGGCTGACCGCTGGCGTCGGCTTCCAGGCTTCGGTACTGCCGTTCATCCTGCGCGGGGTCAACCTGCTGGGGGTAGATTCGGTGGAGCTGCCACTGGTGGTCAAGGCATCGATGTGGGACAAGCTCTCGCTGCAGTGGAAGCTCGATCTTTCGCCGCTGTGCCAGGAAATTGGCCTGGC
>CAZIZA010000291.1:0-4722 GCA_964543555.1 uncultured Pseudomonas sp.
GCAAGAGCGAGCATCCGGCGCTGGTCACCCTTATCTGCTCCCTGCTCTGCCTGTTCCCACCCTTTGGCCTGCTGGCCCTGTTGCTGGTTGCGCTGAAACAGGATCTGCCTGCCCGCTCATAGGGCGCGCAGGTTCAGGCTGCCGCACACACTGGCCGTACCAAAAGCAAAAGCCCCGTGATGGGGCTTTTGCGTTTGAACTCGGTGAGCAGAAACCTTGGACACCCATCTTTTGGGTTCGGGCATATGCTATGCCTTGCTCAAAAAGGTGGGTGTCCCAGATCTGTTTCAATCACAACAACCGAAACCACCGCGGCTCATTGGGACTGGAAACGCTACGCGTTGACAGTCCCTCTTGAGGCGTTTGTTAGCTGTTTGGTATTTCGTACCCTGCGTTACGTAACTCAGCATCTAACTCCTCTTTCCATGTTCCTGCAGCATCCATAGAAACATAAACAACCCCACTAATATCATTTGGAGTTTCAACAGAACCTTTGACTAATGCAGCTACCCGCTCTCTCGATAATTTAGCAATTAAGTAGCCATGCTCAAATACAACATTTTGACGAGCTCTCCATTTAAAATTCAAAGTATCCCTTTTAGCCCCAATATCACATTCAGTATAAAGAACTATACCGAAGCCAACATTGCTGTAATGGTCTATTTTTTCAATTATAGTTCTACCGCCACTGGCCTGAAGGTGTAAAATTATTGGTTCTAAACCTTTAGATTCGACATATGCTTTTACATCATTTTTTGCATGCTCATCATGCCCATGCACAATAAACACTTGATTTTTGTTAAAGCAAGATCCTTTTTCTGGCGGTAAGTTTTCAACCTCATATTCTTGAGGTGTAACAAGTGTTACAGGAGCTTCAGTTGGCCTTAAAATATTTGCCAAGTTTGCTGTTTTTACAGCCCAATGAGTTCTATATAATTCAAACTCGTCAATTCCTAACTCAATAGCTAATTTATCTATTGTTTCTTTCGAGATAACACCAAAATTATTATCTCTTTCAAAGGTAATCTTATAGTCTCTGTGTGAACGAGTAATGTTTGTAATATTAGCGACAAATGCACCATCTGGACAATGTTCGTGCATAAATAGCGCTGGAAACTCTTTGATCTCGACAACGTTATCTGCATTTAAATTTCTATAACGCATTTGAGTCTCAGAGTCTGTATATTCAAGGAATCTTGACGCAGAGACAATAACTTCGTTTTCATTTTCATTTGGGCCTGTATACCCGATTATTAAATTGTACATATTTATCCTTTCAACTAACGAAGACAGCTAACGCCTAGCTCACCGGAAAATTGAGAGCGCAGCGACCAATTTTCCGGTGAAGCTACTTGTTAGCTTTTTTAAAGAAATCCGGAATCGTCTTTATGATATTTCGAGTCAATTCCGATTCCGATTTGGCCCGTTCAAGTTCCACTGTTGTCTGGCCCTTTTCAAGAATAAAATTACGCTCTGTTTTTGACAGGGCTTCGATTGCAGCTTTGAGACCTTCTTGGTTATTAGTTATATATGAAAATTCAACAGCTGTTAGTTTCGACTCGATATTTGTAAGTTCATTTTGAAAATACTTTATCTCCGAAAGGCCATCTTTATAAAGCCTCAGAAAAAAGTAGGCAAATACTTCAATAAAGATAACAAGAAGTATCCTAGGTACAATCGGTAGAATTAGATTCTTTAAAAACTTACCGTCGGATTCAGCACCTTCAGATGCCAGTTGCTTCAATAACTCGGAAGCATCTACCATGGACACAGTAGACCACAACAAATATAAGCCTCCGGCGGTAATAGACATTCCGATCAGAAGATTAATATTTGAACGAAGCCGAAGATCAGCGATTTCCCTTCTAATCCTCTGTACAATATCTCTTGATGAGTCCGACAACCTCTCAAAGCCCAAGCTATCTTTGATGGTATCTTTTAGTAAATTAGCTTCATGCTCAAAAATTGTTTTTATTGCTTCTTCACTAGTCGATTTCACTGCACCATCAATAATTGCTTGTTTCTCTGCTTCACTTAATCCTTTTTCAGACTCATATGTTTCTAGCTTTTTCTTCAGTTCGTCAATTTGCGCTGCATTTCTATTCTTTTGAATTTCAATATCTTTAAGTATTTTCTCTAGCATTGAAGAGCTATATACTTCAGGAGCTTCTTTAGCACCAGACTGCAAGTATATAAAGGAAAATGAGACAACAGAAATTAGCAATAAAGTAATAGGGACAGACGTTCTAGATATATCAAATTGAATAAAATTACTGAAATAAATTAAGAATGGTTCAGAGAAAAATGAAAGTATCGCAAACGAACCACTTAAAGCTCCGATGAGAATCAATAGCCGTTTGTTGCGAAATAGTCTTACATATACTTCCAGTACTGAACTCATATTCATACTCATTCCTTAATTGAAGCTAACGCCAATCTAGGCGGCGCGAGTTAGCGCGTCCTTGCTTGAGCGCCTTGTTAGCTTATTGAACTCTGAAGCTAGTTTATATTTTAAATTACTAATAGTTTCTGTTGGGTTTATAGATGCCTGTACTTCAATTATGGGAATGCCATTTTTTTTAGCTTCGTTCAATTCCCACTGAACCCATTCGGACTTCTCTATAGAACGCGACCTTATTAGAATCATAAGTTGAGCATGAGATAGCATCTCCTCAACGTGACGTTGTTTTTCTGACGCATCGTTGTGTAGAAGGTCAATGTAGTGCGAACCATATTTCGACAACACACCTGATACCATTTTCAGCGTATTACGATCAACATAGCTATCTCTGGTGGTATAGCTCACGAATATAGTCATTATGATCCAATCCAATTCATGGCATATACTACCCAGCCGATAATCCCGAGGCCAGCCAAGGCAAAATAGAGCACCATAGAATGATTAAATGCGGCACCAAACCAAGTTACACCCAGATCTCCATTAGGATAATTGCTGATGGAATTTCTCTGAGCAATTGCATATAACTTTTTATTCATGGCGCTTCTTGTCTTTCGTTGAAAATAGTATGCAGAGGAGTCCGCGATCCAGAACCCGAAACAAATTAGAAGTGGTATAACGAAGTACGAGTGATCAAGATTATTGTCAGTCAGTTTGACCAATACAGCCAAAGCTGCGCCAATAAGCCCCACGCAAATTTTCTTGAATTCAAAACAGCTCTTGCTTATTTGAAGAGTTGCTTCGTGAAGCTGGTCGATACTTACCCAATCGAGTTCGTCTTCAATTGATCTTTTGTATTCTGTCATTTTTCTTATTTATCTCCAGACTACCAGAAGAAGCTAACGCCGCGTTAAGGGGTGCAGGCACGCAATACATAAGTTTCTGCAAAGCACCTTAAACACCAAACTCAACGCAAACTGAAAATGCCACGCGTGCCAAATCCCTCTTAAACGCTTTGTTATGAGGCAACTTGAAGCGACAAAGAAAGGAAGTTTCCATCGCTTTCAGTCACCTTATAGCCAAGAGATTTGTAAAACCTTACTGCTGACTCGTTTCTAGTAAAACTTGATAAAGTTACATGACTACGCCCTTGCTCTCGCGCTATTTCGTGAACCATATTCATTACCCTTGCACCCAATTTTTGATTTTGAAATTCTGGAAACACAATGAGTAAATGCACATGAAAAGCGTTTTCGTAAGGCTTGAAGCATAGCATTCCAACTTGCGTGTGATTGAAATAAACCCAGTGAAACCAATGCGGCTCATAGTCATTTTTTAAACGACTGACCTGAAACTCATCACACCAGCCAAAGACGGCGTCAACATGCGAATAAAGTCCCTGTTTCACAACAGAGAACAGACTTTCAAACTCATCAATTTCTATTTGTATTAGTTGAATATCCATATGCCTCATAACAGTGATTAGATGGAAGGCGGTATTAATCCGTTAGCAGAGCATTCCATATAACTCCGTAACATTTCCACTGCCGCCAAGTAAAAACAACCATTAAATCATAATGTTACCCGTTTGCTTCTTATGCTGAGCGTATTCGCTTGACTTCCTCTTTTTGCACCACCGTTACTACTGTATGAAAAATCAGTGCTCAGCGCACTCTTGGCAAGCGCCGCCAAAGCACGCCTGCGTGAGCGGGTCAGAAATCAGCATAAGGCTGCCACCATGTTGACTGGGTAGTCGTAGGCAACGTTCGCTTATCCATTCCATCCGGCATGGCTACCGCCCCTGAATTACAGCCTCCAGTCTGCTGCGTTTAACCAACGGGATGGGGTTGGCATGGCTCATGGGGTGACTCCTACGAGGCTTTGTTGCCAATTGGCTATAGTACTGGCCTATTGGCCAAGGGAAAGAGGTATGCGGGGAATTCCTGAGCCAGATCAATTAATTAATCAATAACTGCTGGTCTGGTGTGCAGAGGGGATGCGTGGCCGCCGTGGCCGCCATTGGTGAGGAAAACAGTTAGTGGGTAAAAGCGCTGGCAGGTAAAAAACAAGAAGCCCCTGAACGGGGCTTCTCTTTGCTGGCCATGCCGCCACGGTGAACGGCTTGGCTGGCCGACTCGCTGGCGCCTTGACCGGGCGCCGGAGCGGGCTGGTGCTGGCTTACTCTGCGACCTTGTTGAGCCACTCCACCTTGTACTGGGCGCCAGCGCCTTGAGCCAGCTTGGCGCACAGCGGTTTCAGGAAGGCTTCGATCTGCTCGTCCAGCATCCAGGGCGGGCTGATGATCAGCATGCCTGAGCCGTTCA
>CAZIZA010000292.1:0-4713 GCA_964543555.1 uncultured Pseudomonas sp.
TGGCCAAGGCCGGTCGCGAGATGATGAAAGGCCGCAACGGCAGCCTGCTCACCCTTTCCTACCTGGGCGCCGAGCGCACCATGCCCAACTACAACGTCATGGGCATGGCCAAGGCCAGCCTGGAAGCCGGCGTACGCTACCTCGCCGGCAGCCTCGGCCCGGAAGGCACTCGCGTCAATGCCATCTCCGCCGGCCCGATCCGTACACTGGCCGCCAGCGGCATCGCCAGCTTCCGCAAGATGCTGGCTGCCAACGAAAAGCAGACCCCGCTGCGTCGCAACGTGACCATCGAAGAAGTGGGCAATGCCGGCGCCTTCCTCTGCTCTGACCTGGCATCGGGTATCAGCGGTGAAATCATGTACGTCGACGGCGGCTTCAACACCACCGCCATGGGCGCCATGGAAGACTGAGAGATCAGCGCCCGGCGCTATGCCGGGCGCAATTCTCTGACGCCTGCAGCCTACGCTCAGGCAATAAAAAACCCGCAAATTGCGGGTTTTTTATTGCCTGCTCGAACGCCTCACAAGAGGCGCGCGAGAGGTCGAGCTTAGAAGCGCTCAATATCGGCCTTGTTTTCAAGCTGAGTGCGCAATGCCGCAAAATCCTGCTGGCCGGCACGCGAGGCCAGGAAGTTGCGGTACATGGCCAGCTCTTCATCAGCCAGCGCTTCTTCCGGCACATTGACACCATCGAGACGCAGTACGACATAGTCGCCATTGCTCAGCGTCACACCCGTGAAAGTCGGCTCACCTGCCTTGGCTGGCTTGGGCATACGGAACAGAGCCTGCAATACCTTCGGCTCCACACCGTCCTGGCTGCGTGTGGCAGCTTCCTGTACCTGCCAGTCACTGACGCTTTCACCGCTCTCGGCAGCGGCCAGTTGCTTCTCGCCTTCAGCCTTGGCGGCAGCAGCAGCGCGCTCCTGCTGCAGGTGAGCACGAATGCTATCGGCGACCTGATCCAGCGGTAACTGCTCGGGCTTCTTATGCTCCTTCACGCGCACCACGACGACTGTGCTCGGATCCAGTTCGATAGTCGAGCTATTGGTACCGTCTTCCAAAACTTCAGGGCTGAAGGCAGCCTGCAGTACCTGACGATTGGCAGTGATGCCGGTAGCACCCCCTTCACGACCGAAAGGTTCACTGGTCTTGACCTCAAGATTCAGCTCCTGAGCCGGTTGAGCCAGATCCGAAGCCTCGAACGCGGCATCTTCCAGTTGCTTGGTGGCTTCGACGAAGCGTAATTCGACCTGCTGAGTCTTGAAGTCACGCGCCAGCTTGTCCTTGAGACTGTCGAAGCTAGGCACTTCCGGTGCCTGCACCCCCAGCAGCTTGATCAGGTGCCAGCCGAACTCGCTTTTCACCGGCTCGGAGACCTGACCCTGCTGCAGCGCATAGAGCGTTTCCTCGAAAGCCGGGTCGTAAACGCCACGGCCGGCATAACCCAGATCACCGCCATCGGCAGCAGAACCTGGATCCTGCGAGAACTCCTTGGCCAGGGCCGCGAAATCTTCGCCAGCGTCGACACGTGCCTTGATCTCTTCGATCTTGCTGCGCGCCACTTCGTCATCGCCTTCGATGAGGATATGCGCGGCCTGACGCTGCTCGGCCAGGTTGGCGATTTCGCCCTCATAGAGCGGCTGCAGTTCCTCGTCGCTGACTTCGACCTGATCGAAGAAACTTTCCTTGTGCAGCTCGACGTACTCAAGCACCACCTGTTCGGGGCTCATGAATTCACTGGCGTGCTCGGCGTAGTGAGCCTTCACGTCCGCTTCGCTCAACTCGATCGCAGCTGGGTCGGCTTTAATCGTGAGGCTGGCGAAATCGCGGGTCTGCCGTTCGAGGTTGGCGAACGCACGCGCTTGTTGCTCGGTGACGAAGCTGCTGGCACCGATACCGGCACGCAACTGGCCAATCAGCATTTCCTCTTCCAGCATCTGGCGGAACTGCAGACGGGTATAGCCCATCTGGCGAATGACCTGATCGAAACGTGCAGCATCGAAGCGACCGTCTACCTGAAACTCGGGCGTCTGCAGAATCACTTGATCCAGCGATGCCTGCGAGAAAGCGAAACGAGCATCGCCTGCCGCCTGAAGCAGCAGCTTGCGCTCGATCAGCCCCTTGAGCGACGCCTCGCGCAGCAAGCGATCATCGAGTAGCGACGAATCGAAGTCACGACCTAGCTGCTGCAGCAACTGACGGCGTTGCATTTCAACAGCCTGATTGAGCTCGTCAAGGGTAATGGTGTCACCGTTCACGTCGGCCGCGTTGTTGCGGTTACTGGTACCGGTGACGATGGCTTCGAAGCCGGTAAACGCCATCAGCATGACGATCAGGCCGATGATGATTTTGGCAATCCAACCGCGTGAATTGTCCCTGATGTTTTGCAGCATGCTTCCCCCAGAACGACTGTACAGAGCTACCAGCCGCGCAGTGTGGGTAATTCCGGATAGAAGAAAGGCGCATCCTGGGATGCGCCTTCTCGTAACGCGTCAAACGATCAACACAGACATACAAGCTGCCTGCCCTGTCGTCTAACAACCGCCAGAAAGGCCTGACGGCTAGACAAATCCAGAAGACGCTTAGTTGACGGCGTCTTTCAGAGCCTTGCCAGCTTTGAAGCCCGGGATCTTGGCAGCAGCGATGTTGATCGGCTTGCCAGTTTGCGGGTTGCGGCCGGTGCGAGCAGCACGCTCTTTGACAGCGAAGGTGCCGAAGCCAACCAGTACAACGGAGTCACCAGCCTTCAGGGCGCCAGTGACGGATTCAATCACTGCATCCAGCGCGCGGCCAGCAACAGCTTTCGGGATATCAGCAGATGCAGCGATGGCATCGATCAGTTCCGACTTGTTCACTCTAAGTCCCCTTATTTCTGTTGAGTATGTTTCTTGATTTTTAGTGCAAGCAAAGCGGGTGCTGAATGGCCTGCCGACACAATAAGAGCCGCTTTATAACAAGGGCTCAAAAATTGTGTCAAGGAAGCCATCAGGCTAATGCGTGCTGATTCGCTCCTTGGAATCAGACTCGCGCTTGTCATCCGTTGCAACCATCTCGGGAGCCGCATCGGGCAAGGGCTCCGGGGCGTATTGCAGCGCAATTTGCAGGACCTCGTCAATCCATTTAACCGGTTTAATCTGTAGGTCTTGCTTAATATTTTCCGGAATTTCTTTCAAATCACGCACATTTTCTTCGGGAATGATCACAGTCTTAATTCCACCCCGATGCGCAGCCAGAAGTTTTTCCTTTAAGCCACCAATGGCCAATACCTGGCCACGCAGGGTGATTTCACCTGTCATGGCCACATCCGCACGCACTGGAATCTGCGTCAGCGCCGAAACCAGCGCCGTGCACAAACCGATCCCCGCGCTCGGGCCATCCTTGGGCGTAGCCCCTTCGGGCATATGGATGTGAACGTCGCGCTTCTCGTTGAAATCAGCCGGGATCCCCAGCGTTTTTGCGCGGCTGCGCACGACGGTCATGGCAGCCGTCATGGACTCGGCCATGACGTCTCCCAACGAGCCGGTCTTAATCAGTACACCCTTACCCGGCACCACTGCGGTTTCGATCGTGAGCAGCTCACCACCGACCTGAGTCCATGCCAGTCCAGTCACCTGACCGATCTGATCCTGCTGCTCGGCAAGACCGTAGCGGTGCTTGCGCACGCCAAGGAAATGCTCGAGCGAATCAGCGCTCACGGTTACCTGGAAGCGCTTCTCGCCGATGTGCTCCTTGACCGCTTTACGGCAAACCTTGGCGATTTGTCGCTCCAGGCTTCGCACACCCGCCTCGCGGGTGTAATAGCGGATGATGTCGCGGATCGCCGCTTCGTCAAACTCCAGCTCCCCCTTCTTCAGGCCGTTGGCCTTGATTTGCTTGGGCGCCAGGTACTTGGTGGCAATGTTGACCTTCTCGTCCTCGGTGTAACCCGGCAGGCGGATGATCTCCATCCGATCCAGCAGCGGACCGGGAATGTTCATTGAATTGGCGGTACAGAGGAACATCACGTCCGACAGGTCGTAATCGACCTCCAGGTAGTGATCGTTGAAGTTGTGGTTCTGTTCCGGATCAAGCACCTCCAGCAAGGCAGACGCAGGATCACCACGCATGTCCTGCCCCATCTTGTCGATCTCGTCGAGCAGGAACAGCGGGTTACGCACGCCGACCTTGGTCATTTTCTGGATCAGACGGCCCGGCATGGAGCCGATATAGGTGCGGCGATGCCCCCGAATCTCGGCCTCATCACGCACG
Source organism: uncultured Pseudomonas sp. (assembly GCA_964543555.1). GTDB lineage: Bacteria > Pseudomonadota > Gammaproteobacteria > Pseudomonadales > Pseudomonadaceae > Aquipseudomonas. Next base: position 4,248 of record CAZIZA010000292.1, read on the forward strand.
CCGCCCAGGGCCATGCGCACGAACTTGCGATTGGTTGCAGAAGCGATCGACTCGGCCAGCGAAGTTTTGCCTACGCCGGGCGGACCCACCAGGCACAGGACGGGCCCTTTGAGCTTCTTCACCCGCTTTTGCACGGCGAGGTACTCGAGGATACGCTCCTTGACCTCCTCCAGACCGTAGTGATCGGCATCGAGGATGCTCTCGGCACGCGCCAGATCCAGGCGCACCTTGCTCTCGGCCTTCCAGGGCACGTTCACCAACCAGTCGATATAGGAACGTACAACGGTAGCCTCAGCGGACATCGGCGACATCTGCTTGAGCTTGTTCAACTCGGCATTGGCCTTGGTCAGCGCCTCCTTGGTCAGCCCGGCATTGTCGATGCGCTTCTTCAGCTCGTCGATCTCGTTGTGACCTTCATCGATGTCGCCCAGTTCCTTCTGAATGGCCTTCATCTGCTCATTCAGGT
>CAZIZA010000293.1:0-4711 GCA_964543555.1 uncultured Pseudomonas sp.
CGGGAAATCCGCGCCATGCCGCTGAACATCGTCTTCGCTGACGCCCAGCACATCGGCTGGCAGGTCACCGGGCGCTATCCGAACCGCCGCGAAGGGCGCGGCCTGCTGCCCTCGCCCGGCTGGGACGAGCGCTATGCCTGGGATGGTTACGCCGACCCGATGCTCCACCCCTACGATCAGGACCCGCCGCAAGGTTGGCTGGGTACCGCCAATGAGCGCAGTGTGCCGCCCGGTTACGGCATGCAACTGTCCAGTTCCTGGTATTACCCGGAGCGCGCCGAACGCATCGCCGAACTGCTCGACAATGGCCGTCACGATGGTCGCAGCATGATCGCCATGCAATATGACCAGACCTCGCCCTTCGTCGCCAAACTGCAGGCCATGTTCAACGACCCAGCCATGCACGACTCGCTACGCCAGGCCATCGCCGCCCTGCCGACTGGCCAGCGTGCGCGCGCTGATGAAGCCTTGCAGCGCCTGCTGGCGTTCGACGGCAAGCTCGCCGCCAGCTCCGCCGATGCTGCCATCTACGGCGCCTTCCTGCAGGAAAGCGCGCGGCAGATTTTCCTCGACGAGTTGGGCCCGGAAAACAGCCCGGCCTGGCAGGCACTGGTGCAAACCGCCAACACCTCTTACTCGGCGCAGGCCGACCACCTGCTCGGTCGCGCCGATAGCCCGTTCTGGAACGACATCCGCACGCCAGAGCAGGAAGACAAGCCGACTATCCTCGCACGCAGCCTGGCCGCCAGCATCGAGCTGCTGGAAAGCCGCCTGGGCATGGAGCGGCGCAACTGGCAATGGGGCAAGCTGCACACCTATGAGTGGATGACGGACACCACGCGCCTGGCGCCTTACATGAGCGCCAGCCAGCGCAGCAGCATCAACGCCTTGAAAGGCTACCTGGATCGCGGCCCCTATCCTGCAGGGGGTGACCACAACACGCTGAACGTTTCCGCCTACGCCTGGGGCCAGGATTTCAACACCGCCCTGATCCCGGCCATGCGTATTGTGGTGGATTTCGCCGCCGACGAACCGCTGGTTGGCGTCAACAGCTCGGGGCAATCCGGTAATCCGGCCAGCCCGCACTATGCCGATGGCATTGAGGCGTGGCTCAAGGGGGGATACATGAGTTTCCCGTTCAAAGCGGAGAATCTGGACAAGGTCTACGGCAACCAGCGCCTGCTGCTGATGCCGGGCAAGTAATGACCGTTCGTCGAGTGGCACTGAACCTTTTCGTCAGCGCCTCACTCTGAATAATCGACTTACTCCATAGATCATCATTTAAGGCGCCCCTGGCGCCTTTTCTTTTGCCTCGAGAAAATTTCAGCATCGGCTGAACTTTCCCGTAGAAGCAGGCATCAGAGCTTATGCATCGATTGAAATGCTCCCCTGGCGCCTCTGGCGCCTATTTTTTGCCTGCAATTCGGGGAAAGCCTGCTAAGCCAGCAGGCTACGATCAAAGATAAACGCCTCACCCGCGTGCGGGCTATGCGCCAGCAGATTCTGCGGCCGCCCCATTTTCGGATAATTCTTCGCGCCGGTATCACCGATCCAGCCCTGCGCCTTCATCCGTTCCAGCCTCCCGCGCAAGGTGGTGTGCTGTACCGGCTCGCCCAGGCAAGCCTGGAACGCTGTCAGTGCTTCGGTCACGGTAAATCGCGGCGCCAGCAAGTAAAGCGGAAGCGAGCTGTATACCGACTTGCCGCGTAAGCGCTCTGCCGCCAGGCGCACCAGTTGCGTATGGTCGAATGGCAACGCCTGCTGCCCGGAAATGACAGCGGCCAACTCGACGAACTGCAGATTCTCATCCTGCGGCGCAACGTCAGGCGCCAGCAGCGCCAAATAACAGGTGCTCAGCGACCAGCCGCGTGGATCGCGAATTCCATTGCCAACGGTCGCAACCTGTTCCAGATGCTGCGGTTGCAGGCGCGCCTTGTCTGCCAGGGCACGGGCGGCAGCAGCATCCAGGCTGGCGTCGGCACAGCGACCGTTGACCAGCACACCCGGTAGCGCCCATTGCCCCGCGTAGGGTTCGCGCTGACGACGCAGCAGCAACAGCTGCAGCGTCCCCTCCTCGCTCAGGCGCAGGGCGACGATATCCACCCCGGCCAGCACCTCCACTGCACTCATCCTTCCCCTCACATCTTCATCTACTTATTTCATCTTGACCAATAATGCGCCTTCTTTCACGCATCAAGTGGTAAAAACGCTTGACTACATATTTCACCAGATGGAATATGTTGCAACTCAGCCACGAAATGGAGCGCAGCATGAAAATCGCCAGTTTCGACGTCGACGCCCAGAAAGGCTTCACCCCGCTGTGCCCCAACGAGTTGCCGGTGCCAGAAGGCGATGCCATCGTCCCGGCACTGAACCTGCTGGCTACACGCGCGCAATTGCGTATCGGCAGTAAGGACGCACACAGCCCGCAAGCACCTTGGGTCGTGGCAGACCATGCGCAGATGCTTCAGTCCCTGCCGCTGGCCAACGCCGATCTGACCTGGGTCAGCCACTGCGTACCCGGCACGCCTGGCTTTGAATTACTCGACGGCCTGCCGGCACCGCTGGATTACGATTACTTCGTCTGGAAAGGTGTTGAGCCGGATCTGCACCCTTACGGCGCCTGCTATCACGACCTGGCCGAGAGGCGCAGCACGGGTGTGATCGAGTTTCTCCGGCACAATGGCGTCACCTGTATTCTGGTCGGCGGTCTGGCGCTGGACTACTGCGTCAAGACCACGGCCCTGCAGTTGTGCCGCGCCGGTTTCGAGGTGATCGTCCATTTGCCAGCCTGTCGCGCCATCGCCAGTGAAACGGCTGAAACCGCCTGCCTCGCCATGCGCGAACAGGGCATTCTCCTGACCACCAGCCTGGATGAGCTGGACCGCGCCCTGACCAGGGAGACTCAGCCATGAGCGAGAGCATTTTCGCCGAGCGCATTGTGCAGAACCTGCTGGATACCGACCTGTACAAGCTGACCATGATGCAGGCTGTGCTACACAACTACCCCAATGCCGAGGTGGAATGGGAGTTTCGCTGCCGCAGCAGCGAGGATCTGACGCCTTACCTGGCCGAGATTTGCTATCAGATCGAGCGTTTGAGCGAACTGAGTCTGAGCATCGACCAACTGACCTTTCTCGAACGCATCCCCTTCATCAAACCGGACTTCATCCGTTTTCTCAGCCTGTTCCGCTTCAATTTGCGCTACGTGCACACCAGCATCGAGGAGGGCCAGTTGAGCATTCGCCTGCGCGGCCCTTGGTTGCATGTGATCCTCTTTGAAGTGCCACTGCTGGCCATCGTCAGCGAAGTACGTAACCGCTACCGCTATCGCGAGGTGCTGCTTGAGCAGGCCGCCGAGCGCCTGTATCAGAAGCTCGACTGGCTCAAGGCCGAAGCTTCGCCGAGCGAACTGACCGGCTTCCAGCTCGCTGATTTCGGTACCCGCAGGCGCTTCTCCTACCGCGTGCAGGAGCAAGCGGTGCATATCCTCAAGCGCGACTTCCCCGGACGCTTCGTCGGCACCAGCAACGTACACCTGGCGCGCGAATTCGACCTCAAGCCCATCGGCACCATGGCCCACGAATGGCTGATGGCACACCAGCAGCTCGGCCCACGGCTGATCGACAGCCAGATTGCCGCGCTCGACTGCTGGGTACGCGAGTACCGTGGCCTGCTGGGTATCGCCCTGACCGACTGCATCACCATGGATGCCTTCCTGGCCGACTTCGACCTGTACTTCGCCAAGCTCTTTGACGGCCTGCGCCATGACTCCGGCGACCCGCTGGAGTGGGCGGAAAAGGCCATTGCCCACTACGAAAAGCTCGGCATCGACCCCATGAGCAAGACCCTGGTGTTTTCCGACGGACTCGACCTGCCCAAGTCGTTACGGCTCTACCGTGCACTTTGCGGGCGAATCCACGTAAGCTTTGGGGTTGGCACTAACCTGACCTGCGATATCCCCGGCGTCGAACCGATGAACATCGTGATCAAGATGGTCGCCTGCAACGGTCAACCGGTGGCCAAGATTTCCGATACGCCCGGCAAGACCCAGTGCCGTGATGAAAACTTCGTTCATTACCTGAAACACGTCTTTCGCGTGCCCCAGTGAGGAGCCTGATATGAGCAACCGCCAAGCCGAAATCGCCGCCGCCCTCGACGTGGTGCCGCCATTCGCCGACGATGCTGCGCTGAGTGCAGAGATCGAGCGGCGCAAGACCTTCATCAAACACGCCCTGAAAAATGCCGGACTCAAGGTGCTGGTGCTGGGCATCAGCGGCGGCGTCGACTCGCTGACCGCCGGGCGCCTGGCCCAGCTGTCGGTCGAAGAGTTGCGTGCGGAAACCGGCGATAGCGCCTACCGCTTCATCGCCGTACGCCTGCCGCACAACGCTCAGCATGATGAGCACGACGCCCAGGAATCGCTCAAATTCATCCGCGCCGACGAGGAAGACACCGTCAATATCGCCGCCAGCGTGCTGGGCCTGGGCGAGCAGGTCACCCACCTGCAGAAGCTCAGCGATGCGCGCCGCGATTTCGTCGTCGGCAATATCAAGGCGCGCATCCGCATGGTCGCCCAGTTCGCCATCGCCAACGCCAACAACGGCCTGGTGATCGGCACCGACCACGCCGCCGAAGCGGTGATGGGCTTCTTCACCAAGTTCGGTGATGGCGCCTGCGACCTGGCCCCGCTGTCCGGCCTGGTGAAGAA
>CAZIZA010000294.1:0-4701 GCA_964543555.1 uncultured Pseudomonas sp.
CAGCCCCTACCATGCCGATGACTCAATCTGCGAGCCGCTCCATGCGTAGTCCGTACTGGCTGTTCATCGTACTGATCCTGCTGCTGGCGGGCCTGCAGTACCGTCTGTGGATGGGCGAGGGCAGTCTTGCCCAGGTGAACCGCTTGCAGCAGCAGATTGCCGAGCAGCAGGGCGAGAACGAGCGTCTGCTGGAGCGCAACCGTATCCTCGAAGCCGAGGTGATGGAGCTCAAGCGCGGTATGGAGACGGTTGAAGAGCGTGCACGGCAGGAACTGGGCATGCTCAAAGAGGGCGAAACCCTCTATCTACTGACCGAATGACCACGAAATTCTGGCTGGTGATTCCGGCGGCTGGCGTCGGCGCACGGATGGCAGCCGACCGCCCCAAGCAGTACCTGCAGCTTGCCGGGCGCTGCATTCTCGAACACACCCTGGATTGTTTTCTCGATCATCCGGGCCTGCTGGGCGCAACGGTCTGTGTGGCGGTGGACGATCCGTTCTGGCCGCAACTTGCGGTTGCCGGAGATCCGCGTGTACGCCGCTCGCCCGGTGGGCGTGAGCGCGCTGATTCGGTGCTGGCGGGGCTGCAGGGGCTGCTTGCCGATGGCGCAGGTGTCGATGACTGGGTGCTGGTGCATGATGCCGCGCGACCCAATCTCGCCAGAAACGATCTGGATCGTTTGCTGGCTGAACTCGCCGAGGATCCGGTGGGCGGCCTGCTGGCTGTGCCTGCGCGCGATACGCTCAAGCGGGTCGGTGAGGATGGTCGAGTCGCTCAGACGGTGGATCGCAGTGTGATCTGGCAGGCCTATACGCCGCAGATGTTCCGCCTCGGTGCGCTGCATGAGGCTCTGGTGCAGGCGCTGGCTGCGGGTGTGGCGGTGACCGATGAAGCCTCGGCCATTGAGTGGACGGGGCAGGCGCCTCGGCTGGTTGAGGGGCGAGCGGATAACCTCAAGGTTACCCGCCCGGAAGATTTGCATTACCTGCAGTGTATCTGGTCGCCTGACCGTTGAGCCGCAGGTGCTCTGTCAGTGGGTCCAGGGCTTGGCCTCTTTACCCAGGTTGCGATCCAGCGCATTGGTCAGTTTGTTCATGGCGCCATCGATGGCTTGCTGCAGTTCTTCGGCGTCGTGGGAGACCGTGAGCGGGTCGCGCCCCTTCATGCGTGCTTCGACCTTGCAGCGCTTGTCCTGTGGGCCGCTCTTGAGCGCGTTCTCGTCGGAAAGGTGGACTTCGATTCGGGTGAGGTGATCTTCATAGCGTTGCAGTTTGCTGCGCACGCGATTGCTGATGTCGTCCGCGAAGGCCATCGACGAGGTGACGTGTTTACCGCTGTTGACCAGAACCTGCATAACCATGTCCTCATGCTGCTGAGTGGGTGAGCCCCGCGTGTCTATGGGAGCATCACCTGTGACGTGGCAGTCCGGGCGCAAGTTTCACACTGGCTTGTGACAATGCATTGCTGTTCAGGCGCAAGACAAGGTTGTTGCAGCGTGTCAGGCAGGCGCGCTGTACTCGTGGCGTTGGCTTAATCCCAGGCGTAGAGAGTCGATCAACTGACGTACCTTGGGCGAGAGATGACGCTGCTGCGGATACAGCGCCCAGACTGCCGTGTTTGGCGGGCGGTGCTGCTCCAGCAGGGAAATCAGCCGCCCGCTGCGTAGATGTTCAAGCACGTAGTAGTCCGGCAGTTGGCACAGGCCAAAACCACGTAGCGCGGCATCGAGTACGGCCTGGCCACTGTTGCAGCGCCAGTTGCCCTGCACGCGCACCTGGGTTTCCCGGCCGTTCTCGGCAAAACTCCATGCCTCACTGCTGCCGATCAGGCAGTTGTGGCGGGCCAGTTCCGACAGCGAGTGCGGCCGGCCATAGCGCTGCAGGTATTCGGGCGCGGCGCACAGGTACATCTCCCGGGGGGCCAGGCGTGCCGCCATCAGTCGCGAGTCCTGCAGGCGGCCCAGACGAATGGCCAGGTCCAGTCCATCGTGTAACAAATCCAGTTGACGGTTGCTTAGCTCGATCTCGACCCGCAACTGCGGATGACGCGCCATGAAATCATTCACCAGGGGCACAATGAAGCGCTCGCCATACGCCACCGCGCAGGTCATGCGCAGCAGCCCCTTGGGTTCTGCGCCAAGGTCGCCTACCGCGCGCAGAGCCTCCTCGCGCGCATCCTGCAGACGTTGACAGTGCTGCAGGAATAACTGCCCGGCCTCGGTTAGCGCCACGCGGCGCGTGCTGCGATAGAACAGGCGGCTTTGCAGGCGATCTTCAAGGCGTGCCACCTGGCGGCTGACCTGAGAGGTAGACAGTCCCAGGCGCTCGGCCGCGGCGCTGAACTGCCCGCATTCTGCCACGGCGACGAACTCGTCGAGCCCTTCCCAGCGATTCATGACGTGCTCCTGCATCGGTAATGGCTGAGCATATTATCCCTGTGCAGCAATAATGTTTTGATGATCGGTGGATTATCTCTTCAAGGCGCTGCTCTAGACTAATCGGCACTTTCGCAACGCTCAGGAGAGCTTTCATGATCAAGTCCCGTGCTGCCGTCGCTTTTGCGCCCAACGAGCCGCTGAAGATCGTCGAGATCGATGTCGAGCCGCCGAAGGCCGGTGAGGTGCTGGTGCGCATCGTTGCCACCGGCGTCTGCCACACCGACGCTTACACCCTGTCCGGCCAGGACTCCGAGGGTGTGTTTCCTTGCGTGCTGGGTCATGAGGGCGGCGGTGTCGTCGAGGCGGTGGGTGAGGGTGTGACGTCGGTGAAGGTCGGCGACCACGTGATTCCGCTTTACACCGCCGAGTGTGGCGAGTGCAAATTCTGCAAGTCGCAGAAAACCAACCTGTGCAGCTCGGTGCGTGCCACCCAGGGCAAGGGCCTGATGCCGGATGGCACCACCCGTTTCAGCTACAACGGTGAGCCGATTTATCACTACATGGGCTGCTCGACCTTCTCCGAGTACACCGTGCTGCCTGAAGTCTCGGTTGCGGTGATCCCTAAGGAAGCACCGCTGGACAAGGTCTGTCTGCTTGGTTGCGGCGTGACCACCGGTATCGGTGCCGTACTCAATACCGCCAAGGTCACCGAAGGCTCAACCGTAGCCATCTTCGGCCTGGGCGGCATCGGTCTGGCGGCGATCATCGGTGCCAAGATGGCCAAGGCGTCGCGCATCATCGGCATCGACATCAACCCGGCCAAGGAAGCCGTGGCGCGTGAGCTGGGCATCACCGACTTCGTCAACCCGAAGGAGCACGACAAGCCGATTCAGGAAGTCATCGTCGAGATGACCGATGGTGGTGTGGACTACAGCTTCGAGTGCGTAGGCAATGTGCAACTGATGCGTGCCGCGCTGGAGTGTTGCCACAAGGGCTGGGGTGAGTCGACGATCATCGGCGTGGCACCGGCCGGCACCGAGATCAGTACCCGTCCGTTCCAGCTGGTGACCGGTCGCGTCTGGCGTGGCAGTGCCTTCGGTGGCGTGAAGGGGCGCAGCGAGCTGCCCAGCTATGTCGAGAAGTCGCAGAAAGGCGAAATTCCGCTGGATACCTTCATCACGCACAACATGGGGCTGGACGAGATCAACGAAGCGTTCGAGCTGATGCACGAAGGCAAGAGTATCCGTACCGTCATCCATTTCTGATGAAGCGCCGTGCGGCCCAATGGCCGCACGAATTCTCGCGGGGTGCGCTGTGCGCACCGCAACCCCCTGGTGCGCCCGGCGCACCCTACGGAGCGGCTCATGACCCTCGAAATCGTTTCCAGCAACAAGAGCTTTGGTGGCTGGCACAAGCGCTATCGCCATCGTTCCAGCAGTCTCAACTGCGACATGGTGTTCGCCGTTTACCTGCCGCCGCAGGCTGAGCAGGGCGCCAGGCTGCCCGTGCTGTACTGGCTCAGCGGCCTGACCTGCACCGATGAGAACTTCATGCAGAAAGCCGGCGCCCAGCGCATGGCCGCCGAGCTGGGGTTGATCATCGTCGCGCCGGACACCAGCCCGCGTGGTGAGGGCGTGGCCGACGATGCCAATGGCGCCTATGACTTCGGCCTCGGCGCCGGCTTCTACCTCAATGCCACGCAGGAGCCCTTCGCCCGTCACTACCGCATGTACGATTACGTGGTGCAGGAGCTGCCGGCATTGATCGAGGCCAATTTCCCCGTTTCGGACAAGCGTGGTATCGCCGGCCATTCCATGGGCGGTCACGGTGCGCTGATCTGTGCGCTGAAGAACCCGGGGCGTTATCAGTCGGTATCGGCGTTCTCGCCGATCAGCAATCCGATGAGCTGCCCCTGGGGTGAGAAGGCTTTTTCCCTGTATCTGGGCGATGAGCGTTCGCGCTGGCGTGAGTGGGATGCCAGCGTGCTGATCGCCGAGGCTGAGGAGAAGTTGCCGATCCTGGTCGATCAGGGTGATCGTGATGATTTCCTCGAAGGCCAGCTCAAGCCTCAGGCACTGCAGGCGGCTGCCAAGGCCGCCGGTCACCCACTGACGCTGCGCATGCAGCCAGGTTATGACCACAGCTACTACTTCATCGCCAGCTTCATCGATGATCACCTGCGTCATCACGCGGCAGCTTTGCAGTAGTCGTAGCGCGGATGAAATCCGGGGACGATTTTCCCGGATTTCATCCGGGCTGCAGAACAATACGGTTAGAATCACGCCCTGACTTTTTCAGGGCGTTGTTCTTTATGCGTATCGGTC
>CAZIZA010000295.1:0-4654 GCA_964543555.1 uncultured Pseudomonas sp.
ACCAAATCGCCGGCGGCGTAACCAAGCAGGAGTTAGGCGGCGCGGTTGGCGTAGCGCAGGTGGCTATCCCAGTTGACCCAGAGAATACCCACCGTGCTGTGATCGATGGAGAACTGGCTCAGGCGCAATGCCTCGGCGGCCTGCTGATGGCGATCCAGTTCGCCGCGTGCAGCCAACAGCCCACGCTCCAGCGAACGTGTCTGCTGCCGCTGCCGATAAAGCGCTGTCGCACCGAGCATCAGAATCAGGGCGAAAAATAACGCCAGGGTCTTCCAGAAGCCGACGAAGTCGGTGGATTGCGGATAGCGCAGCGGCATCCAGGTGTCGCGCAACTCCTCCAGTTCACGGGCAGGCAGCGCTTGCAAAGTCCGGTCGACAATACCGGACAGAAGCGGCTGGTCACGCCGTGTAGCCAGGCGCAGCAGCTGCGGCAAGCCGATATCACCGACGATGCTCAGGCTGGAGAAACGTGATTCGCGCAGCAGCAGGCTGAGGCTCGCTTCATCCAACACGGCGTAGCTGACTTCCTGGTTGAGCACCAACAGCAAGGCGGCGCGCTCCGACGGAGTCGCGCGCAGACGCAGGTTGGTGTGGGTGCGTTCCAGGTATTCGGCAGCCTGGCTCGGCATGCGCAACGCGACCGTCTGCTCCAGCGGCAATTGATCGAGATCCACCGCACCGCTGCCATTGCGCTCGCCGACTACCAGATGCGGCACACGCAGGTAGGGCATGGAGTAATGCCAGATACGCAGACCAGCCGGCGTCTGCTGCAGGCCTGGCGCCAGGTCGACCTCACCGGCGTTGGCGGCCTGATCCAGCGCCTCCTGGCTCGTATACAAGCGCCACTCGGGCGCGACACCCATGCCTTCGAGCAAGCGCTGCATCAGCTCGACATTGGCGCCGGTCAGCTGCCGGTTCTGTCCGCGCTGCACCCAGGGCGCCTGCTGGATCATGCCCACGCGCAGCACTGGATGCTCCTTGAGCCAGGCACGCTGCTCTGCGTCGAAAGCCGGGCGCAATGGCATGCGCGCACTCTCGGCCCAGACGCCGGATGTCGCCACTATCAACAGGTAAATAAGGGAACGGAGAAGGGACTTCATGCACGGTGAATCCGCTGACGCGATTGCTTACCTTACTCCAGTCTTTTGCTAATGGCCTGACAAAAGCGAAGCTCGGCATTAGGCTCTGTAGCAGACCCCAAGGAGCTTCATCGATGCGCCTGAACTCACTCGCACTGCTCGGTTTCTGCCTGCTCTGCGCCACCACGAGCTGGGCCCAGGAACCGACCGGGGATGCCCAGAGCGCCACGCCCGGCGAAACCGATACGCCGGCGTCGAACGAGCGGCCGTCTCTACCCGAGCGTAGCGTCAGCGATGCGCTGACGCTGGAGCAGCGCCTGGACAAACGTGAGCAGCAGATGCTGCAGGCCGGCGCCGAAAGTTTCCTCGCACTATGGCTGCCGGCCAACGTCGGCGAACCCAGCGGTGCGGTGATTCTGCTACCCGGTGACGTGGAAAACGCCGACGGCGCCGCCGCAGTGGGCCCGCTACGACGCAAGCTGCCTGACGCCGGCTGGCACAGTCTGAGCCTGACACTACCGGACCCGGACGGCGACCCGCTGCCGCTGCGCGATGCAAGCGTCGAAACCGCAGCGGCGCCCGCTGATCCTGCAAGTACCGAGACAGCTCCCGCTGCCGATAGCCCGCCACAGCCACCGGAGACACAAGCCACACAGGCCACGGACAGCGGCACAACCAGCCCGGATCAACGGCGCCAGGCCCATGTCGAGCGCGTGATGGCGCGCATCGATGCCGCCATCGCCTTCGCCAGCCAACAGCAGGCCAAGGAAATCGTCCTGCTTGGCCACGGCAGCGGCGCCTACTGGGGCGCGCGCTACCTGAGCGAACGCAAGCCCGCGAATGTCCAGAACCTGCTGATGGTGGCGGCGGATGTACCAGCAGGGTTCGCCCCACCGCTGGACGAACTGGTCGCCCAACTGCCGGTGGCTACTGGCGACTTTTTCTACAAGGATCAGGCCACCGACCGCACGGCCGCCTTGAAACGCCTGCAAGCCAGCAAGAGGGCAAAGCTGCCCACTTACGTACAGGTAGCGATGAAAGCACTGCCGGGCAACCTGGATGTCCAGGAGGAGCAGCTGTACCGCCGTCTACGCGGCTGGTTGAAGCTGCATATTCGCGCTGCGGGCAGCTAACGGATTCCGCGACGCTGGCGGATCAACGCGTAGGCCTGATGCAACTGACGCGTGGTGTCGGTGGCTTCGCGAATGCGTTCAGGCGAGGCTCCCGAACCAGCCAGTTTGTCCGGGTGGTGCCGGCTGAGCAGGCGCCGGTAAGCGCGCTTGATCTGCTCAGGCTCGCTGCCTTCATTGACACCTAGCAGTCGCAACGCCTCCTGATAACTACCGCCCGCCGGCGCAGGTTGCTGGCTGCGACGTGGTGCGTACTCCTCACCCAGGCTATCGAGTCGGGCGCTGTCCCAGCCGAGCCACTTGCCCCAGAGCAGGATCAACTCATGCTCGCTGGGCGACACCCGCCCATCGACCCAGGCCATGCGCCAGCAAGCTCGCAGCATGGCATCGGCACGCTCGCGTTGACGCTGCAGCGGCGCACGCAGGTTGTCCCGTCCGGTCTTGCCACGGGCAAAGGCTTCGATGGCACGACGCTGAGCCATCGCGTCCAACCCCAACCGCTGCATTTCCGAACGCGCCTGCTGGATATGGCTCTGTACAACTCGGCCGTCACTCTTGGCCAGACGTCCCAGCATCAGAAACAACAAGTCGTCATCCGTCGGCGCAGCACGACCGCCCAGACGCTCTCGCAGATTGTCCCAGCCGTGCAGGCGCAGGCGACGGTCCAACACCTGCCCGAGCAGACCACCCAGCAGGGCGCCAGGAATACTGGCCAGGGCAAGCCCGGCCGCAGCACCGAGCAGTGTTGCAGGCCAGAGCACCTAGCACGCCCCCTGCAGCAAACGCTCGACTTCAGCCAGGCGCTCGTGCGTGCCGACATCGACCCAACAGCCGCCATAGTGCTCGCCACTGACCTGCCCGGCCGCCATGGCCTCACGCAGCAGCGGCGCCAGCTTGAAGGCGCCCGGCGCAGAGCCGGCGAACAGACGTGGATGCAGCACGGCGAGACCGCTGTAGGTCAGCCGCTCGCCTGTCGCCTCGCCGTCATGCACCTGACCTGCCGCGAGAATGAAATCGCCCTGCGGGTGATGGGCCGGGTTATCCACCAGCACCAGATGCGCCAGACCGACGAGCGGCTGGCGCAGCGCGGCGAAAGCGTAATCGGTGAAAACATCGCCATTGACCACCAGAAACGGCTCAGCGCCCAGCAGCGGCAGGGCCTTGAAGATGCCGCCACCGGTCTCCAGCGGCTCGCCTTCGGCGGAATAGACGATACGCACGCCAAAGCGCGCGCCATCGCCCAGGTAATCCTCGATCTGCTGGCCCAGCCAGGCATGGTTGATCACCAGCTCGGTGAAGCCCGCAGCAGCCAGGGCGAGGACGTGGTACTCGATCAACGGCACACCCGCCGCCTTTACCAGCGGCTTGGGCGTATGCAGGGTCAATGGCCGCATGCGCTCGCCCTTACCTGCCGCGAGAATCATCGCCTTCATGCACGTGCCCCTTCATCTTTCGCCAGGCTGGCGAACAGCTCACCCAGCTCGACGAGCTCCGGCCGACGTGCCAAAACGGCCTCTATATAAGAGAAGAAACGCGGTACATCGCCCAGGTACTTGGGCTTGCCATCGCGGTGACAGATGCGCGCGAAGATGCCGATGACCTTGAGGTGGCGCTGCACGCCCATCAGGTCGCTGGCCCGCAGAAAGTCGTCGAGCGATGCCTGCACCGGAATACCCGCCGCCTTGGCGCGTTCCCAATACCCGTGCAGCCAGTCCTCCACGCGCGCCTCGGGCCAACTGAGGAATGCATCCTTGAACAGGCACGTGATGTCGTAGGTGACCGGGCCGTTGACTGCATCCTGAAAATCCAGCACGCCGGGGTTGGGCGCGCTCTGCATCAGGTTGCGCGGCATGAAGTCGCGATGTACCACCACCTTGGGCTGTTCCAGGGCGCTGTCGATCAACAACCGACTGATGCGCTGCCAGGCGGCCTCCTGCTCGGCGGTAAAGCTGTATCCCAGGTGACGCTGCACGTACCACTCGGGAAACAACTGCAACTCACGCCGCAGCAACGCCTCATCGTAATGCGGCAGATGGCTGTCGAGCGGCAAGCGCTGCTGCCGCAGCAAGGCCTCGATGGCATCGTCGAACAATTGGTCGGCGTTGTGCTCGTTGATCACGTCCAGATAGGTCTGGCGGCCCAGGTCATCGAGAATCAGGAAGCCCTGCTCAAGATCGGCAGCCAATACCTGCGGCACATGCACACCTGCACTGGCCAGCAGGGCCGCAATACGGACGAACGGTTCGCAGTTCTCCTGAGGCGGTGGCGCATCCATCAGAATCAGGCTGCGCTCACCGGCCTGCCAACGAAAATAGCGGCGAAAGCTGGCGTCGCTGCTGGCGGGAGTGAGCTCGGCCTCCGGCACCGCTCCCCAGTCGCGTGCTGCGAACAGGAGGGGCAGTTGCTCGGCGAGCCAGGTTTGCAGCTGTTGCAGACGTACATCGT
>CAZIZA010000296.1:0-4565 GCA_964543555.1 uncultured Pseudomonas sp.
TGCTCGGCCAACTGCTGGTAGCTGGGGTTGAGCTCGGGATCGTATCGGCAAGCCTTGCTGACACCGCTCTTGAGGTTGTCGGGGATCAGGAGTGCCGGGGTCCCGCCGAAAAACTCAAAGGCACGGACATGGGGTTGTAAGCCGGAACCGCCGAAATTTCCGTCACGCCAGCTCCCCCCTACCAAAGGGTATCAAGGTCAATCAGAAATTGTACGCCGAAATCTCCGAAGATTCCGTTATAAAGCTACAGCTAAAAACAATCGATTTGTATGATGTTGAATAACTTTTCAGCATTAATAATGATTGCTACTTCGCCAGTCGTTTACGTGACAGTATCAAGTGCTTACTGGGCGTGGAAAAATCGAGGGTCCCAGCGAAGCACTCCATATAGGAGCTCCATTTAACGTGGCTGCAGAAACAGCCGCACTTTAAATGTGCGGCCATGATTTATTATTTTATTCCTTTTAAGATAATGCTCCAACCCCCATCATTTTCCTTTGCACTAAAATCAACAAACTCTTTGCACCTTCCATAAGTGTAGGGTTTTTGGAGTGTTCCTGATATATCTGAATTTGCCACTGGGGAACCAAAGAATACATTCGTGTATGGTATTTTTGAGCAACTGTTAATCTTTGGGTAATATTCTACAAAACCACCCTCGGAACTGTTTATTCCCTCTGAGCCATCTCTAGGTTGCCATGCCCCTATCTCATTAATTTCACCAGTCACTGTATCCTCCACATATCCTCTCCATACTTTATCGTTTTTATCATCCCTCTTGACTGTTAAATTATATTTGTGTCCAAAAACTAAATTTATCGTTTTTGAGCAACTGGAACCTTCTCCACCATCTGCAGATCCCGTACAGTGTGGAGCTATTGGCTTCACGCCACTGCCAAATACAGAGAAGATAGCCAAACCAGAGTCTTTACCTCTCGGCTGCAAACCAATGTAACCTAAATTACCATTAATGAATCGATATTGCATCGCATAGTAAAACCCTTTTTCTTCAGGGGATTCACCTATATTCATTGGAAATGAAATACTATCGAATCCTGATTTTGGCGCTTCAGGTATAGTATATTTTACACCAACTATACCTGTTGGCCCCCATGGTTTATCAAATGGAAATGCATCTGATATCCACTGTCTCATAGAAGTATAATCAGACGCGCCTCCTTGAGTATTACAATCACCAATTAAAATCGAGTTGTTTACAGCAAATGTTCTTATACAGCTGGGTTTTCCAGCATCTTGTTTATATTTATTTTCCAATAGAGCATAGTTACCATTTTCAACTATTTTCCAGAGCCTCATTGAAGTGTAATCTGATGTGCCGCCCTGCGCATCACAGTCACCAACTTCCAGTTCGTTCCGTCCACTAAAAGTTCTTAAACACTGGCCTTTGTTAGCATCTTTTTTGTATTTGTTTTTTAATAAAAAAAATCCATTGGATTGTTCTACTACTTGCCATTGCCTCATTGAGGTGTAATCTGATGAGCCTCCCTGAGCTGTGCAGTCACCAATAGAAACTGAATTATTATTCGAAAATGTTCTTAGACATTTACCTTTTCCAGCATCCTCTTTGTATTTGTTTATAATGTGCGAGTATTCAGCATGTCCCGCAGACATTACATCATTTGTGATTATTAACGAACCAACCATTGAACCGAAAATAACAATCTTTTTTGAAATCATTTAACACTCCTATTTATATAATTTACTTAGATGTAAAAAGCAGCTCCATACTTGAGTTTTTCCAGTGTAGAAATCATCTTCTGATGAAGGTCAAATAGTTAGTGAAAACCAAGTTCATCAGGGTCGGACAGGGCTTAGCTCACGAAACGGAAAAACCGTAAGCTAAGAAAACTGTCATCTTGGAGTATACCCTATCCTGATGTCAGATCGTTCGGTCAAAAAGTGTCAGAATAAAGCCGTTAAATTAATTTATTGACACACATAAGGCAAGGTCATAGATTTCTTCCTGACACTTTTAAGCTCAGGAGGTCTCTTGCAGGGACAACGCATCGGTTACATTCGTGTCAGTAGCTTCGATCAAAACCCAGAACGGCAACTGGAACATATCCAGGTGGACAAAGTTTTCATCGACAAAGCCTCTGGGAAAGACACTCAGCGCCCGCAGCTTGACGTCTTGCTCTCCTTTGTTCGTGAAGGTGACACTGTCGTGGTACACAGCATGGATCGCCTTGCTCGCAACTTGGATGATCTGCGTCGACTTGTACAGGGACTAACCCAGCGCCGCGTCTGCATTGAATTCGTCAAGGAGCATCTGACTTTCACCGGCGAAGATTCACCGATGGCAAACCTTATGTTGTCTGTCATGGGGGCATTCGCCGAGTTCGAGCGAGCGTTGATCCGGGAACGTCAACGTGAAGGTATTGTCTTGGCAAAACAGCGTGGCGCTTATCGGGGTCGAAAGAAATCGCTGTCTGACCCAGAGATAGCGGAAGTACGGCGGCGAGTCATTGCTGGCGAAAAGAAAGCGACACTTGCCCGTGAATTCGGGATCAGTCGAGAAACGCTGTACCAATACTTGCGGGTGCCGGAGTAACTCATGGCGATTGCTAGAAGCGAGCGACTAACAGTTTTGTCGGATGCCGAACAAGAGGCGCTGTATGGCTTGCCGGACTTTGACGATGCGCAGCGCCTGGAATACCTGGCCTTGACCGAAAATGAACTGGCGCTCGCCAGCAGCCGGCCAAGCATCCATGCTCAGGTCTATTGCATTCTGCAGATCGGGTATTTCAAAGCCAAGAACGATTTCTTCCGTTTCTACTGGTGTGACGTAGAGGATGATTGCGCTTTCGTGCTCAGCCGATATTTTCAAGGTGAGGCATTCGAGACCAAGCAGATCTCCAAACACGAGCACTACAGCCAACGAGGAAAAATTGCCGCTCTATTCGGTTACCAGCCGTGGGCCTCCAGCAACCTGCCATCGCTTGAGCAACAAGCCTCGCTGATCGTGCGGCGTGATGTGACGCCCAACTTTGTTGCTGCTGAGCTGATCGTCTGGCTTAACGAACACAAGATCATTCGTCCAGGCTATACCACCCTGCAAGCGCTGGTCAGCGAAGTCCTGTCCGCTGAACGTCGACGACTGGGAGCCCTGCTTGCACAGGTGTTGGATGAACCGGCCAAGACTTCCCTGAGTCAGCTCCTGGTGCGCGACGATACGCTGTCGCAACTGGCGGCTCTCAAACAAGACGCCAAGGATTTCGGGTGGCGTCAGATGGCCCGAGAGCGTGAGAAGCGTACCCTGCTGGCACCATTATACGGGATAGCCAAAGGGCTGCTGCCCAAACTTGGGATCTCTCAACAAAACCTGTTGTATTACGCGAGTCTGGCTAACTTTTATACCGCCCATGATTTGCGCAACTTGAAGCCAGAGCAGACTCAGCTCTATCTGTTGTGCTATGCCTGGGTACGCTACCGGCAGCTCAGCGATAACCTGGTCGATGCGATGGCGTTCCACATGCATCAACTTGATCACGAAAACCGCGCGGGTGCCAGGGAGTCTTTCGCCGAAGAGCAGGTCAAACGTTATCAGGAAACGCCCCAGGTTGGTCGCTTGCTGTCCCTGTACGTGGACGACCGTGTCGCGGATCCGACGCCATTCGGCGAGGTGCGCCAGCGCGCCTACAAGATCATGGCCAAAGACGTGCTGCAAAACACGGCGCAGCGCATGAGTGTCAAGCCACTGAATAAACTGACATTGCACTGGCAGGCGGTGGATGGCCAGGCCAAACGTATCCGCCGTCATCTCCGACCGTTGTTTGTCGCGCTGGAGTTCGCCGCCACCGATCCAGACAGCCAGTGGCTGGCGGCACTGACCTGGGTTAAAAGCGTGTTCGCCAAGCAGCAGCGTCTGTCACAACGCCCACTCGCTGAATGCCCGGCAGCCACACTACCCAAACGCTTGCGGCCCTACCTGCTGACCTTTGATGCAGATGGTGAGCCGACAGGGCTACATGCCGACCGCTACGAGTTCTGGTTGTACCACCAAGTCACAAAGCGTTTCCAATCTGGCGAGCTTTATCTCGATGACAGTTTGCAACATCGGCATTTCTCCGATGAGTTGGTGTCTATGGAAGAGCACGCTCAGGAGCTGGCACAGATGGACATCCCATTCCTGCGTCAACCGGTTGAAACACAGCTTGATGCCTTGGCCTCCGAGCTGCACAAGCAATGGCGGGCATCCAACCGTGAGCTGAAACAAGGCAAGCTGACACACCTCGAATACGACAAAGACACGCAAAAACTGACTTGGCGCAAGCCCAAGGGGGAAAACCAAAAGGTGCGGGAGCAAACCTTTTACGAGCAATTGCCATACTGTGATGTCGCCGACGTGTTCCGCTTCGTCAACAACCAATGCCAGTTCCTATCGGCTCTGACTCCGCTGCAACCACGTTACGCCAAGAAGGTTGCGGATACCGATAGCCTGATTGCGGTCATCATTGCCCAGGCCATGAACCACGGTAACCTGGTCATGGCGAGTTATTGTCAAATCTGGTGTATGAAGTCAGGCGGCGTTCCTGTCTGACGCT
>CAZIZA010000297.1:0-4525 GCA_964543555.1 uncultured Pseudomonas sp.
CCGTCACCGAGCAGTTGAGCGCGCTGGGCAACATCCTCGCTCACGGCGACCTCAGCAGCCTGTTCCAGCCCATCGTCTCGCTGTCCGAACAGCGTATCCTCGGCTACGAGGCGCTGACCCGTGGCCCGTCCAACAGCCCACTGCACTCACCGCTCACACTGTTCGCCGTCGCGCGCCATGCGGGGCGTCTGAGCGAGCTGGAAATGGCCTGCCGCAAGAGTGCCTGCAAGGGCTTCAGCAACCAGGGGCTCGAGGGCAAGCTGTTTCTCAACGTCTCGCCGGAGTCACTGCTTGACCCCAGTCACCAGCCCGGGCGTACCCTCAAACTGTTGCAGACCTTCGGCATCCCGCCCAGCCAAGTGGTGATCGAACTCACCGAGCAATCGCCCACCGAAGACTTCGCCCTGCTCGACAATGCCCTGCACCACTACCGCGCCATGGGCTTTTCCATCGCCCTGGACGATCTGGGCGCTGGCTACTCCAGCCTGCGACTGTGGTCAGAATTGCGCCCGGACTATGTGAAGATCGACCGTCATTTCATTGATGGCATCCATCAGGATGCGGTCAAGCGCGAGTTCGTCGGCTCCATCCTGAAAATGGCCGAAGCCTCACGAGCCCAGGTAATCGCCGAAGGCATCGAGCTGCCCGAAGAGCTGGCCGTGCTGGCGGAGATGGGCGTCGATCTGGTGCAGGGCTACCTGCTCAGCCGACCACAGGAGAAGCCACCGCGCGATGCGCGTCAGTTGCTACCTCAGCTACCGGACAACCAGGGCAGCCTCACCGAGGACAGCCATGACCTGAGCCCCCTGCTCAATGAACAAGTTGCCGTCGAGCAGCACACCGCCATCGCCGAGGTGCTTGACATCTTTCGCGCGCAGGCCAATCTCAACTCGCTGGCGGTACTGGATAACCAACGTCAGCCGGTCGGTATCGTTCATCGCCATTCGCTGTCCGAAGCACTACTCAAACCCTTCGCCACCGATCTGTTCGCACGCAAGCCAATCAGCCGCCTGATGAGTCAGGACTTTCTCGCCGTGGAACTGACGCAGTCCCTGCAGAAGGTCAGCCGCCTGCTCACCAGTCGCGCACGTCAGCGCATCGAGGAAGACTTCATCATCATCCAGAACGGCTGCTATCTGGGGCTGGGACGGGTAATCGACGTCCTCAAACTGATCACCGAGCAGAAGCTGCAGCAGGCACGACACGCCAACCCGCTGACCCTGTTGCCGGGTAACGTACCGATTCAGCAATGCCTGAGTCGCTTGCTGCAACAGCGGCGCGAAGCAGCGGTGTGCTACGTCGACATCGACAGCTTCAAGCCCTTCAACGATCTCTATGGCTACGCCAAAGGCGACGAGGTGCTGCTGTGCCTGGCGCAATGCCTGAACGACCGGATCGATCCGTCACGCGACTTCGTCGGGCATATCGGCGGTGACGATTTCATGCTGGTACTGGGTTCGAACGACTGGCGTGACAAAATCGGCAAGCTATTCGAGGATTTCCAGAATCAATGTCGGCGCTTCTACCGCGACGAGCATCTGCAGGCCGGCTGCTTCATCGCCCACAATCGCAACGGGCAACGTCAGGAATATGCGCTGTTGTCCTTGTCGATCGGCGTGGTGCATGTGAGCGCAGAGGACTGCGCACAGCTCGATGCCTCACGCCTGGCCGAAATGGCTTCCGAAGCCAAGCGCAAGGCCAAGGCCGTACCAGGCTACAGCCTGCATATTCTCCAGGGCTCAGCGGCCTGAATCGCCCATGCCGGCATAGCGTTCGGCAGCCTGCGCATCAGCCTCCAGGCCGGGCGCGCCCTCACGGTATAGCTGGCTGAGGCGACGAGCGGCCAGCGGATGACCGGCTGCCAGCGCCATCTCCCACCAGCGCACGGCCTGCACAGCATCCGGTGCCTGCCGGGTATCCCCCTTAAGCACCTGCACCCCCAACTGATAGGCCGCCTTGCCATCACCGCCATTGGCCGCCAGGCGCAACAGCCTCAGCCCTTCCTCACGCGCGCCAAGCCCCTGGCCGCGAAACAGCAGAATATGACCATAGAAACTCTGCGCCGGCACGTCCCCCAGGTTGGCCATGCGTCCGTACTGACCCTGCATCCACTGCCACAAACGCGGCTGACGCAATGCCGCAGGCCAGTGAAAAAGACGCCGTGCCAGCCAGTAGCCAAGGCGTGCGCGCAACTGCCAGAGCCACCTAGACATCGACGGGATAATCGAACTCGAAGACCCTGACCACCTCGGACGCATGCCAGGATGCTGCTGCCACACCATCGCAAGCGCCACTGAAACGCCCCAGATGGGTCACGCAATCGAAGAACCCCGTTCGCGGCAGACGACTGGCCCCCTGGCTGATGACCAACGCACTGCGCAGCGGCCGTTCGGCACGCGCATCCAGCGCAGCCAGATGCTCCAGAGCCGCAGTCAGGGTCTGCATAGCAGGCGTCGGCAGATCGAGCCGTTCGATCAATGCACGGTAAGTGAGCAGGTGGCGCTGACGGCGCGCGTCGTCCAGTTCACCCAGCAAGGCCTGCCAATGCTGACGACTGATACGCACGCTCAAGACCAGCCCTCCAGCCCCAGTTCCCACGCCAGCGAGCGCAGAATGGCTGCATCGGGCTGGCGCTCGCCATTCTCGATCATCGCCAGATAATGCGGGCTGATGCCGACGCTGCGCGCCAGCGTCTCTGCCGACAGACCCTTGGCCTCGCGCAGCGAACGCAATTGATCGAGCCCGGACCGCTGCTTATCCGCTACGGGTGCCGCAGCGCTGACCTGTTCGGGCAGCGGCTCGCGCCCAGCTGCGCGTAACAAAGCCTGATAATCGGCCCAGGGCAATACCGCGTACTCGGGCTCGCCATCACGGGCAATGATTTGCACAGTCATGAATATCTCCATTGGAAAGCAGGGCCGACGATCTCGACCCCTTCCTTGCAAGCCGCCATCTTAACAGGCGCCAGCCAGCCAAGGCGCGATACTGCGACCAAGATATCAGGACTGGAACTGATCGTGCTCCCACCGTCCGGCCTGCAACCATATGGGCATGGGGCGCTGACATCAATTGCGCTGCGGGTTCACCCTCTCAGCCACTGGCAGTTGCTCGATCAGCGCCAAACGTTCAGGGCTCTGGGTATCGCGCCAGGCCCTGAAAGCGTCCAGCTCACCCTGCCAGGTACGCATGACCCAGGCCAGCACAGCCAGATCATCGATGAATCCGAGGCCAACCAGCCAATCGGGAATGGCATCGAGCGGCGCAATGACGTACAGCAACGCGGCGACTATGGTCAGCAAGGCCTGCCGGCTGATGTGCCGGTACTCACCCCTGAACCAAGCCAGGCTGAGAGCACGCAGTAGCTGCACATCATCCCTGAATGCAGCAAACCGCTGCCCCTGCGGGGTGCGCTTGTCACGCAGCGCATGCAACAGTTCCGGCAGCCGACCATCACGCAAGAAGCGAGCAGCTCGCGGCAGGTAGCGCATCAGTTTCCAGGGCGTTTTCATTCGCTCTCCTCGACGAGCCCGGCTTTACATGGGCTCACCTCGCTTACCCACAGAAGCTGTGGATAACTCTGTGCAAAGACTTTCTACAAGCCTATCAAAGCCCCGTGGCATGGGGCTCCGGGTTAGATCGGATATTTTTTATACAGCATATAAAATTCATTAAAATCAACGAGTTGCATATTCTTAAGAAGAGGCTTGCAAGTCTTTCGCAGGCTTGTTAGGAACCTTTTCCATAATGTGCATAAGCGTAACACTCAGGCGCGCCAATGACGGCTGAGCACACCCAGAAACGACAACGCCCCGTCAAGACGGGGCGTTGTCAGCGAGCGGCGAGTGTTACTGCTCGGACGGCTCGACAGCCGCCTGGTCCTTGATGCCGATCAATTCAAGATCGAACACCAGTACCGAGTTGGCTGGAATGGCCGGAGACGGGCTCTGCTCGCCGTAGGCCAGTTCGCTGGGGATGTACAGCTTGTACTTCTCGCCAACGTGCATCAGTTGCAGGCCTTCTACCCAACCCGGAATCACACCGCCGACAGGCAGATCAATGGGGCTACCGCGGGCCACGGAGCTGTCGAACACGCTGCCGTCGGTCAATTTACCTTCGTAGTGAACGGTCACTACGTCACTTTCCTTGGGCTGCGCACCGTCGGCCTTCTTGATCACTTCGTACTGCAGACCGGAAGCGGTGGTGACGACACCTTCACGCTTGCCGTTTTCCTCAAGGAATTTCTTGCCGGCTTCAGCGGCTTCCTTGTTCAGCGCAGCCATGCGCTCTTCAGCACGGTTCTGCAGGAAGGAGAAGGCCTCGACCATCTCTTCATCCTTGATGCGCGGCTCCTTCTTCGCCAACGCATCTTCGATACCCTGAGCGACGGCCTTGGAGTCCAGATCGTCCATGCCTTCCTCGGACAGACTACGGCCCATATTCAGGCCGATGCCATAGGAAGCCTTCTGCGCCGGGCTCTTGAGTTCGACTTCGCTGGTTTGCGAATCGCAACCGGCAAGCACCAGGC
>CAZIZA010000298.1:0-4519 GCA_964543555.1 uncultured Pseudomonas sp.
AGCCGAGCATGTCCACCACCAGGTTGTTGTAACCGAAGGAGGAACCGCGCTCGCAAAGGATCAACTGATCGTTACCGGCTTCTTCGCACTTGGTCAGGATGTGCTTCATTTCCTGCGGGGCGAGAAATTGCGCTTTCTTGATGTTGATCACCGCACCGGTTTTGGCCATGGCCACCACCAGATCGGTCTGCCGCGAGAGGAAAGCCGGCAACTGGATGATGTCGCACACCTCGGCCACCGGGGCGGCCTGATGCGGCTCGTGAACGTCGGTGATCACCGGCACGCCGAAGGTCTTCTTCACGTCTTCGAAGATCTTCATGCCCTCTTCCAGGCCCGGGCCACGGAAGGAGGTCACGGAAGAACGGTTGGCCTTGTCGAAGCTGGCCTTGAACACGTAGGGGATACCGAGCTTCTCGGTCACCCGCACGTATTCCTCACAGGCCTGCATGGCCAGATCACGCGACTCGAGCACGTTGATGCCGCCGAACAGCACGAACGGCTTGTCGTTGGCGATTTCGATATTGCCGACCTTGATGATCTTCTGAGCCATGCCTTAAGCCTTCTTCGCTTGCTGCGCCAGGGCAGCGTTGACGAAACCGCTGAACAGTGGATGACCATCACGTGGCGTGGAGGTAAATTCCGGGTGGAACTGGCAGGCAACGAACCAAGGATGATCCGGCGCCTCGACCACTTCGACCAGCGCACCATCGCCGGAACGACCGGTGACCTTCAGGCCCGCCTCGGTCAGTTTCGGCAGCAGGTTGTTGTTCACCTCATAGCGGTGACGATGACGCTCGACGATCACGTCCTTGCCATAGCAGTCGTGCACCAGCGAACCATCTTGCAACTGGCAGTCCTGCGCGCCGAGGCGCATGGTGCCGCCCAGATCGGAATTCTCGCTGCGCTGCTCGACGCTGCCAGCGGCATCCTGCCACTCAGTGATCAGACCGACCACGGGATGCTGGCTGGCCATGTCGAACTCGGTGGAGTTGGCATCAGCCCAACCCACTACATTGCGGGCATATTCGATAACCGCGACCTGCATACCGAGACAAATACCGAGGTAAGGGATCTTGTTCTCACGGGCGTACTGCACGGTCTTGATCTTGCCTTCCACGCCACGCAGACCGAAGCCACCCGGCACCAGAATGGCGTCGACGCCTTCAAGCAGCGCGGTGCCCTGGTTCTCGATATCTTCGGAGTCGATATAACGCAGGTTGACCTTGGTACGGTTCTGGATGCCGGCGTGGCTCATCGCTTCGATCAGCGACTTGTAGGCATCGAGCAGTTCCATGTACTTGCCGACCATGGCGATGGTGACTTCTTTTTCCGGGTGGAGCTTGGCATCGACGACGCGATCCCACTCGGACAGGTCGGCGCCGCCGCACTCCAGGCCGAAACGCTCGACGACGAAATCATCAAGCCCCTGAGCATGCAGCACACCCGGGATCTTGTAGATGGTGTCGACGTCTTCCAGGCTGATCACCGCACGCTCTTCGACGTTGGTGAACAGGGCGATCTTGCGCCGCGACGAAACATCGATCGGGTGGTCGGAGCGGCACACCAGCACGTCAGGCTGCAGGCCGATGGAGCGCAGCTCCTTGACCGAGTGCTGAGTTGGCTTGGTCTTGGTCTCACCGGCGGTGGCGATGTACGGCACCAGGGTCAGGTGCATCAGCATCGCGCGTTTGGCGCCCACTTCCACACGCAGTTGACGGATGGCCTCGAGGAACGGTTGCGACTCGATGTCGCCGACGGTACCGCCGATTTCCACCAGGGCCACGTCGGCATCGCCGGCACCCTTGATGATGCGACGCTTGATCTCGTCAGTGATGTGCGGGATGACCTGGATGGTCGCCCCCAGGTAGTCACCACGGCGCTCCTTGCGCAGTACGTCCTCGTACACGCGACCGGTGGTGAAATTGTTGCTCTTGGTCATCGTAGTGCGGATGAACCGCTCGTAGTGACCCAGATCGAGGTCGGTCTCGGCGCCGTCATGGGTGACGAACACCTCACCGTGCTGGAACGGGCTCATGGTGCCCGGATCGACGTTGATGTAGGGGTCCAGCTTGAGCATGGTGACCTTCAGGCCCCGCGCCTCCAGGATGGCCGCCAGTGAAGCCGAGGCGATGCCTTTCCCCAATGAAGAAACAACACCACCCGTGACGAAGATGTAGCGCGTCATGAAAAACCCTAGAAGTCTGCGTTTAAGCGGTCAAATACCGCCGGGGAAAGCGAAGGAGCGCCATCAACAACACAATGGCAAGCTCGCCAAGCTCCCTGAGGGAGTCGGCAAAAGCTGTATTAAGACGGGAGCGTAGTCTACCCGAAAGGCCTTACCAGCTCAAACCTTGCGCGCCGATAGGCGGTGACCAGCGCAGACACAAGCCTTTAGCCTCGATTTCTGACGCCTGTACCAGGTTCGCGACCGCCATCAGCTCATCGCCAGCGAACAGCAGCGGCAAGCGTGGCCGCACGAATACCGGCACACGCAGCTCATTGAGCAGACGCTTGAGATCACGCCTGCCGCGCCCCGGCACCTGCAGCGACTCGCCCCCCTGACGGTAGCGCAAATGCCAACAACCTTGCGGCAGCTTCCCAGATAAATGCACATGACCATTGCCAGGTAGCTCGATCGACTCAGTCAGCGAAGCGCAGGGCACATCCAGTGATTCCAATGGACTCAGCCACGCCCCACTGAGCCACCAAAGCCGGCCATCGGCACGGTGTAACTCGCCATCGGCCAGCTTCCAGATCGGCGCCGCATCCGTGGCCGCATCACGCAGATCAAACCAACCAGCCCAGTGATCGCTGTCAGGCATGCGCGTCAAGGGTGCCAGCCAGTGACGCAGCAGATTACGCTGACGCGCATCGCTCAGCGCGCTCACAGCCGATACGTCCAGAGATGGCAGAGGCAGCCAGGGGCATGTCGAAACACCGCGAGCAGCCGCCAGATCCATCTCGGCCAACTCACTCAGCAGTTGCTGCGCCTCAGACAGATGACGTGCGCTGCGCGCCAGATTATTCGACACCTGCGGCCAACGCTCAGCCAACAGTGGCATCACTTGCTGACGCAAGAAATTGCGACTGAAGCGCGGGTCGTCATTGCTCGGATCCTCGACCCAGGCAAGACCGTGACGCTGCGCATAGGCCTGTAGTTCCGCCCGAGAACAATCGAGCAGCGGCCGAATCAGGTGGCCCTGCCCCAGCGAGCGACTGGCCGGCATAGCTGCCAGTCCGCGCACCCCCGCCCCCCGCAACAGACGAAACAGCAGAGTCTCGGCCTGATCATCACGATGCTGAGCACTGAGCAACACCTCGCCCGGACCAAGCCGCGCAGTGAAAGCCTGATAACGCGCGCTTCGTGCAGCCTGTTCGAGGCTGGCACCTGGCGCGACCTGAACCCTGACGACTTCGAGAGCAATGCCCAACTGCTCGCAGACACGTGCGCAATACGCAGGCCAGGCGTCGCCGGCCGGCTGCAGCCCATGATGGACATGAATGGCGTACAGCGGCGGCAGCTCCTCGTGCCGCGCCCAGTCGGCGAGCAGATGCAGCAGCACGCTGGAATCCAGGCCACCGGAGAAGGCAATACGCCAGGCAGGGGCCTTACGCCAAGGCTGCAGAGCCTGGCGCAGGCGAAGTTCGAGAGCAGTCATCATTCAAGCTTAAACAACAACGGGCCCGAAGGCCCGTTGAGATAGACGCAGAACGAACTCAGGCGATGCCGTAGCTCATCAGGCGATCGTAACGACGCTTGAGCAGCTCGTCAGTGTCATGCTTCTGCAGGCTGGCCAGTTGCTTGATCAGCTCCTGACGGATCGACTCGGAAGCTGCGGCCGGGTCACGGTGCGCACCGCCCAAGGGTTCGGCGATCACCTGATCGACGATGCCCAGATCCTTCAGACGCTCGGCGGTGATGCCCATGGCTTCGGCGGCATCCGGCGCTTTCTCGGCGGTACGCCAGAGAATCGAGGCGCAGCCTTCCGGCGAGATCACCGAGTAGGTGGAGTACTGCAGCATGTTGAGCTGGTCGCAAACACCGATGGCCAGTGCACCACCAGAACCACCTTCACCGATGACGGTGGCGATGATCGGCGTTTTCAGGCGCGCCATCACGCGCAGGTTCCAGGCGATGGCCTCGCTCTGGCCACGCTCCTCGGCATCGATACCCGGATAGGCACCCGGAGTATCGATGAAGGTGAGGATCGGCATCTTGAAGCGCTCGGCCATTTCCATCAGGCGGCAGGCCTTGCGGTAGCCTTCCGGACGCGGCATGCCGAAGTTGCGGCGTACCTTCTCGCGCACTTCACGGCCTTTCTGGTGGCCGATGATCATCACTGGCTGGTCGCCCAGGCGGGCAATGCCACCGACGATAGCGGCGTCATCAGAGAAGTGACGATCACCGTGCAATTCGTCGAACTCGGTGAAGATGTGCTGGATGTAATCCAGGGTGTAAGGGCGACGCGGGTGGCGCGCGAGCTGCGCGATCTGCCAGCTGGTCAGGTTGCCGAAGATG
>CAZIZA010000299.1:0-4504 GCA_964543555.1 uncultured Pseudomonas sp.
AGGACGAGCAGCAGATCGCCGAGCTGATCGGCCTCAACGTCACCGCCACGCTGCAACTCACCCAGCGCCTGCTGCCGCTGCTGCGCGCGCAACGCCGTGCCCTGCTGATCAACGTCGGTTCCACCTTCGGCACCATCGGCTACCCGGGCTTCGCCGCCTACTGCGCCAGCAAGTTCGCCCTGCGCGGGTTCTCCGAGGCGCTACGCCGCGAGCTGGCCGATACCAACGTACGCGTTCTGTACTTCGCCCCACGCGCCACCCGCACGGCGATGAACGCCCCCAGCGTGGTGGCGATGAACGACGAACTGGGCGTAGCCATGGACGACCCGAAAAAGGTCGCCGCCGAGTTGCTGCAAGCCATCCGCCACGAGCAGGAAGAGCGCTATCTGGGCTGGCCGGAGCGCCTGTTCGTGCGCCTCAACGGCCTGCTGCCACGCGTGGTCGACCAGGCGCTGCGCAAGCAGTTGCCGATCATCCAACGCTTCGCCCGTCATAAACACTGAGGAAACTGCCCGTGAACGCATTGCGTACCCTGATCATCGCCACGCTCGGCTTCACCACCCTGCCCGCCTTCGCCCTCAGCGAGAGCGGCGAAGCGCAGTTGCACCAGTTGCAAACGCGCTGGGCCGAGATCAACTACCAGACGCCGGAAAAGCAGCGTGAGGAAGCCTTCGCCAAGCTGGTCAGCCAGGCCGACGCGGCCCTGGCCAGCGAGCCGAAAGCCCCCGAGCTGCTGATCTGGCGCGGCATCATCCTCAGCACCGAGGCCGGCGCCAAAGGTGGTCTCGGCGCACTGAGCCTGGTCAAGGAAGCCAAGAGCAACCTGGAACAGGCCCTGGCCATCGACCCACAGGCGCTGGGCGGCTCGGCGTATACCAGCCTCGGCAGCCTCTACTATCAGGTACCGGGCTGGCCGATCGGTTTCGGCGATGACAAAGAGGCCGAGAAGATGCTCAAGCAGGCGCTGGCGATCAACCCGGACGGCATCGACCCAAACTACTTCTACGGCGACTTCCTGCAACGGCAGAAGCGCTTTGAAGAAGCCCGCGCCGCGCTGGAAAAAGCCCTGGCCGCCAAGGATCGCCCAGGCCGCGAACTCGCCGACAAGGGCCGTCGCGCAGAAGCCCAGGCGCTTTTGCAGCAGGTCGAGCGTAAACTCCAGTAACTCGGACCGCTTACAGGAGTAGCCATGCGCATTCTTCTCGTCGAAGACGACCCTGCATTGGGCGAAGGCATTCGCACCGCATTGAAACCGGAGGGCTACACCGTCGACTGGCTGCAGGACGGTGCCAGCGCACTCCATGCGCTGAGCCACGAGAGTTTCGAGCTGGCCATCCTCGACCTCGGCTTGCCGCGCATGGATGGCCTGCAGGTGCTCAAGCACCTGCGCGCCGCGGACAACCCGGTGCCGGTGCTGATACTGACCGCCCGTGATGCCACCAGTGACCGCATCGCCGGGCTCGATGCCGGCGCCGACGACTACCTGATCAAGCCCTTCGACGTCGCCGAACTCAAGGCGCGCCTGCGCGCCCTGCTGCGGCGCAGCTTCCAGCGCCCGCAGCCGGCACTGGAATACCGTGGCATCCGCCTCGACCCGGCCAGCCAGGTGGTCGAATACCAGGGCAATACCGTCAGCCTGCCACGCAAGGAGTTCCTGCTCCTGCATGAGCTGTTGATCCAGCCCGGTCGCGTACTGACCCGTGACAAGCTGCAACAGGCGCTCTATGGCTGGGACGAAGAAGTGGAAAGTAACGCCCTGGAAGTGCACGTGCACCACCTGCGCAAGAAATTCTTCCCGGAGCTGATCCGCACCGTGCGTGGCGTCGGCTATCTGGTGGACAAATGAGGCTGCTGAAAACCTTCGGTTCCATTCGTACCCGCCTACTCGCCCTGCTTCTGTTACTGGTCGCCGGCAGCTTCGGGCTGATCAGTCACAAGATCTACAACGACTCGGTGCATGAAGTACGCGAACTGTTCGATGCCCAACTGTCGCAGACGGCGCGTTTGCTAATGGGCCTGGTGCGTCACGATCTAAGTGACAGCGAACGTCGCGAGATGCAGGCGGTACTCGACGAGGCGTTGCTGCTCCACAATGCGCGTAATCCTGAAAACCTGCTGGGGCACGAATACGAGGGCAAGCTGGCTTTCCAGATGCTCGACAAGGATGGTGAGCTGCTGTTTCAGTCCGCCAGCGCACCGCCTGGCTTGCTCAATGACATGATTACCCAGCTCGGTCTGGCACTACCGGACAACGACCAACCGATGCAGCAGCGTCTGGCGCAGCTGGCACGCTACCTGATCGGCTATCACACCCTGAACATCGGCGAACACCGCTGGCGCGTGTTCGTACTGCACGACAGCCGTGACTATCACTGGGTACTGGCCGGCGAACGCGAAGACGTACGCGGTGAGCTGACCGGCAAGATCGCACGGCGCAGCCTGCAACCGCTGCTGATCGGCCTGCCCATCGTCGGCCTGCTGCTGTGGCTGACCGTCGGCTGGGGGCTGTATCCACTCAAGCGTATGGCCGATGCCATTCGCGGCCGCGCGCCGGACAACCTGGCGCCGCTGGTTTTTCCGCCCTTGCCGAATGAGTTGGAACCGATGGCGGCCGCGCTCAACCGCTTGCTGATGCAGGTCAGGCAGTTGCTGGAGCAGGAAAAGCGTTTCATCGCGGATGCCGCCCACGAACTGCGCACGCCGCTGGCAGTGTTGCGCATCCATGCGCAAAATGCGCTGGAAGCGCCGGATATCGGTGATCGTGACGAAGCACTGCGCCAGTTGAGCGGTGGCGTCGACCGCGCGACGCGTGTCGTGGCGCAACTCCTGACGCTCGCGCGCCTGGACCCCAACGGCATTCGCCTGAACATGAATGACCTGGACCTGCTGGCCTTCCTGCGCAGCGAACTGGCGGAGCTGACACCCCTGGCGCTCAATCGCGGCCAGGAGCTGATTCTCGACGCGCAAGAGCCAGGCGACTACCGATTGCCGGCGGATGCCCCCAGCCTGGGCATCCTGCTGCAGAACCTGGTGAGCAATGCCGTGCAGTACACCCCGGCTGGCGGCTGCATTCAGGTGCAATTGCAGGCCAGCACCGAGGATCTGCTGCTAGAGGTACTCGACAGCGGCCCCGGTGTGCCGGTGGAGTTGCGCGAGCGCTTGTTCGAGCGTTTTTTCCGCGTTGGCGAAGGTCAGGGCGCTGGCCTCGGGCTGTCCATCGTGCGGCGCGTGGTTGAACTGCACCAGGGCAGTATTGCCCTCGATGAGTCGCCACTCGGCGGCCTGCGCGTCAGCGTGCGACTGCCGCGCAGACACTCATAGCCAGAGCAAATCAGAAGAATAGAAACAATCCGTTTTATCAATATGCGCGCGCCTTCGATCATGCGGCCCTGTCCGATAACCTCTACAGGAGTTACCCCCATGAGCCTGATCAAGCGCCTTTTCCAGCCCGCCCAGCCGCCCCGCCAGGCGAGCACGCCAACCGAACAGGAACACCCGAATTTCTGGATGTATCAGTGAGTCAGCCGGCAGCACCGACTACCCGTAGCGGCACCTGCCGCCCGGCTTTCTGCGCCAGGTAGCGGGTGCAACTGACGCGCAGGAATGAAGCGAAGTTGACCACTTCACCGCGAAAATCCATGACTTCCTCATAGAGCTTGGTGATCAGTTGGTTGGTGGTCATGCCGTCAACTTCGGCGATTTCACGCAGAATGTCCCAGAACTGATTTTCCAGACGCAAGGTGGTGACCACGCCACGAATACGCAGCGAGCGTGAGCGCGATTCGTAGAGAATCGGGTCGGCCTTCACATAGAGTTCGCACATCAGGTGTGTCCTCAAAGTTAGGGCGGGTGCAACCCGCCACGCGTGGACTGACGAATAGCCACGATGCGCCCCGGACTGCGTCCGGGCTACGGGCTTTACAGGCGAATTTCCGTACCCAGCACCTTGAGAAACGCCGCCAGCCAGGCAGGGTGTGCTGGCCAGGCCGGCGCAGTGACCAGCGTGCCCTGCACATGCGCCTGCTCCACCGCGATGTCCACGTATCGTCCTCCTGCCAGGGTCACCTCCGGCGCACAAGCAGGATAGGCGCTGCATTCACGTCCTTCCAGCACACCGGCTGCCGCCAGCAATTGGGCACCATGACAAACCGCAGCGATGGGTTTATCCGCTGCAGCGAATACCTTTACCAGGGCGATGACATCGGCATTTAGGCGCAGATACTCCGGCGCACGGCCACCGGGAATGATCAGGGCGTCGTAATCCTCGGCACGCACCTTGGCGAAATCGAAGTTGAGCGCGAAGTTGTGCCCGGGCTTCTCGCTGTAGGTCTGGTCACCCTCGAAATCGTGGATGGCGGTGCGCACCGTTTGCCCGGCGCTCTTGCCCGGACACACCGCATGCACGCTATGACCGACCATCTGCAGCGCCTGGAACGGCACCATGGTCTCGTAGTCCTCGGCGTAGTCGCCGACCAGCATGAGAATCTTCTTGGCAGCCATGATC
>CAZIZA010000300.1:0-4484 GCA_964543555.1 uncultured Pseudomonas sp.
TGCTGGGCTTCTCGCTCAACAACCTGTCGCTGATGGCGCTGATCATCGCCACCGGGCTGGTGGTGGACGATGCCATCGTGGTGCTGGAGAACATCGCGCGGCACATCCACAACGGCGAGAAACCGATGGCTGCGGCGTTCAAAGGCACGCGTGAGGTGGGCTTTACCCTGCTGTCGATGAACCTGTCGCTGGTCGCGGTGTTCATTTCCATCCTGTTCATGGGGGGGATTGTCGAGCGGCTGTTCCGAGAGTTCTCCATTACCCTGGCCGTGGCCGTGGTGATCTCCTTGCTGGTGTCGCTGACCCTGACGCCGATGCTCTGCGCGCGCTGGCTAAAGGCCGAGGACGAGCAGTCACGCAGCCCGCTGCAGCAATGGGGCGACCGCCTGCAGGCGCGTGTGCTGGCTGCCTATGGGCGTTCGCTGGACTGGGCGCTGCGTCACTCGTTGCTGATGGTTATCAGTCTGCTGGCGACCATCGCGTTGAACGTCTACCTGTTCGTCAGCATTCCGAAGACCTTCATGCCGCAGCAGGACACCGGCCAACTGATCGGTTTTATCCGCGGCGACGATGGCCTGTCGTTCCAGGTCATGCAGCCGAAGATGGAAGCTTTCCGTAAAGCCGTACTGGCCGATCCGGCGGTGGACAGCGTGGCCGGTTTCATTGGTGGTTCCGGCGGCATCAATAACGCCTTCATGATCGTGCGGCTGAAACCCATCAGCGAGCGTGGTGTGTCTTCGCAGCAGGTCATCAACCGTCTGCGTGCCAGCGTACCCAAGGTGCCAGGAGGGCGCATGTTCCTCATGCCGGATCAGGATCTGCAGATTGGCGGGCGTGAGGGGCGCAGTTCGGAGAATGAATACATGCTGCTCTCCGGTGATCTTGATGCCCTGCGAGAGTGGCTGCCGAGAGTGCGCGAGGCACTGCGCGCCTTGCCCGAGCTGACGGATATCGACGCGAAGGAAAATGAGGGTGCCCAGCAGATTCGTCTGGTGGTGGACCGCGAAGCCGCGCAGCGCCTGGGCGTGGAGATGAGCATGATCACCGCCGTGCTCAACAACGCCTTCAGTCAGCGTCAGGTGTCGACCATTTACGAGGCTCTGAACCAATACAGCGTGGTCATGGAGATCAACCCGCTGTACGCCCAGCACCCGGAGGCGCTGAATCAGATTCAGTTGATCACGGCCGATGGTGCGCGTGTACCGCTGTCCACCTTTGCCCGCTGGGAGCGCAGCCTGGAAGAGGATCGGGTCAATCACCAGGGGCAGTTTGCGGCCGAGAATATCGGTTTTTCACTGGCTGAGGGTGTCAGTCTGGACGAGGCCAGTCGCGCCATTGACAACGCGGTGGCGCGTGTCGGTCTGCCCACCGAGGTTCAGGGGATGCTCGGCGGCACCGGCGCAGCCTTCCAGCAAACGCAAGGTAATCAGCCGCTGATGATCCTGCTGGCATTGGTGGTGGTGTACATCGTACTGGGCGTGCTCTACGAGAGTTACGTGCATCCACTGACCATTCTTTCGACCTTACCCTCTGCCGGTGTCGGTGCCTTGCTCGCCCTGGAGCTGGTGGGTATGGAGTTCAGCCTGATCTCGCTGCTGGGGCTATTTTTGTTGATCGGCATCGTCAAGAAAAACGCCATTCTGATGGTCGACCTGGCCCTGCAGCTGGAGCGCGGTGAGCGCCTCAGCCCACAGGCGTCCATCCGCCAGGCGTGCCTGCTGCGGTTCCGGCCGATCATGATGACCACCCTGGCTGCGATCCTGGGCGCCTTGCCGCTGGTGCTGGGCAGTGCCGAAGGTTCGGAGATGCGCCAGCCACTGGGTATCACCATCGTCGGTGGTCTGGTGCTGAGCCAAATGCTGACCCTCTATACCACTCCGGTGGTCTACCTCTACTTCGACCGTCTGCGCCATCGTGTCAACCGCTGGCGTGGTGTGCGCACCGATGCTTCGTTGGAAAATCCGCTATGAATCGAGCTCCTTTTGCCCGGACCCTTGTCTCCTTGCTGCTGGCCGGTGTGCTCGGCGGCTGCGCCCTTGGGCCTGACTATCAGCGCCCCGAACTGACGGCGCCTGCACAGTTCAAACAGGTTGCGGGCTGGAAATCCGCCGCGCCGGCAGATGTTCTCGAGCGTGGCAACTGGTGGGCGCTGTATGGCGATACCGAACTCGATGCCCTGGTCGAACGCCTGCATGTGTCCAACCAGAACCTGGCCGCCGCCGAGGCCCAGTACCGCCAGGCAAGGGCGTTGGTGCGCGGAGCACGGGCCAGCTTCTATCCCACGCTGTCCGGCAGCGCCGGGGTGACCAGGGCCGGGCAGGGTGGTGGTGACAGCACCATCCGTACCGCCGATGGCGTCACCGTCAGTGGATCTGGAGCGTCAAGCATTTCCAAGAGTTATGACCTCAGCCTCAATACAGCCTGGGAGCTGGATCTCTGGGGCAAGCTGCGTCGAGGCCTGGAGGCCAGTCGCGCCGAATTCGAGGCCAGCGCCGCCGATCTGGCTGCAGCGCGCCTGAGCCTGCAGAGCGAACTGGTGCAGAACTACCTGCAACTGCGCATCCTCGACGAACAGAAGCGCCTGCTCGACGCGACAGTGGCCGCTTACGCGCGCTCCCTGCGCCTGACCGAAAACCAGTACCGCGCCGGTATCGTGCCCAGGTCCGATGTGACTCAGGCCACCACACAACTCAAAAGTACGCAGGCGCAGGCCATTGATCTTGAGTGGCAGCGCGCGCAGCTCGAACATGCCATCGCCGTATTGGTCGGCGTCAGCCCGGCGGAACTCACCATCGTCCCGCGCGAGCGTCTGCCGGCGCTGCCGGAGGTGCCCGTGGCGCTGCCGTCGCAGTTACTCGAACGTCGTCCTGATGTGGCCGCAGCCGAGCGCCGGGTGATGGCAGCCAATGCACAGATTGGCGTAGCCGAAGCCGCCTGGTTTCCTGATCTGACCCTCTCGGCCAGCGCTGGCTATCGCGGTAGTAGCTTCGCCGACTGGATCGACGTACCCAACCGCTTCTGGTCGCTCGGCCCGCAACTGGCATTGAGCCTGTTTGATGGCGGCGCACGGCGTGCAGAACTGGAGCGCAGCGAAGCGGCCTATGATCAGACCGTTGCGCAATATCGCCAGGCTGTACTCGACAGCTTCCGAGAGGTAGAGGATTACCTGGTACAACTGCGTGTGCTGGAGCAAGAGAGTGTCGTTCAGCAGGAGGCACTGGACGCAGCGCGCGAGTCGCTGCGTCTGATCGAGAACCAGTACCGTGCGGGTACCGTCGATTTCAACAGTGTGGTCAACGTCCAGGCCACCGCGCTGAACAACGAACGCACCACCCTCACGTTACTGGGTAGCCGGCTGACGGCCAGTGTGCAGTTGATTGCTGCCTTGGGCGGTGGCTGGACGCTCGATCAATTGGGCAATAGCCAGAGCACACGGCATCAGGACTAGAGCGGTCGTGCTGGTGCGCACAATTAACCCTACCCGCTGGCTAATTTTCCGCTAAGATTTGCGCGCTAATATCAAGTGATCGCAACTGGCTATCAGGGATGTAGGGCAGTTATCGCCCTTCGGTCGTGCGTCTTTTTTCTGCTCAGAGTCCCACGATGCTGATTGGTAGTTACGATTTCGCCCTGGTCGTCCTCTCGTTGTGCGTTGCGATCCTCGCGTCCTATACCGCTCTCGATCTGGCAGGACGCATTGCCAGTGCCGCTGGTGCGGCGCGCGTGCTCTGGATAGGCGGCGGTGCCGTGGCCATGGGTATCGGTATCTGGTCCATGCATTTCGTTGGCATGCTGGCTTTTAGCCTGCCGATTGATCTTGGCTACGACCTTGCCATTACCCTGCTTTCACTGGCCATCGCCATGCTCGCCTCCGGCTTTGCCTTATGGCTGGTCAGTCAGCCAGAACTGCCAGCCTGGCATCTTTGCCTGGGCGCCGTAGCGATGGGGGCGGGCATT
The DNA here is from genome assembly GCA_964543555.1 of uncultured Pseudomonas sp. Classification (GTDB taxonomy): domain Bacteria; phylum Pseudomonadota; class Gammaproteobacteria; order Pseudomonadales; family Pseudomonadaceae; genus Aquipseudomonas. Next base: position 3,958 of record CAZIZA010000300.1, read on the forward strand.
GGTGCCATGCACTACATCGGCATGGCCGCACTGCGTATGCAGCCTGGTATCGTCTATGACCCGCTACTCTTCGCGCTGTCGCTGCTGATCGCTGTCGCCGCTTCTGGCGCTGCCTTGCTGATTGCCTTTCGTCTGCGTCGCCACACGCGCCATGTGCGTCTGTTGCGCGGCGGCGCGGCAGTGATAATGGGCTTTGCCATCGTCGGCATGCATTACACCGGCATGGCAGCTGCAAATTTCCCGGAGGGCAGCTTCTGCGGCGCGGCCTTCAATGGCCTGGGCAGTGGCTGGCTGGCGACCCTGGTAATCGTCACAACCTTTGCGGTGCTGGCCATCGCCTTGCTGACCTCGATTCTCGACGCACGTCTGGAAGCGCGTACCGAGCTGCTCAGCAGCTCGCTGGCCAAGGCCAATGCCGAACTCACCCAGTTGGCCCTGCACGACGGCCTGACCAAGCTGCCCAATCGCCTGCTGCTGGAAGATCGCATCAATCAGAACATCCTCAAGTTGCAGCGCAACGGCGGTTA
>CAZIZA010000301.1:0-4446 GCA_964543555.1 uncultured Pseudomonas sp.
TGCTCGATTCCAAACTTGTCCGCACGCAACTCACCGAAATCGCCGAGCGCCTCGCAACCCGTGGCTTTGCCCTCGACGTCGCCCGCTTCGAGGCCCTGGAGAGTCAGCGCAAGTCGGTGCAGGTACGCACCGAGCAACTGCAGGCCGAGCGCAATAGCCGTTCCAAGTCCATCGGCCAGGCCAAGGCGCGTGGCGAAGACATCGCGCCGTTGCTGGCGGAAGTCGATCAGATGGGCAGCGATCTGGAAGCCGGCAAGCGTGAGCTGGACGCCATCCAGAACGAGCTGGACAACCTGCTGCTGAACATTCCCAACCTGCCGCACGAGTCTGTGCCGGTTGGCGCCGATGAAGAAGGCAACGTCGAGGTGGCGCGCTGGGGCACCCCGCGTAGCTTCGATTTCGAGATCAAGGATCACGTCGCCCTCGGCGAGCAGCACGGCTGGCTGGACTTCGAGACCGCCGCCAAGCTGTCTGGCGCGCGTTTCGCCCTGCTGCGCGGCCCCATCGCCCGTCTGCATCGCGCCCTGGCGCAGTTCATGATCAACCTGCACACCGGCGAGCATGGCTACGAAGAAGCCTATACGCCTTATCTGGTACAAGCTCCGGCGCTGCAGGGCACCGGTCAGCTACCGAAATTCGAGGAAGACCTATTCAAGATCCGCCGTGAAGATCAGGCTGATCTGTACCTGATCCCGACCGCTGAGGTATCGCTGACCAATATCGTCGCGGGCGAAATTCTCGATGCCAAGCAGTTGCCGCTTAAATTCGTCGCCCATACGCCATGTTTCCGTAGTGAGGCGGGCGCTTCCGGTCGTGATACCCGTGGCATGATCCGCCAGCACCAGTTCGACAAGGTCGAGATGGTGCAGATCGTCGAGCCGTCCCAGTCCTTCGAGGCGCTGGAGGGCATGACTGCCAATGCCGAACGCGTGCTGCAACTGCTGGAGTTGCCTTATCGCAAGCTGGCACTGTGCACCGGCGACATGGGCTTCTCCGCAGTGAAGACCTACGACCTGGAAGTCTGGGTGCCAAGCCAGGACAAATACCGCGAGATTTCTTCCTGCTCCAACTGCGGCGACTTCCAGGCTCGTCGCATGCAGGCACGCTACCGCAATCCGGAAACCGGTAAACCTGAGCTGGTGCACACCCTCAATGGTTCCGGTCTGGCGGTTGGGCGTACCTTGGTGGCGGTATTGGAAAACTACCAGCAGGCCGATGGCAGTATTCGTGTGCCGGAAGTGCTCAAGCCCTATATGGGTGGTCTCGAGGTAATCGGCTAAGCCCGTGCTCACACGGGGCGCGCGACCGCCCCGTTTTCAGAGACATGTCTGCTCCATGATTGTTGCGCGCAGAGTGCTCCGTGCGCATCACGAGCGGCGGCGATAAGTGGTGCGCTGGCGCACCCTATGAGCCCGCTGTTCGCCTTCCCACCTCATTCGAGGCTGACTTTATGCAATTCCTTCCGCTCTTCCACAAGCTGCAGGATCGCCCGGTGCTGGTCGTCGGTGGCGGCGAGGTGGCGCTGCGTAAGGCACGCCTGCTGGCCGAAGCGGGCGCCTGCCTACGCGTTGTGGCGCCCGATGTCCGGAGCGAGCTACAGGCCATGGCAGGTGAGCAGGGCGTTTTCTTGCGCGGCTATGCCACCGATGATCTGCAGGGCGTTGGCCTGGTGATCGCTGCGACCGATGACGAACCGCTGAATGCGCGAATCTCTGCCGAGGCGCAGGCGCTGGGCATTCCGGTCAACGTGGTGGATGCGCCGGCACTGTGCAGCGTGATTTTCCCGGCCATCGTCGATCGCTCGCCTCTGATCGTTGCGGTCAGCAGCGGTGGTGATGCGCCGGTGCTGGCGCGCTTGATCCGCGCCAAGATCGAAACCTGGATTCCGGCGACCTATGGCCAGTTGGCCAACCTGGGCAAGCGCTTTCGTGAGCGGGTCAAGCAGTTGTTCCCGGACGTGCAACAGCGCCGCGTGTTCTGGGAGGATGTGTTTCAGGGCCAGATTGCCGAGAGTGTGTTCGCGGGTAAGCCGGAAGAGGCCGAGCGTCTGCTGGAGGCGCGGGTGGCGGGTGCCGCGCCACGTGCGCTGGGTGAGGTGTATCTGGTCGGAGCTGGCCCAGGTGACCCCGATCTGCTGACCTTCCGCGCGCTGCGCCTGATGCAGCAGGCAGATGTGGTGCTATATGACCGCCTGGTGGCGCCGGCGATCATCGACTTGTGTCGTCGCGATGCCGAGCGTATCTACGTCGGCAAGCGTCGCGCCGACCATGCCGTGCCGCAAGAACAGATCAATCAGCTATTGATCGACCTGGCGAAGCAGGGCAAGCGGGTGCTGCGCCTGAAGGGTGGCGATCCGTTCATCTTCGGCCGGGGCGGTGAGGAGATCGAGCAACTGGCTGCCGAAGGCGTTCCGTTTCAGGTGGTGCCAGGTATTACAGCTGCTTCGGGGTGCGCGGCCTATGCCGGGATTCCGCTGACCCACCGCGATCATGCTCAGTCCGTGCGTTTCGTCACCGGCCACCTCAAGGATGGCAGCAGTAATCTGCCCTGGCAGGATCTGGTAGCGCCAGGACAAACCCTGGTGTTCTACATGGGCCTTGTTGGCCTGCCGGGTATCTGTGAGCAACTGATCGCACACGGTCGTTCAGGCGCCACACCTGCGGCTTTGGTGCAGCAGGGCACCACGCAGAATCAACGTGTCTTTACCGGCACTCTGGCGACACTGCCGGAGTTGGTAGCAGCGCATGAAGTACATGCGCCGACCCTGGTGATCGTAGGTGAAGTAGTCAACCTGCGTGAAAAGCTGGCCTGGTTCGAAGGCGCTCAAGGCCGCCTCTGACCCGCATAAGCCTCTTTGCGAGGCTTCTGTCATGACTGTCAGCGTTCGCAGATGCCCTTACCTGCCAGGCGCTGGCGGTCATGCGGGCGCATGAAATCCAGCAGCGGCCCTTTGGGTATCACGCCTGTGGGGTTGATGGTGGCGTGGCTGGCATAGTAGTGCGACTTGATGTGAGTGAAGTCCACTGTCTCGGCAATTCCCGGCCACTGATACAGCTCTCGCAGCCAGTTTGACAGGTTCGGATAGTCCTCCAGGCGTCGCAGGTTGCACTTGAAGTGCCCGTGATAGACGGCATCGAAACGAATCAGTGTGGTGAACAGGCGAATGTCCGCTTCGGTCAGGTACTCACCGGCGAGATAGCGCGTCTCAGCCAGTAGTGCTTCCAGTTCGTCGAGCAGGGCGAACAACTCGTCGAAGGCTTCTTCGTAAGCATCCTGGGTGGTAGCAAAGCCCGCGCGGTAGACACCATTGTTCACCGCCGGGTAGATGCGCTCATTGAGTGAGTCGATGCGTTCGCGCAGGGCTTCAGGATACAAATCCAGAGTGTTGCCAGTCAGGCCATCGAATGCACTGTTGAGCATGCGGATGATTTCCGCCGATTCGTTGCTGACGATGCCATCCGTTTGTTTGTCCCACAATACAGGCACGGTCACGCGCCCGGTGTAATGCTGGTCATCGGCGGTGTAGCGCTGGTGCATGTAGCTCAGGTTGCCGAGGCGATCGCCGCTGGAGCCTGTGCTGCGATCGAAGGTCCAGCCTTGTTCGCGCATCAGCCAGCTGACTACCGATACGTCGATGAGCGATTCGAGGCCTTTGAGCTTACGCAGGATCAGGGTGCGGTGAGCCCAGGGGCAGGCCAGTGAAACATACAGGTGATAGCGCCCGGCCTCTGCCTTGAAGCCGCTGTCGCCGCTCGGCCCGGCACTGCCATCTGCGGTCACCCAGTTGCGTCGTTGTGCGCTTTCGCGTTGGAAGCGGCCGCTGTCGCCGGTGTCATACCACTGGTCATGCCAGCGGCCATCGATCAACAAGCCCATAACCTGTGCCTCCGTATTGAATGAATCTGGAGTCTAGCGTTATGAGACCGATGGAAAGGTGGAAAAAGCTGGCTTAACTGATCGATCAGTTGGATTGAAAGCGTGCATCCCAGCGTTGTCGAGCCTGTTGCACGGCCTCATCGCGGCTCAGGCCCAATCCACGCAGCGCGGTTGCCATGGTCGCGATCACGGCCAGGCGGCCGTAGGCATCATCATGTTCACCGCGCCAGAACGCGCCCAGTACGGTCGGGTCGAGGCGCTCGGGTTTGACGTGACGCTGTGCCGACAGTGCGGGCCATTCTTCGTCCCAATCCTCGCCGTTGCGGGTGCCGTACAGATGGCAGGCTACATCGGGGTTGACCTCGATCTCGCCACCTTCGCCTTTGATCACGATGGCATGATCGCCCAGCAATCGACTGGCTTCACGGTGCACGGCCTGGTAACCGGGATGGAAGATGCTCTGCAGTCCGCAGCGGGCGCCGAGCGGGTTGATCACTCGCGCCAGGGAGTGAATCGGCGAGCGCAGGCCCAGGGTGTTGCGCAGATCGATCATGCGCTGGAGCGCCGGCA
>CAZIZA010000302.1:0-4437 GCA_964543555.1 uncultured Pseudomonas sp.
GGAAGGCCTCCAGGGGTTCACAGCGCGCCGCCATGGCGACGATGCGTGGGTACGCGGCAAGGTCACAGTTAAAACGCCGCGCATTATACAGTTGCGGAATCAAGCAGGCTTCCAGATATCCAGGTCGCTGACCGAGCGACAGGCGCCCGTCGAACGCGGCCAGGCCCTCCTCCACCGCAGCCAGACCAAGCGCGACCCAGTGCCGGTACCAGGCGTTCTTCGCCTCGTCGGAGGCGCCCAGTTCGCTGGCCAGGTACTGCAGCACGCGCAGATTGTTCAGCGGGTGCACGTCGCAGGCGATATGCAGCGCCAGCGCCCGCACCTGCGCACGCTCGGCCGGATCAGCCGGCAACAGCGCCGGCACCGGGAAGATCTCCTCGAGGTATTCGAGGATCGCCAGCGACTGGGCGATGCGCACGCCGCCGCTCTCCTCGTCCACCAGCAGCGGCAGCAGCCCCTGCGGGTTCAACGCGCGGTAGTCGGCGCCGTGCTGCTGCCCGCCATCCTTGAGCAGATGCACCGGCACCTGCTCATAGGCCAGGCCCTTGAGGTTGAGGGCGATGCGCACGCGATAGGCGGCGCTGGAGCGCCAGTAGCCGTAGAGTTTCAACATTGTGAGTTCCTTGCAAAACGCAAACTGTAGGAGCGGCTTCAGCCGCGATCAGCCGGACACATCGCGGCTGAAGCCGCTCCTACAGCCGCCCCTACGAATCAGCGGGCGTCGTAGTGCTCCACCACCTGATCGATGGCGCCGAAGATGCTCTGCCCGGCTGCATCGAACATCTCGATACGCACCCGGTCGCCGAATTTCAGGAACGGCGTTTTCGCCTCGCCCGACTCGACGATCTCCAGCATGCGTTTCTCTGCCAGGCAGCTCGAACCGGCGCTGCGGTCGTAGTTGGACACGGTGCCCGAGCCGATGATGGTGCCCGCGCCCAGCGGCCGGGTCTTGGCGGCATGGGCCACCAGAGTCGGGAAGTTGAAGGTCATGTCCACGCCGGCGTTCGGCTGGCCGAACAGCGCGCCGTTGATATGCGACACCAGCGGCCGGTGCACCTTGCCGTCCTTCCAGCTTTCGCCCAGCTCATCCGGAGTGATGGCCACCGGGGAGAAGCTCGACGACGGCTTGCTCTGGTAGAAGCCGAAGCCCTTGGCCAGCTCGCCAGGGATCAGATTACGCAGCGACACGTCGTTGACCAGCATCAGCAGGCGGATATGGCCGCCCGCTTCGGCCGGTGTGGCGCCCATCGGCACGTCATCGGTGATCACTGCCAGCTCCGCTTCCAGGTCGATGCCCCAGGCTTCGTCGGCCAGGCAGATCGGGCTGTGCGGCGGAATAAAAGCATCGGCGCCACCCTGATAGATCAGCGGGTCGTGCCAGAAGGATTCGGGCATCTCGGCGCCGCGCGCCTTGCGCACCAGCTCCACGTGATTGACGTAGGCGCTGCCGTCGGCCCAGTGATAGGCACGCGGCAGCGGGCTGTGACAGGCGGCCTGATCGAAGGCGAAAGCGCCCTCTTCAAGGCCGTCGTTGAGGCGCTGATAGACCGCTTCCAGCTTGGGCCGGGCCACGGCCCAGTCGTCCAGCGCAGCCTGCAGGGTGGCGGCGATTTGCGGCACGCGCACGGCGCGGCTCAGGTCGCGGGAAACGACGATCAGCACGCCATCGCGGCCTTGGTTCAGTGATGCGAGTTTCATATGCGATTTCCGTTCTTGGCGTAGGAGCCGGCTTGCCGGCGATCCGGGGATCGCCGATCGCCGGCAAGCCGGCTCCTACCGGTTCAACCTTGGGTACCCGGCGCACGCCAGGAGTTGACGTACTCGGCTACGTCCACCGCAGCAGCGGCATCGGCCACCTCCAGGGCGCGGCGGGTGTCGATCATCACCGCCACCTCGTCGATGAAGGTGGCCGGATCGATCTGGCTCTTCTTCAGCGCCTTGGGGTGCGGCCCATGGGGGAAGCCGCATGGATGCAGGGTGACCATGCCCTGCTCGATGTTGTCGCGGCTGAAGAAGTTGCCACGGTGGTAGAACAGCACTTCGTCGTAGTCATCGTTGTTGTGGAAGAACGGCACCTTGAGCGCGCCGGGGTCGGACTCCACCGGGCGCGGGGTAAAGGTGCAGATCACGAAACCATTGGCGACGAAGGTGGTGTGCACCGACGGCGGCAGGTGGTAGCGATGGCTGACCAGCGGTCGGATGTCTCGCCAGTTCAGGCGCACCACGGTGTTGTCGCCATGCCAGCCGACCACGTCCAGCGGGTTGTAGGGGTAGGTCACGGTGCTGATCTGGCCGCGCCGCTTGATGCGAATCTGCCAGGTGTTCTCGTCCTGCTGCGCCTTGAAGGCGTCGTCGATATGCGGGTGCTCCAGCACCGCCAGGTCGAAGATCGCCTGCGGGCCGAGCAGGCCCTTGTCCGGCAGCTGATACGCACCGTCGGTGTTCTCGATCAGCAGGAAGTAACTCGGCGTACTGGCCTCGATACGCCAGGCGGTGCCACGGGGGATCAGCAGGTAGTCGCCGTCGCGGTACTGCAGATGGCCGAAGTCGCAATAGAAATGCCCACTGCCTTCATGCACGAACAGCAGCTCGTCGCCATCGGCGTTGCGCACCAGATGGCCCATCGCGCCGTGGGTGCGCCACACGCGCAGTTTGACGTCGGCGTTGTGCAGCGTCAGCGGCGCCGCCAGCGGGCAGTCGGACTCGCTGGGAATGTCGTTGAAGTTGAACGCGTGCGGGCGCAGCGGACCTTGCCAGTCGATCCAGGCGGTGGGCGGATGCTTGTGGTGCAGGTGCGCGGTGGAGCCGAAGAAGCCTTCGCGGCCCATCTCGCGCTCGTAGGTGCCCTGCGGCAGATCGCAGTGCGCCTGGCGCGAGCACTCGCCTTCGCGCAGGGGAAAGCGGATCCATTGACGGCTCATGGCATCACTCCTCGGCGATCACACCGCGACGCAGCTGGTCTTCCTCGATGGATTCGAACAAGGCCTTGAAATTGCCCTCGCCGAAGCCCTGATTGCCCTTGCGCTGAATGATTTCGAAGAAAATCGGGCCAATTACCGTGTTGGTGAAGATCTGCAGCAGAATGCCGTCATCACCCGACGTAGCGACGCCCGGCGCGCCATCGATCAGGATGTTCAGCTCACGCAGTACGTCGGTCGGCTCGCCATGACCGGCGACGCGGGTATCGACCTTCTCGTAGTAGGTATCCGGGGTGGTCATGAAATCCACGCCATTGGCGCGCAACCGGCGCACGGTGGCGTAGATGTCGTCGGTGGACAGCGCGATGTGCTGGATGCCTTCGCCGTGGTATTCGCGAATGAATTCCTCGATCTGCGACTTGTCATCGGCCGATTCGTTGATCGGGATGCGGATCTTGCCGCACGGCGCGGTCATGGCACGGGAGAACAGGCCGGTGAGCTTGCCTTCGATATCGAAGTAGCGAATCTCGCGGAAATTGGCGATGCGCTCGTAGAAGCCGGACCACACGTCCATCTGCCCGCGACGCACGTTGTGGGTCAGGTGGTCGATGCACTGCAGGCCGACGGCGTTGTCATTCGGGCTGCGGCCTTCGATGTACTCGAAGTCGACGTCGTAGATGCTCTTGTCGCCGTAGCGGTCAACCAGATACAGCAGGGAACCACCGATGCCCTCGACGCAGGGAATGTTCAGCTCACCGAAGTTGGCATGGCTGCCCACCAGCGTGGCGCCCTGCTGTTCGACATAAGCCGCAGCCTGGGCCGCATTCTTCACGCGGAAGGCCATGGCGCAGGCACTGGGGCCATGCTTTTCGCCGAAGGCGCGCACGTGGCCGGTAGGGCTGCCGTTGAGCACGATGTTGATGTCGTTCTGCTGAAACAGCCACACCTCTTTGGAGCGGTGCTTGGCGGTTTCGGTAAAGCCCATGGCGGTGAACAACTGGCGCAGTTGTTCGATGCCTTCGGCAGTCGGTGCGGTGAATTCGACGAACTCGAAACCATCAGTTCCGATGGGGTTGTGCTGCTCGATCTTGGCCACGGCGGTCATTTCGCCTCCTGATTGTCATTGTTATGGCAGCCGCACGAATGCGTTGCGGACAATCTCATGACAACCGAGCGCAGACCCGCCCTCAAGATGCGTTGCGACACTTCAACGCATCGGCCGAGTGCGGCAGTGGCAAATTTTCCTTACGCCTCCCGGGCAAGGCACGCAAATCCCTGGCAACCGTAAAAAAATCCTTACAAAGCGGTCAGCCGGCTTTCCACTATCACTCAGCGCGGGCGCGAGAAGGTGTAGGCACGTTCGACCTTGGCCACGCGAGTGGTGAAGGCGGCGTACCAGTCGGTGCGTCCCTGCTCGCGAACGGCGCTGTGCTCGGCATGCTCGCGCCAGCCGCGAATAGCCTCTTCGCTCTGCCAGTAGGACAAGGTGATGCCCAGGCCGTCGCTGCGCGCCGACTCC
>CAZIZA010000303.1:0-4435 GCA_964543555.1 uncultured Pseudomonas sp.
AAAAATAGGCGCCGCAAACTTTCTCGCGCTCTTTCCCTTAATGCAACAGAACCCCGAATCGTTCTTCAGTTCGCTGAAAAAAGAGCGCATCAGAAAACGGATCTACAAAACCCTTGATCTGGCCCGCGCTGATATCTTTGATTACATTGAAGCGTTCTATAACAGGATCCGACGCCACAGCCACCTTGGTGGCGTCAGTCCGGAGGCCTTCGAACAGGCCTCGTCGTGAGGACAGAATATGTCTACCGCCGTGGGGGCAGAATATGTCTACCGCCGTGGGGGCAGTCCATTTTCAGCAACAAAGTGTCTAGAAAACCAGGGGCGATTCACCGGGGGGCGGGGCCCTTATGCCAAGTGGGGCTCATGATCTCACATCAGGGACTTGTTCGCATATTCCTTAACAAGGTCATCCGTTGTTTAAATTTACTAAACCTTTTGTTCTGTTTTTTTTGCTTTAATTTAGCTGCGCAGATTGCGTATTATCATATGGGTCCAATGCGATTGCATTAGTTTAAAATAAGTGATTTATCTAGCCACCGTAACATTAAATGCTTTTTGGACTGTAGATATTATAAGTGTGCAAAAAATTCGTAGTGTCACAAAGTTAATACTGTAGAGGTAACGCATTTTGAATTTGGGATTTAGAATAAACAACGTAATTGACAGGCCCGAAAAGTCAATAGTAAATGATTTTTCATCATTACCTAGTGCAAATGTTGGTGATGTGTTAAATAGGCAGTTTTGCATTTCCGGATCGTTAAAAAAGATGAATCGCCATAAGTTATGTGGCTCGGCCGTGACAGTTTTTTTACGTAACGGTGATAACCTTTTACTATATAAGGCTGTGCAGCTTGCCGAAAGAGGGGATGTTATAGTTGTAAATGCCAAAGGAGGAATGGACAATGCAATAATGGGAGAGCTAATTCTTCGCTGGGCTGAATCAAAAGGTGTCTCAGGATTTATCATCAATGGAGCAATTAGAGATGTTGATTACATATCTAAGTCAACAGTGCCTGTGTATGCACTTGGCGTAACACCAGCAGGACCATATAAAGATGGTGTTGGTGAAATAAACTACCCCATTACAATAGATAATGTTGTCATCAATCCGGGAGATATAGTATTGGGTGACGATGATGGTATTGTAGTGATAGGTAAAGAACATGCTGAAATGATTTTAAATAGAGCAAAGGATATAACTATAAAAGAAAATAAAATTATCATGGATATTGATAGTGGTTCTTGGAATATGAACTGGCTTGATGAGCGCCTCAAGGCGTTGGGGTGCGATATTAAATGATAAACATAACGACGCTGATTTTATGTGGTTTAGCTGTGCTAGGTTGGCTTAGTCATAACAGTGCAATAACATGGTCGATGATTTTTTTATTGGTGGTAAAGATAACACCTTTGCATCAATTTTTCCCATATATCGAAAAAAATTGGGTGAACTTAGGCATCATCATTTTAACAATTGGTGTTATGGCTCCATTTGCAAGTGAAAAAATAAGCTCAGATTTGATTTTACACTCATTTTTTAGTTGGAAGTCAATATTAGCCATTGCCGTTGGAGTATTTGTTTCTTGGGTCGGAGCTGGCGGAGTTTCTCTCATGAGGTCTCAACCAGACGTAGTTGCCGGTTTGTTGGTCGGCACGCTAATGGGAGTCATTCTGCTAAATGGTGTTCCTGTTGGGCCACTTATTGCTGCTGGTCTGCTTTCCATTATGTATAAAGCCGTGTGAAATATTTTTTATATTGTCATAACATTTATTGCATCATGTCATAGTGGCTCGGCAAAGCCGGGTTTACTGTTTTTAAATTTAATAAAAAATACGGGCTTTGTTGAAGTGCTCACTATTTAGTCAGTTGGCTGGTCTGTTTAGAGACTCAGCTTAGGTCGTGTACCATGACTGACGCGTCATAAAACTCGCTGGAAGCCATGCCCAATAAGCACAATGACCCAAAGCGCCATCACATCCCCAAGCTGCGCTACAAACTGAGCAATTGGTCTGACTACAACCGCTCACTTCAGCTGCGGGGGAGACTGGATTTGTGGCTCAATGACGATGTGGTTGAGGGCTGGTACCACGGTGAGAGAGTGTTTGATGGGACGGGCTCCACTCCGGTCTATACCGACCCGGCCATCCGTATTTGTCACGAGCTCAGGGTAATATTCAGGCTGCCGTTACGGCAGACTCAAGGCTTTATCAACTCCCTGTTTGAGATGGCGGCTCTGCCTCTGAAGTGCCCGGATTATACCCTGCTCAGCAAGCGTCTGGGCCAGCTGAAGATAAAGGTTCCTCACTACCGCAAGCAGCTCGACCCCGATGATACTCCCGCAGCGATAGCCATTGATTCTACTGGGCTAAAGCGCTTTGGGCGTGATGAATGGCATCAGGAAAAACATCGGGTTTCCAGCAAACGGAGCTGGCGCAAGATGCATCTTGGCAACAGTGATGACCACTATATCCATGCGCTGCTGATGACCGACAAAAACACCATGGATGATGCGGTTGTCGATGCGCTGTGTGAGCAGATTGACATGCGCGTTGGGCAGATATCCGCAGATAAAGCCTACGACGAAAATCATGTCTATGAAACGCTGGAGCGGCACTTCCCTGAGGCTGATATCGTCATCCCACCCAAAGATAACCTGTTCTACGATGAGGATAAAAAGCATGCCAAACGTTGTCGGGCGATGCTGGAGATTGCCGCGGAAGGCCAAATGCAAGAAAGGGGGTTAAATGAGAACACGAACGGGCTTCTAGGGCAGTACATCCCGAAGGGAACGGATCTTCGATTGGTGTCAGATGAAGACTTGATGCGTTACCAGGGGGCGCTGAACAGCAGGCCACGAAAGTGTCTGGGGTTCAGGCAGCCGTCGGTGGTGTTTGCAGAGCTAAGAAAGGCGGCTTAGCGTTGCACTTCGAACTTGAATCCGCCAACAAAAATATATACTAACTGCAAAACCTTAGGAGAATATATTGAAGATTATGACCAATATTAAAATTGCCGTATGGATAGCGATATTTCCAATAACAAGCTTTGCCAGTGGTTACATAGCCTGCTACTCTGGAACAAGTTGGGAATGGGCGACAGATTCAGCTGGCCACTATTACTCAGCCGAGGGAGATTATAAAAATATAACCGGTTCCAGCATAAAAAAATTTATATCAAAAACAAAATTTGTTGACATGCTAGCAGCATGCCAGCGAGCGTTGGGTGCAGAAGAAGTGACGGGGATGTTTGCAGCAGGCAACGCCTATAATTATCCAATAATTTTTAAAAACTGGCACGAAAGTCAGCCAGCATCAAAGCCAAGCATTGACCATGAGTCAACAAAAAATATTTACGACAAGCTTTCAAACCATAGCCTTAATAGACCTTCAATGAATATGAATGAAGGGAGTTACGTAATCGTAGATTTGGGTGGCGAAGGATACCAAAATATATTCAGCGTCGAAAGTGGTTTTAAGAGTGCCATAAATATCAACGTACGGGAAACGTCCTCTCAGAGTGGATTACCAATCCCATATCTTATAAAAATAGATTCCTTTGACAAAGAATACCCCATTGGAAATAATGTTGTTGATTACATGATCATGCAGGGTGCACCATTAACAAAGCATAACGTTAACGAAATTGAAAGAATGCTCAGGCTTGGCGGTCAGGTTGGTTTATGGATTGATGAGGACGTTCAGGAAAACAAGGATAACATCAAAGAATTAGAAAAAAAATTAAGAACTATCGCCATAAGAGGAAGCGCTGCGCAAGATGAGTTCGCAGGAAAAAATCCAAACCCTAAAATACTGTTAAAAGACAATAGGTTTGGAACTGACCTTGGCCAGCAAATATACTCATATTAAGGATTGTAATGAAAAAATTTATCTTAACACCTTTTTTATTAATAACTCCATTATTAGCAAACGCAGCAACTACCGCGTATGTGACTTGCTACCTTAGTAACGGAAACTGGCTATGGGGGCTAGATGAAAACAATAAGTATTATCTTGCAAGAGGAGAGTATAAGACTTCTGAATTCACCTCCATACAGCGTTTTCAGCTATTAACACACAAACAACCTGAAGATATATACAATGCATGTGAGAATTCAAAAAAATACTATGGAGAAACAGCGCCCACAGTAGGAGTATATGCAGCCGCATCCAGCACTGGTAGTAATTATCAAATATTAACTTTAGAGCATGAAGAACTATATCCATCAGGACACTAATAAAACCAAAATGGCGGCGGGTGCTTGAGGCTATCTGTCTCAAGCACAAGCAAGAGCCAGATAAACGAAAGCCCCGAAGGTCAATTTCTCAACCAACGAGGCTTAGGGAAGGTGCGAACAAGTGGATCGCACCTTCACCATGAACGGTTCTGTTGCATTAAGGGAAAGAGCGCGAGAAAGTTTGCGGCGCCTATTTTTTA
>CAZIZA010000304.1:0-4435 GCA_964543555.1 uncultured Pseudomonas sp.
TCGACGGTATAGAGGTAGACGTCGTCCAGCTCGCCCACCTGCGGCTCGATGTCGCGCGGCACGGCGATGTCGACCATGAAGATCGGCTTGTGCTTGCGCTTTTTCAGCGCACTCTCCACGGCGCCCTTGCCGAGAATCGGCAACTGGCTGGCGGTGGAGCTGATGACGATGTCGCTGTGCACCAACTCGTCGGGAATGTCCGACAGCAGCACCGCATGGGCGCCGAACTGCTCGGCCAACTGGCTGGCGCGCTCCAGGGTGCGGTTGGCGACGACGAGGCGCTTGATGCCCTGGTCATGCAGATGGCGGGCGACCAGGCTGATGGTCTCGCCGGCGCCGATCAGCAGCGCCTGGCTACGGTGCAGGTCGGCGAAGATCTGCTTGGCCAGGCTGACTGCCGCGAAGGCCACGGACACCGGGTTCTCGCCGATGGCGGTGTCGGTGCGCACGGTCTTGGCGGTACTGAAGGTGGCCTGGAACAAACGCCCCAGCAACGGGCCAACGGTGCCGGCCTCGCGCGCCACGGCGTAGGCAGACTTGAGCTGGCCGAGAATCTGCGGCTCGCCCAGCACCATCGAATCCAGCCCACAGGCCACGCGCATCATGTGCCGTACTGCCTCGTCATCACTGTGCACGTAGGCACAGGCGCGCAATTCATCGACGCTCAGGCGGTGGTAGTCGGCCAGCCACTTGAGCACCTCGTCGGGCTGAAAATGCTCCTGCTCCAGGTACAGCTCGCTGCGGTTGCAGGTGGAGAGGATTGCCGCCTCACGACTGGGCGTCAGCTGGCACAGCTGCTGCAGCGCCTCGACCAGTTGTTCCGGGGTAAAGGCAACGCGCTCGCGCACCTCTACCGAGGCGGTCTTGTGGTTGATACCGAGGGCGATAAAGGCCATGCAGGGTCGCTGAGGGGCAATACGGAAGCCGGCAATTGTCCTACTTCGCCCACGAGAGAACAACTCCCGCGACCTATTGTCCCAATAGACGCGTCGCGCGATCACCTGCCCCATGGGCTTGCCCCGAGGCTTGTGTCATGATGCCGCGACAGTCGCCAGGGCAGGGCCGCCAGAACAACGTGGCAGTGCCACGCCCGCCATCAAGCACGACAAGGCACTATGAACAGACCCCTCGCGTTATTCACCGCAATCGCCCTCCTCAGTGGCTGCCAGACCTTCGCCCCCAGCGAGCCGGATGGCACGCCGCCGGTACAGGAAGCCGACCAACCCGCCCAACTGGAACCGAGCGAATACGGCTCGTTCAGCCAGGAAAGCCTGTTCGCCCTGCTCACCGCCGAACTGGCCGGGCAGCGCAACCGCTTCGACATCGCCCTGACCAACTACGTGCAGCAAGCGCAGACAACCGGTGATGCCGGCGTCGCCGAGCGCGCCTTCCGCATTGCCGAGTACCTCGGCGCGGAGCAAGCCGCACTGGACAGCGCACTGATCTGGGCCAGCAACGCGCCAGGCAACGTCGATGCGCAGCGCGCCGCCGCCGTGCAACTGGCACGTGCAGGCCGTTATGACGAATCCATGACCTTCATGGAGCAAGTGCTGCAGCGCCAGGGCAATACCCACTTCGACTTCCTCGCCCTGTCCGCCGCCGAAACCGACCCCGACACCCGCGCCGGTCTGTTGCAGGGCTTTGACCGCCTGCTGAACAAGAACCCGGACAACAGCCAACTGCTGTTCGGCAAAGCCATCCTCCTGCAACAGGATGGCCGCGCCGAAGAGGCGCTGGAACTGCTCGAAGACAGCGCCACCGGCGCTACCGAGGTCTCGCCGATTCTGCTGCGGGCGCGCCTGCTGCAAAGCCTCGGCCGCGGCCAGGAAGCCATGCCGATTCTGCAGAAAGGCATCCGCCAGAACCCCGACGACAAGCGCCTGCGCCTGACCTATGCACGCCTGCTGGTCGAGCAGGACCGGCTCGACGATGCCAAGGGCGAGTTCTCCAAGCTGGTGCTGGAGAATCCCAACGACGACGACCTGCGCTTCTCCCTGGCCCTGGTGTGCATGGAGGCCGAAGCCTGGGAAGAGGCCATCGTCTACCTCGAAGAGCTGATCGAGCGCCGCAGCCATGTCGATGCCGCGCACTACAACCTCGGCCGTGCCTACGAGGCGCTGAGTGATAACGACAGTGCCCTGCAGGCATACGCCCTGGTCGGCCCGAGCAACGACTACCTGCCGGCCCAGCAACGCCAGGCTGAACTGCTGTTCACTCAGCAGCGCAGTGAAGAAGCCAGCGCCCGCCTGGCCCAGGCACGCGAAGCCCAGCCCGACTACGCCATCCAGCTGTACCTGATCGAAGCCGAAGGCCTGAGCAATCGCAACCAGCTCGACCAGGCCTGGACGGTCATCAACGAAGGGCTGGAGCAGTTCCCCAATGACCTGAACCTGCTCTACACCCGCGCCATGCTGGCGGAAAAGCGCGACGACCTGGCCCAGCTGGAAACCGACCTGCGCTACATCATCGAGCGCGAGCCGGAACACGCCATGGCCCTCAACGCGCTAGGCTACACCCTGGCTGACCGCACCACACGCTACCCGGAAGCCTTCGAACTGATCGCCAAAGCGCACCAGCTCGACCCGGAAGACCCGGCCATTCTCGACAGCCTCGGTTGGGTCAATTATCGCCTGGGCAATCTGCCCGAGGCCGAGCGCCTGCTGCGCCAAGCCCTGGAGACATTCCCCGACCATGAGGTCGCCGCACACCTGGGCGAAGTGCTCTGGGTCCAGGGCAAGCAGCGCGAAGCCCGACGTGTCTGGCGCGATGCCCTGGAGGCAACGCCCGACAGCACCATTGTGCGTGACACCCTGTTGCGCCTGACCGGTTCCGAGACCCCCTGATGCTCCGTCACATACTCGTCTTCAGCCTCATCACCCTGCTGGCGGGCTGCGCCGGCCTGACCTCGCACGAAGCGCTCGAAGGCCAGGGCGACCCGGCCCAGTGGAAAGCCCACAAACAGCAGATCAGCCAGCTCGACGGCTGGCAGATCAACGGCAAGATCGGCATTCGCGCCCCACAGGATTCCGGCAGCGCCACGTTGTTCTGGCTGCAGCGCCAGGATTACTACGACATCCGCCTGTCCGGCCCGCTCGGTGGTGGCGCCGCACGCCTGACCGGCCGCCCCGGCGACATCCTGCTGGAAGTGTCCAACCGTGGCCGCTATCGCGCCGAATCGCCGGAAGACCTGCTGCGCGAACAACTGCGCCTGGACCTGCCCGTGTCCAACCTGCTCTGGTGGATTCGCGGCCTGCCCGCCCCGGACAGCCGCAGCCGCATTACCCTCGACGGCCAAAGCCACCTGGCGCAGCTCGAGCAGGACGGCTGGAAGGTCGACTACCAACGCTATACCGAGCAAAACGGCTACGCCCTGCCGGAGCGCATCAAGCTCTACGGCCAGAACCTGGAAGTGACCCTGGTGATCAAGGACTGGCAGCCGCGTCAGCTCGGTCAATAAGCTCACAGCAGATCCTGTGGGAGGGGCTTGAGCCGCGACATTGGCTTGCTCCGTCGCCGCTGAAGCGCCTCCCACAGGAGCCGTAGCCCGGATGCAATCCGGGAACCATCACCACCCAGCCCCGGATTGCATCCGGGCTACGAATGCCCGCCAACGACATCGCCATGAGCCGCACAGCCATCCCCACCCACGCCGAACTGATCCTGCCCGCTCCGGCCAAGCTCAACCTGATGCTGCATATCCTCGGCCGCCGCGCCGATGGCTATCACGAGCTGCAGACCCTGTTTCAGTTTCTCGACCACGGCGACGAACTCGGCTTCAGCCTGCGCCAGGATGGCGAAATCCACCTGCATACGCCCATCGACGGCGTGCCGCATGACAGCAACCTGATCGTGCGTGCCGCCAAAAGGCTGCAGGCAGCCAGCGGCACCTCGCTGGGCGCCGATATCTGGCTGGACAAGCGCCTGCCCATGGGCGGTGGTATTGGCGGTGGCAGCTCGGACGCGGCCACCACCCTGCTCGGTCTCGACCATCTGTGGCATACCCACCTGGGCGAAGACCGCCTGGCCGAACTGGGCCTGGCCCTGGGCGCCGATGTGCCGGTCTTCGTGCGCGGTCGCGCCGCCTTTGCCGAGGGCGTTGGCGAGCGCCTGACCCCGGTCGAACTGGAAGAACCCTGGTTCCTCGTCGCCGTACCGCAAGTCTTTGTCAGCACAGCAGAAGTTTTCGGCTCGCCCGAGTTGACACGCGATACGCCGCCCATTAAAGTTCGCAGCCTTCTTGCGGGGGGTGGTCGAAACGACTGCCAGCCGGTCGTAGAGAAGCGTTACCCTGAAGTTCGTAACGCTTTGATCTTGTTGAACAATTTTGTTCAGGCTAGATTGACCGGCACTGGAGCTTGCATATTTGGGAGCTTCCCAAATAGGGACGATGCTGATAAAGTCGCCCGCCAACTTCCAGCCACTCTGCCGAGCTTTG
>CAZIZA010000305.1:0-4412 GCA_964543555.1 uncultured Pseudomonas sp.
GCGGTGATGCCTTGGGCGGTGCGAAACTTTTCGCCGCTGGCGACGGATTTGGGCGGGGAGGTGTCGGACATCGGGAATCAGGGCTCCGCTAGAGGCTCCGTGGGCAGGTGGCTTGTGGCCGCCAGGCAGTCTATCACAGAAGGCCCGAACAGACGCTGAGGCCGCCTGTCGACAAGGGTGCCGACGAAGCGGTGGGCGTTATGGTGCCTGGGCTCAGCGCGTGCGCAGCTGCTGCAGCAGCTCGACATTGGGATAGCCATCGGCGGGCCAGTTCAACTGCAGTTGCAGGGCGCGTATGGCCTTGCGGGTATTGGCGCCGATGATGCCGTCGGCCGGGCCGGGATCGAAGCCGGCCTGGGCCAGCAGCTCCTGCAGTTCGACACGCTCGCTGCGCCCAAGCTGGCGTTCGCCACGCGGCCACTGGCCCTGCACTTCACTGGGGCGCAGCAGGTTGTCGGCGAGCAGGCCGATGGCCAGCGCATAGGAGGTGGAGTTGTTGTACTTGAGGATGCTGCGGAAGTTGTCCAGCAACAGGAAGGCCGGGCCTTTGTGTCCGGCTGGTAGCTGCAGGCTGGCGCGGGCGCTGGCGGCTGCACCGGTGGGTGCCAGCGGACGCACTCCCAGCTCAGCCCACTCGGCCAGGCTGAGGCGCTGTTCCGGGTCGGCCAGCGAGTAATCGAACCCCTTTGGCAGACGCACCTCGAATCCCCAGGGCTGACCGCGCTGCCACCCGGATGACTGGAGATAATGGGCGGCCGACGCCAGTGCATCAGCCGATGAGTTCCACAGATCGCGTTTGCCGTCGCCGTCGAAATCCACTGCATGCTGGTTGTAAGTGGTAGGCATGAACTGGGTCTGGCCCATGGCACCCGCCCAGGAGCCGATCATGCGCTCGCCGGGTACATCGCCGTTTTGCAGAATCTCCAGGGCAGCGAGCAACTGCACACGCCAGAAGCCCTGACGGCGGCCGTCGTAGGCCAGGGTGGCGAGGGAGCGGATCACGCTGTGGCTACCGATGTTGTTGCCAAAGTTGCTTTCCAGCCCCCAGATGGCCACCAGGACCGGCGCTTCGACCCCGTACTGCTGCTCGATGCGTTGCAGCATCAGGCTGTGCTGGGCCAACAGTACCCGGCCACGACCGATGCGGCTGGAGGAGACAGCGCCGTCGAGGTATTCCCATACCGGTCGGCTGAACTCGGGCTGGCTACTGTCTGCCTTGAGCACTGCCGGGTCGGGGGTAACACCCGCGAATATGCGATCGAACAGCGCCGCATCGATGCCGGCGGCAAGCGCTTCGCTGCGCAGTGCCTGGCGCCAGTCGGCGAAACTGGTCAGCGCATCTGCAGGTGCGGTCTGTGCCGCTGTCGGTACGCTGAGGGTGGGCAGGTTTTCCGCCGGGGCCTGGGCGCAGGCGGCCAGCAGCAGGAGAGGAAGCAGGGCCAGGGCGCGACGAGGAAACTGGTGTGGCATGTCTATCTCAGGGCGTTTAAGCAGGCTGCTACCTTATCATGCTCGGGCCGGAATCTGGGCGATCAGCGCAGTCAGTAACCCCATAAAGCAAGAAGCCTCCCAATTGTGGGAGGCTTCACGGCGATAGTTGCCTTTGCCTTTCTGTGGCCGTTCCTGGCGGGAACGAAACAGGGGCTGGGCGATGATGGATTTGGCCTTGTTCGGCCGTTTGCCGGTTTTCTTGCTCATGGCGTTTCCTCTCGACTCGCCTGCTTCGCTGCAGGCGCGCGGACTATGCGCCGCTGTACAGAAAATGTCCAGATTGCGGCCCGGATGAAGAGTGTAGGAATGAACTCTGCTCGCGACGCTTTCAGTTCGTAGGGTGGGCAGCAACAATTAAAGGCGCAGACGCTGTCCCGCTAACTGCAGGGTCAGCATGGCCAGCTCGTTCCACGGATCGCCGGCCGCCTGGCCCTTGATCTGTGCATCGATCAGTTGCGCCTGCTGCAGCAGCTGGCCCCAGCGTTTGCTGCTGTGACGCTGCAGGGCTTTGGACACCAGCGGCCGACGCTTGTCCCAGACCGGCGGACGCGCGCTGGAGAAGGCCTTGTCCAGGGGGATGCCCTGGCTTTGCTGGTGGGCGATACCGGCCAGCAGGCGAATTTCGCGTGCCAGCGCCCAGAGGATGACCGGAGTTTCCACGCCCTCGCCGCGCAGGCCTTCCAGCACGCGCAGGGCGTGCGCAGCATCGCCAGCCAGGGCACAGTCGATCAGACCGAACACGTCGAAGCGGGCGCTGTCGGCCACGGCCGCCTGCACGGTTTCGGCATCCACCTGATTGCCTTCGGCGAGCAGCTTGAGCTTTTCCACTTCCTGGGCGGCGGCCAGCAGGTTGCCCTCAACGCGTGCGGCGATCATGTCCACGGCATCGACGCTGGCGCTCAGGCCGGCCTGCGCGAGGCGCTGGCGAATCCATTGCGGCAACTGGTGGGCGTCTACCGGCCAGATCTGAATGAACTGGCAAGCCTGGCCGTCGATCAGCGCCTTGGCCCATTTGGACTTCTGCGTGCTGCCGTCGAGTTTGGGCAGGCTCAGTAACAGGACGGTGTCTTCGGGCGGTCGGGCCAGGTATTCCAGCAGCGCTGCGGCACCTTTATCCCCCGGCTTACCGGAGGGCAGGCGCAGCTCCAGCAGGCGCTTCTCGGCGAACAGCGAGAGGCTGGCGCCCGCCTGCAGCAGATTGCCCCAGTCGAAGTTGGCTTCGGCATTGAAGACCTGGCGCTCGCCAAACCCCTGCTGGCGGCAGGCGTTGCGAATGGCATCGGCCGTTTCCTGGCAGAGCAGTGGTTCGTCACCGCTGATCGCATAGACAGGCGCCAACGAACCTTGCAGGTGTTTGCCGAGTTGCGCGGGGGCGAGTTTCATCGAGGTGAGGTCATGTGGCGAGCGGGCGAGGGGCCGCAATGCGGCCCCGGCACCTTACTGGATCGGCAGTTCGATCGGCGATTGCTGCGGGGCGACCTGGCTCTCACGAACGCGACGCGCCGCTTCAAGTGCCTCGGCTTCGGCCTTGGCGCGGGCTTCGGCAGTCTGCTGCAGTTGGTCGAGCTGTTCAGGGGTGATCTGCTGCAGGGTGAGAATCAGTTGCTGAATCATTTCCCGGCGCAGCTCGAGACGCAGTTGGGCGGCTTCCTGGTCGGAGCCAGCCAGGTTGTTGTCGTCCTGCTGGTAGTAGTTCTGCACTTCCACCTTGTTGCCGGTCAGCAGCAGGTTCCGTGCGCCACGGATCTCATAGTCCAGCGCCATGGTCAGCTCATACTCGGCAGTCCGTGCGCCGCTGCTGTAGCTGGCACTGCGGCGATTCTCGCTTTCGCGGGCGATCACCAGCTTGTAGGGGGCGCCGGCATAAACACGGACATCGTTGTTCTCCAGCCGTTCACGTACTAGCTGCACGGTATCGCCGTAGGCATCGCGCGCGCTGACGTCGAGTTCCTTGAGGGCGAACTGCGCAGCGCCGGTACCGCGCAGCTGGAAGCCGCAGGCGCTGAGCAGAGCGGCCAGGCCGATGACCAGCAGATTCCGTTTCATCATTCTCATATCCCCTTGGCGGATCACGACGCCACACCTGTGTGACGCCGAGCTTAATCAGTTGGCGACGATGTTGACCAGCTTGCCTGGCACCACGATGACCTTGCGGATGCTCAGGCCTTCGGTGAAGCGCAGCACGTTCTCGTTGGCACGAGCGGCGGCCTCGACTTCCTCGCGCGATGCACTGGCCGGAACTTCGATCTGCCCGCGCAGCTTGCCGTTGACCTGCACCACCAGGGTCAGGCTGTCCTGCACCAGGGCGGCTTCATCGACCAGCGGCCATTGCGCGTCGATCACCGCGTCGGCGTGGCCGAGACGCTGCCACAGCTCGTGGCTGATGTGCGGAGTAATCGGTGCCAGCAGGAGGGTGACGATTTCCAGGCCTTCGTGCAGAAGGGCGCGATCCTGTTCGCTCGCGCTGGCGGCTTTTTCCAGCACATTCATCAGCGTCATCACCTGGGCGACGGCGGTGTTGAACTTGTGGTGCTGGCCAATATCGTTGCTCGCCTGCTTGATCGCCAGGTGAATGGCGCGGCGCACGGCCTTTTGCTCGTCATTGAGGCTGGCGACATCCAGCTTGCCCGGCAGACCGGCGCTGATGTGGCTGTGAGCCAGGCGCCAGACGCGGCGCAGGAAGCGGTTGGCGCCCTCGACACCAGCGTCCGACCATTCGCAGCTCTGATCGGGCGGCGAGGCGAACATCATGAACAGGCGGCAGGTGTCGGCGCCGTAGGCATCGATCATGTCCTGCGGGTCCACACCGTTGTTCTTCGACTTGGACATCTTCTCGGTGCCGCCGATTTCCACCGGCAGACCGTCGCTCTTGAGCTTGGCGCCGATGACCTTGGCCTTGGCATCACGCTCGACTTCCACGT
>CAZIZA010000306.1:0-4401 GCA_964543555.1 uncultured Pseudomonas sp.
AGCAGCAACCGGGCATCACCCTGCGTGACCTGGTACACGCCAACCCCGACTACGCCATCCAGAAGGGCCTGCTGACCGTCGAGAAGAAAGGCAAGAAGAACATCTTCTCCGGCCGCATCCTCGAGATCGAAGGTCTGGACGACCTGACCGTCGAGCAGGCGTTCGAGCTGTCCGACGCCTCTGCCGAACGTTCGGCTGCCGGTTGCACCATCAAGCTGCCGGAAGCGGCCATCGCCGAGTACCTGAAGTCCAACATCACCCTGCTGCGCTGGATGATCAGCGAAGGCTATGGCGATGCCCGCACCCTGGAGCGTCGTGCCCAGGCGATGGAAGCCTGGCTGGCCAACCCAGTACTGATGGAAGCCGACAAGGACGCCGAGTACGCCGAAGTCATCGAAATCGACCTGTCCCAGCTCAACGAGCCGGTACTGTGCGCTCCGAACGACCCGGACGATGCCCGCCTGCTGTCCACCGTAGCCGGCGACAAGATCGACGAAGTGTTCATCGGTTCGTGCATGACCAACATCGGTCACTTCCGCGCTGCCGGCAAGCTGCTGGACAAGGTCAAGGGCGGTATCCCGACTCGTCTGTGGCTGTCGCCGCCGACCAAGATGGATGCTCACCAGCTGACCGAAGAAGGCTACTACGGTATCTACGGCAAGGCCGGTGCACGTATGGAGATGCCGGGCTGCTCGCTGTGCATGGGTAACCAGGCACGTGTGGCTGCCAACTCCACCGTGGTCTCCACCTCCACCCGTAACTTCCCAAACCGTCTGGGCGATGGCGCCAACGTGTACCTGGCCTCTGCCGAACTGGCAGCGGTCGCTTCGATTCTCGGCAAGCTGCCGACCGTCGAGGAGTACATGGCTTACGCCAAGGATATCGACAGCATGGCTGGCGACATCTACCGCTACCTGAGCTTCGACCAGATCGCCGACTTCCGTGAAGCGGCGGCGAACGCCAAGATCCCGGTCGTTCAGGCCTGATCCCAGCGTCGTGAAAAGAGCCCCGCCTAGTGCGGGGCTTTTTTATAGCCCCATACCGCCGGAGTCTCGCGCACGCTGCGCCTGCCTTATGGCATATGCTTTGCTTCATCACAGTCAAAACGGCCCTTCCAATTCGCGGAAGCGGCCATAGCGACAACGGCGTCGCACTGGATTCGGGAGTATTCGCCCCGTAATCAGTGCGACGTTTTTTATGGGCCAACGAAGGCCAGCCAGCGTTCTGCATGACGTTAAGGAAAGCAGCATGAGCGAACACGATACCCCTCGCGACGATCCCATGCCCTGGGCCTGGGGCAGTGACGCCCCGGAAAAGAGCGTGCTGAACATCGGCTTCATGGCCCTGAGCGACTCGGCGTCCGTGATCGTCGCAGCTACCCAGGGCTTTGCCGAGAAGTACGGACTGAGTATCAGGCTGCATCGTCAAACCTCCTGGGCCGGTCTTCGCGACCGCCTCCTCAGCGGCGAACTGGATGCCGCGCACAGCCTTTATGGGCTGATCTACGGTGTACAACTAGGCCTCGGTGTTGGCTCAGCCACCGACATGGCTGTTCTCATGGGGCTGAACCAGAACGGCCAAAGCATCAACCTCTCGCACTCGCTACAAGCGGCGGGCGTGACCAGTGGCGAAGCACTGCGCCAACATGTGCACCAACATAAAGCACGCCTGACCTTCGCCCAGACCTTCCCCACCGGCACGCATGCCATGTGGCTGTATTACTGGCTGGCCAGCCAGGGTATTCACCCATTGCGCGACGTCGACAGCGTGGTGGTGCCACCACCACAGATGGTCGAACACCTTAAAGCAGCGCGCATTGACGGCTTCTGCGTCGGCGAACCCTGGACCGCCAAGGCCGTCGATGAGCAATTGGGTTGCACCCTGAGCACCATCCAGGCGATCTGGCCGGATCACCCCGAAAAGGTACTGGGTTGTACCCGCACCTTCGCCGAGCAGAACCCCAACACCGCTCGCGCCTTGATCATGGCGGTGCTCGACGCTGCACGCTTCATCGACGAGAGCGAAGAAAACAAACGCAGCACCGCCCTGCTGCTGAGCGGTAGCGAATACGTCAACGCACCGGTTTCGGCGATCACCCCGCGTTTTCTCGGCCACTATCAGGACGGCCTCGGCCACGCCTGGCAGGACGAGCACCCGCTGCGCTTTCACGCCGACGGCCTGGTCAACCAGCCTTACCTGTCCGACGGCATGTGGTTCATGACCCAGTTCCGTCGCTGGGGCCTGCTGCGCAGCGATCCCGACTACCTGGCAGTGGCTCGCGAGGTGCAGCAGTTGGCGTTGTACCGTGAGGCGGCAACGGCCCTGGATATCGCCGTACCGGGCGACATGCGCAGCTCAACCCTGCAGGACGGCAGTTGCTGGGACGGCAGCGACCCCGCAACCTATGCCCGCAGCTTCCGCCTGCACGCCCTGGCCGAAAGCCCGGCTGTCGCCCTGTAATTGCCGGGAGAACCCTTGATGCTGCGTATCCTGCTGATCAACGACACCCCGAAGAAGGTCGGTCGCCTCAAGTGCGCGCTGATCGAGGCGGGTTTCGAGGTGATCGATGAATCTGGCCTGACTATCGACCTGCCCGAACGGGTCGAGGCGGTGCGCCCCGATGTCATCCTGATCGACACCGAATCCCCCGGCCGCGACGTGATGGAACAGGTGGTACTGGTCAGCCGCGACCAGCCACGGCCGATCGTGATGTTCACCGATGAGCACGACCCCGGCGTGATGCGCCAGGCGATCCAGAGCGGCGTCAGCGCCTATATCGTCGAGGGCATTCACGCCCAGCGCCTGCAACCGATCCTCGACGTCGCCATGGCCCGCTTCGAGAGCGATCAGGCACTGCGCGCACAGCTGCAGGCGCGCGACGCACAGCTGGCCGAACGCAAGCGCGTGGAGCTGGCCAAGGGTCTGCTGATGAAAATGAAGAGCTGCAACGAGGAAGAGGCCTACACCCTGATGCGTCGGCAGGCCATGAGCCGCCAGCAAAAGCTGATTCAGGTGGCCGAACAGATCATTGCGATGCACGACATGCTCGGCGGCTGACTGTTGCGCTGCACCAGGCGCTGACTGTACTGGACAGCGACAGCGCGGCGCGCTTATCTTCCTGCCAGGTCGCCACATGCGACCAACGTCGCTCGGACGGTTCCGGGCGCTTACGTATCCGAGGAAATCATGGCTGACAACGCCAAGCGCCGCTTTGCGCGCATCGATCGTCTACCCCCCTACGTCTTCAACATCACTGCCGAACTGAAGATGGCCGCACGCCGTCGCGGTGAAGACATCATCGACTTCTCCATGGGCAACCCCGACGGTGCGACTCCGCCGCACATCGTCGAGAAGCTCGTGCAGGTCGCTCAGCGTGAAGACACCCACGGATACTCCACCTCCCGCGGTATTCCTCGCCTGCGCCGTGCCATCTCGCGCTGGTACAAGGACCGCTACGACGTGGAGATCGATCCGGAAAGCGAAGCCATCGTCACCATCGGCTCCAAGGAAGGCCTGGCGCACCTGATGCTGGCCACCCTGGACCACGGCGATACCGTGCTGGTGCCCAACCCCAGCTACCCGATCCACATCTACGGCGCGGTGATCGCCGGCGCTCAGGTGCGCTCCGTACCGCTGGTGCCGGGCGTGGACTTCTTCGCCGAGCTGGAACGGGCGATTCGCGAGTCGATCCCCAAGCCGAAGATGATGATCCTCGGCTTCCCCTCCAACCCCACTGCCCAGTGCGTGGAGCTGGACTTCTTCGAGCGCGTGGTGACCCTGGCCAAGCAGTACGACGTGCTGGTGATTCACGACCTGGCCTACGCCGACATCGTCTATGACGGCTGGAAAGCCCCATCGATCATGCAGGTGCCAGGCGCCAAGGACATCGCGGTGGAGTTCTTCACCCTGTCCAAGAGCTACAACATGGCTGGCTGGCGGATCGGTTTCATGGTCGGCAACCCGGAACTGGTCAGCGCCC
This sequence comes from uncultured Pseudomonas sp., assembly GCA_964543555.1. Classification (GTDB taxonomy): domain Bacteria; phylum Pseudomonadota; class Gammaproteobacteria; order Pseudomonadales; family Pseudomonadaceae; genus Aquipseudomonas. The sequence goes on from CAZIZA010000306.1 coordinate 3,980, forward strand.
TGGCGCGGATCAAGAGTTACCACGACTATGGCACCTTCACCCCGCTGCAGGTCGCGGCCATCGCCGCGCTGGAAGGCGACCAGCAGTGCGTGCGCGATATCGCCGAACAGTACCGGCAACGCCGCAACCTGCTGGTCAAGGGCCTGCACGAGATCGGCTGGATGGTGGAAAAGCCCAAAGCCTCGATGTACATCTGGGCCAAGATTCCCGACGCTTATGCCCATCTGGGTTCGCTGGAGTTCGCCAAGAAGCTGCTGGCAGAAGCCAAGGTCTGCGTGTCGCCAGGCCTGGGTTTTGGCGACTATGGTGACGACCATGTGCGTTTCGCCCTGATCGAGAACCAGGACCGCAGCCGCCAGGCACTGCGCGGCATCAAGGCAATGTTTCGCGCCGACGGTTTACTGCCAGGCAAGCCGGCCAAG
>CAZIZA010000307.1:0-4394 GCA_964543555.1 uncultured Pseudomonas sp.
TCCAAATAAGCGTTGCCGCCACCGAAAACTTTTGGAAAGAGTGCCTGCAAACCGCTGTTGATCTGATCGAAAGTGGCCTTGAAACGGTTGCGCGTTTCCTTGTCGATCTTGCGAATGACATTCTCCAGGGTTTCCAGCGCTTCGACCAGATCGGCGTCCTGCGCATCCAGGTAGCGCTTGCGCTCGGACTGCTGCTGATACTCGTCGATGGCCGCCAGGTTGATCGGCCCGAGACGGGCGATGCGCGCGGCCATACGCTCCAGTTCGTCTTCCCAGGCGCTTTCCGTGGCCTCGGGCGGCAGCGTGGCGATCACTCCGTGCAGGTCGTAATTGTCCTCGGCGAGCTGATCGGCCAATGCCTTGCGCCGCACGTTGAGCGACTGCCAGTCCATGCGCTGCTGTTCCAGCTGGCTGCGCAGCAGTTGCGCCTGCTGCTCGGCCTGAGTGCGGCGTTTTTCGGCATCGCGCAGTTCGCGGTCGGCATCTTCCAGCGCCAAACGCGCCTGACGCAGCTCGTCGTCCACCGCCATGCGCCGTTCGAGCAGTTCTTCGAGCTTGATGCGCAGCTCTTCCAGCGGCGCCTCGCCCTCTTCCAGATTCAGCGACAGTTGCTCGCGCCGTTCGTGCAGGCGCTCGGCCTGCATCTGCAGGCGCTCCAGCGCCTGACGGGTGGAATCGTGCTGTGCCTTGAGCGAGCCGACGCGTACCGCCAGCTGGTGGGCGTGATCCTTGTGCTGACGCGCCTCCTGGCGCACCCGATCAAGGCGCTCGCGCAGGCTGTCGCGGCTGGCCAACAGGCTTTCGCGCTGCTCGTTATCCAGCGCCATGGCATCCAGTGCGTCCTGCAATTGCAGGCGCGACTCGCCCAGTTGCTCCTGCTCGATCTCGCGTTGTTCGGCGGCCTCCTGCAGTTCGTCCTGCAGACGGCGGCGGCGCAGGCCCAACTGCTCGGCCTTGGCCTGGCTGGCAGACAGTTTTGCCTTCAACTCACTCAGTTGCCGCGCCAGTTCCTGGCCTTGGCGACGCTGCTGCTCACGCTGTTCTTCCTGAAGACGTTGTTCGTCGCGCAGCCCCAGCAGACGTTCATCGAGTTGCGCCAACGCGGCTTCGCGCTCCTCACGTTCCAGTTGCAGGCGCTCCAGCTCCTGGCCACGCGCCAGTACGCCGCTGTCGGCTTCGGCGGCGCGGCGCACACGCAGGAAGTGCCGGCCGACCCAGTAGCCGTCGCGGCTGATCAGGCTTTCGCCTTCGGCCAATTGCGCACGGGCGGCCAACGCCTGCTCCAGCGATTCCACCGGGCGCACAGCGGCCAGCCAGGGCGACAGGTCATGGTTCGACTCGACCTTGTCCAGCAGGCTGCCGGGGCGGCGCGCACCGGCCGAAGCCGGGCTGGCCAGACGCAGTTCGCCCTGCTCCAGCGCAGAGAAATCCAGGCCGGCGAAATCATCCAGCAGCACTGCTTGCAGGTCGGCACCGAGCACGGTTTCCACCGCCAGCTCCCAGCCTGCTTCCACACGCAGGCCTTCGGCCAGGCACGGGCGCTGTTGCAGGTTCTGCTCGCGCAACCACTCGCCGGCGCTCTGCCCCGGGTCGAGCGCCGCCTGCTGCAGCGCTTCCAGCGACGCCAGGCGGCCGTTCAGCCGTTGCAGCTCGCCCTGCGCCTGCTGCTGGGCCTGACCGGCCTGCTGCAGTTCCTCGCGCAGGTGCTGCAGGCGCTCGGCCTGCTGCTCCTCGGCCAGTTGCAGCGCTTCGTGCTCCAGCTCACCAGCGGCAAGCTGTTCGTTCAATTCGAGAATGGCGGCGTCTTCGGGGTCGGCCGCCAGTTGCTGCAATTCTTCGTTCAGCCGGCGCTGGCGCTCACTCAGGCGCTCCAGGCTCTGCTCCAGCTGGGCAATGCGCGACTGCTGCACTTCAGCCTGACGGCGTGGTTCGGCGCTGCGCTGGTTGAAGCCATCCCACTGCTCCTGCCAGCCGTGCATGGCGGCTTCGGCCTCTTCCAGGCTGGCGGCGGATTCCTCGGCGGCAGCGGCGGTCATCTCCTGCTCGGGCAGGAGCATCTCCAGCTCTTCGCCCAGGGTAGCCAGCAGCGTGCGGTCATGACCGAGGTGCGATTCGGTCTCCAGGCGCGCCTTTTCCGCTTCGCGCAGGTCATCCTGCAATTGGCGCAGGCGCTGCTGGCCATGCTGGATGCTCTGCTCGACGCGGGCGATATCGCCGCCCACGGAGTAGAAGCGCCCCTGTACCAGGTTGAACCGTTCGGAGAGTTCATGGTGGCCATCGCGCAGCCGCTCGATGCTGGCATCGGCGCTGCGCTGCTCGGCCACCAGGGCCTCGAAGGCCACTTCCTGATCGCCGATCACCTGCTCGCGGCTGCCGACCTGCTGGTTCAGCGTCTGCCAGCGCAGGGCCAGCAGTTGCGCCTTGAGCTGGCGCTCCTCGGCCTTGTATTCCTGGTACTTCTCCGCCGCCTGGGCCTGGCGGTGCAGGCGTTCGAGCTGACGCTCCAGCTCCTCACGCAGGTCGGTCAGGCGCGCCAGATTTTCCTGGGTGCGGCGGATGCGGTTCTCGGTCTCGCGGCGGCGCTCCTTGTACTTGGAGATGCCGGCGGCCTCTTCGATAAAGTTGCGCAGCTCCTCGGGCTTGGCCTCGATCAGCTTGCTGATCATGCCCTGCTCGATGATCGAGTAGCTGCGCGGCCCCAGGCCGGTGCCGAGGAAGATGTCGGTGATATCGCGGCGCCGGCACTTGGTACCGTTGAGGAAATAGGTGTTCTGCCCGTCGCGGGTCACCCGGCGGCGGATGGAAATCTCGGCGAAAGCGGCGTATTCGCCCACCAGCGAGTTGTCGCTGTTGTCGAAAATCAGCTCGATGGAGGCCTGGGTCACCGGCTTGCGCGTGTTGGAGCCGTTGAAGATGACGTCGGTCATCGACTCGCCGCGCAGGTTCTTCGCCGAGCTTTCACCCATCACCCAGCGCACGGCGTCGATGATGTTGGACTTGCCGCAACCGTTGGGTCCGACCACCGCCGCCATGTTGCTGGGAAAGCTCACCGTCGTCGGATCGACGAAGGACTTGAAGCCAGCCAGCTTGATGCTCTTCAGGCGCATAGTGGCTTACCGCTCGGCCAGGGTGGCCAGCACCAGCTGGCAGTTGTGCTGGCCGTAGGCCTGCAGGACCTCGCGCGCGCGCACGGCATCGCGCGTGACAATCGCATGCAGCAGGCTGGCGAAGGTATTCATGAACTGGCTCATCTCGCCTTTGCGGCGCTCCAGGGCCAGGTGGTAGGTACGACTGATGGCCGGCAACAGATTCTCCAGAGTTTCCTGGAGATAGGGGTTATCGGCGAAGGGAAAAGCCGCGCGCATCACGTCGAAACTGTTCTCGACGAACGCGCTGATATCATCGCGGTCGAGGCTGTTCTGCAGACGGCCCTTGATCTCAACGAAGAGCGCCAGATCGCTTTCCACCTGCCAGCGCTCAATGACAGCGCGTGCCAGCATCACGTAAAGCTCGATGCTCAGGGCATAGAGACTGGTGACGTGGTGCGGCGTGAGTTCACTGACCTGGGCGCCACGACGCGGCAAAATTACGATCAGATGGCGACGCTGGAGAATGAGCAGTGCTTCGCGCACCGAGCCGCGACTGACATTAAGGGCCTGTGTGACCTTCTGCTCCTGAATGCGCTCGCGCTCTTTTAGCTCACCGCGAATGATGCGCTCGGCAAGATAATGGGCAATTTGCTCGGCGAGGCTGTCCGGGGCCTTGAACGTCATGACATTCCTTATTTGCGTCGAACCTGGAGCCGATAGTCGAGTCTGGGAGGCCCGCCAGTGCTGGGCGCGAGCATGAAAAACGAGCACAGAGTGTAACACAGGGGTTTATCGGGCCAAGCGTTGCGGCACGGCACTTGCTGCACGCATCGTTAGGTTTTTACAGATCGGTCACCATGAAGCAGAGCCATTCGTTACAGATAACCCCGCAGCAGAATACTGACTTCAAGGTCAGATATTTGTTGACCGAAAAGTCAGATAAACCTAGATTGCCTCAACGGCCATTCACGCCAGGGCTCGGTAATGCGTGCCCATACGCAGCGAGCCAACTACCTGATGATAATAAAGTGTCTGGAGGTCGTCCTTGATCCAGTTTTTACTCAACCGGGAGCTGCGCACAGAGCATGCCCTGGACCCCAACGTTACCGTGCTCAACTACCTGCGTGAGCACCTCGGCAAAACCGGAACCAAGGAAGGCTGCGCCTCCGGGGACTGCGGCGCCTGCACCGTGGTGGTAGGCGAGCTGATTGGCGAGCGCGTGCGCTATCGCACACTCAATTCCTGCCTGACCTTCGTTTCCAGCCTGCATGGCAAGCAACTGATCACCGTCGAAGACCTCAAGCA
>CAZIZA010000308.1:0-4394 GCA_964543555.1 uncultured Pseudomonas sp.
TTCCTCACCGTGTTCGGCTCCGCCCTGCACATGATCGACAAGCTCACGGGAGTTCGCCAGCAATGGAATGGCTAGCCGCAATCACCACCGGAGGCCTGGCAGGTCTGGGCCTGTGGATGCTTCTGGATCGCAACCTCAAGCGCGTCGTGCTGGGCGTTGTGGTCCTGGGTAATGCAATTAACCTGGGGGTTCTCACCGCCGGGCGCTTCTTCGGCGAACGCCCGGCGTTCATCGAGGCTGGCAACGCTGCCAGCACCGCCAACCCGCTGCCGCAGGCGTTGGTACTGACCGCCATCGTCATCGGTTTCAGCCTGTTCATCTTCGCCCTGGCGCTGCTCAAGCGCACCCGCGAACTGCATGGCGACAAAACCACCGACTCGGTCAGCTCGATCACTGAGCAACCGGCGCCGGACTGGCACGACAGCGAGCACGAACAGGACGCCCATGGCGCGGAGGCTCGCCGATGAATCACGCGTTACTCGTTGCACCGATTCTCATCCCCCTGTGCAGCCTGCTGCTGGCGATCATCCTGCGCCGCCACCTGCTGGCCGTGCGCGTGCTCAGCCTGAGCGGCGCCGCCCTGCTGCTGGCCGTCGGCCTGGTGCTGGTCTGGCAGGCTGCGCAAGGCGTGGTGCTCAGCGGTCAGGTGGGCAACTGGCAGGCGCCATTCGGTATCAGCCTGGTGATCGATCGCCTGTCAGCGGTGATGATCGCCATCAGTGCCCTGGTCGCACTGGTCACCCTGCTTTATGGCGTGGCCAAGGACAACGACAGCAAGATCGGCCGCGACTTCCACCTGTTCATCCAGGGGCTGCTGACCGGCATCTGCGGCGCCTTCATTACCGCCGACATCTTCAACCTGTACGTCTGGTTCGAGGTGCTGCTGATCGCCTCCTTCGCCCTGATGGCATTGGGCGGTGGTAGCCGCCGCCTGGCCGGCAGCATGACCTATGTGGCCCTGAACCTGTTCGCCACACTGATTTTCCTGCTCTCCGCCGGCCTGGTCTACGGCGCCAGCGGCACGCTGAACATGGGCGAGCTGGCGATGATCATGCGCAGCGGTGAGGCGCCACCTGGCGTAACGCCGGCGCTGCTGCTGATGTTGCTGTCGTTCGCCATCAAGGCTGCGCTGTTCCCGGTGTTCGGCTGGCTGCCGGCCACCTATCACGTCGCCCTGACAGCCGTTTCGGCGATGTTCGCAGGGCTGCTGACCAAGGTCGGCGTGTACGCGCTGATCCGCCTGGTGACCCTGCTCTGGCCCGAGCATGGCCTGCCGCATCAGCTACTGCTGTGGGTCGCCTGCGCCACCATGCTGGTGGGCGTGCTGGGCGCGGCGGCGCAGACCGAGGTGCGGCGTATCCTGTCGTTCCATATCGTCAGCCAGGTTGGCTACATGATCCTCGGCCTGGCCCTGGCCACCCCGCTGGCGCTGGCTGGTGCGGTGTTCTACCTGATCCACCATATCGTGGTGAAAGCCAACCTGTTCTTCATCGGTGGCCTGGCGGCGCGTATCTGTGGCTCCGAGCGGCTGGCCGACATGGGCGGGCTGTACAAGCGTATGCCCTGGCTGGCGCTGCTGTTCGCCATTCCGGCGCTATCACTGGCCGGCATTCCGCCACTGTCGGGTTTCTGGGCCAAGTTCCTGCTGGTCAAGGCCAGCCTGGACGCCGCTGCCTGGTGGGCGGCGGGCATCGCCCTGCTGACGGGCGTATTCACGTTGCTGTCGATGAACAAGATCTGGAACGAAGCTTTCCTCAAGCCTCACCCGCAGGGTGAAGAGGCGCTGCAAACGGTCACCGGCATGCGCGCGGCCTGGCTGGGCATGAGCGCCCTGGCGCTGCTCACCGTGCTGATCGGCCTCGGCGCCGGCCCGCTGATCGACTACGCCGTGGCGGCCGCCGCACAGCTCGCAGACCCGCAGGCCTATCTGCAACCCTTTACCGGCGCAGGAGGTGCCTGATGCTGTTTCTCATCCATTTGCTGGCCAGCGCAGGCCTGGCCTGGAGCCTCGGCGCCGGCCATCTCGGTGGCGGTTTGCTGGCCTTCGCCCTGCTCTACCTGCTGGCGCGCCTGCTGGGCCTGGCAATCGGGCGCCTGCGCCGCTATGCATGCAGCCTTGAACATGGCGTGAGCTTCTGCCTGTGGTTCATCGCCCAGGTGTTCATTGCAACGTACCAGGTTGCGGCCCTGGTACTGGCACGCCAGGTCAAGGCTGAACCGGCCATACTGGCCTACCCAGTGACTCGCCGGGAACTCGACAAGGTCACCCTGCTCGGCACCCTGCTAACACTGACTCCAGGCACTCTGGCCCTGGACTATGACGAGGAACAGGGCCTGCTGTATATCCACGCCCTCGATGCGCGGCGCCGTGAAGACGTGACCGACATTCTGATCGAGTTGGAACGCCGCCTGCTGGCCTGGCTCGATGCTGGCAAAGCCGAAGGAGTTAAGCCATGACCCTGCACCTGGCCGGTGCCGCCTGGGTACTGCCCCTGGCCGCCGCCCTGCTCGCCCTGAGCGGCCTGATCACCCTCTATCGCCTGCTGCGCGGCCCGAGCCGCCCGGACCGTGCGGTGGCCATCGACGCCCTCACCCTGCTGGCAGTAGCCGCCATGGCACTGCTGTGCCTGATACGCGGCGAAGCATTGTTCATCGATGTTGCCGTGCTGCTGGCACTGGTGTCGTTTCTCGGCACAGCAGCCTTCGCCTTCCTGTTCGACGACGCCCACAGCCAGATGCCGGAAAAAAGCGAGGAGCGCCCATGAACGAAGTACAAGCCTGGCTGGCCTCGCTGCTGGTGCTGAGCGGCGCGGTGATCTCTCTGCTTGGCGCAATTGGCGTGCTGCGCCTGCCCGACAGCTACAGCCGCATGCACGCCGCGAGCAAGGCCGGCGTGCTCGGCGCCGTCCTGTTACTTGGCGCAGTGGCTCTGGCCAGCAGTGGCGAGCTGGCCCTGGAGGCCTTTATCGGCCTGCTGATTCTGCTGGCCAGCGCACCGCTGGCCGCTCACGCTATCGCCCGCGCCGCGTACCGCGCCGGCATTCGGCCGATGCTGGGGCGCCTGGGTGATGAGCTGGAGCAGCGCAACAGGGGTGGTGAGTAGATCGCTCAGTCGATCTGCCGGCGAAACGGCGGCAGCGCATTGAGAATCGCCTTGCCGTAACGCTGGGTGACCACGCGCCGGTCCAGCAGGGTGATGGTGCCGCGGTCGGCCTCGGTACGCAGCAGGCGACCACAGGCCTGCACCAGGCGCAGCGAGGCGTCCGGCACGGCGATTTCCATGAAGGGATTGCCGCCACGCGCCTCGATCCACTCGGCCAGCGCCGCTTCCACCGGGTCATCCGGTACGGCGAAGGGAATCTTGGCGATCACCACATGTTCGCAGTAGGCGCCGGGCAGGTCGACGCCTTCGGCGAAACTGGCCAGGCCGAACAGCACGCTCTCCTCACCTGAATCGACACGCGCCTTGTGCTTGTTCAGGGTTTCCTGCTTGGACAGGTTGCCCTGGATGAATACACGCTTGCGCCAGTCACGATCCAGACCGTCGAACACGTCCTGCATCTGCTTGCGCGAGGAGAACAGCACCAGCGTCCCACGACTGCCGGCCACCAGCTTCGGCAGCTCGCGGATGATGGCCGCCGTATGCAGCGCCGCCTCACGCGGGTCGGCCTTCAGGTCGGGCACGTGTAGCAGGCCCGCGTCGGCATGATGAAAGGGGCTCGGCACAATGGCGCTAACCGCCACCCTGGGCAGACCGGCGCGCATGCGATAACGGTCGAACGTGCCCAGCGCGGTGAGTGTGGCCGAGGTCACAAGGGCGCCGTGGGCAACATTCCACAGATTGCGGCGCAAGGTTTCGGCAGCCAGGATCGGGCTGGCGTTGACCTCGATATCGTATAGCGCCCCACTCTCTGCCAGGGTCAGCCAGCGCGCCATGGGCGGGCTTTCCTCAGGGTCTTCAGCGGTGAAGGCCAGCCACAGTTCCCAGTTGCCCTTGGCCCGCGCCATCAGGCTGCCGAACAGTGGGTACCATTCCTCGGCCTGGTGGCTGGCAATACCCACGGCGCCCTCACCATCCATGGCTTCCTTGAGCAGTTCAGTCACGCCAGTGAACAGATCGTTGAGTTTGGAGAAGCCCTTCTTCAACTCCAGCCCCAGTTCAGTCAGATGCTCCGGCACTACGCCACCGACGAAGCGATGACGGGGCCGTTCGCGCCCTTCCATGTCCTCGCCGGCCTTGAAGTCGGCAATTTCCTCGCAGGCGGTGAACATGAACTGCTGCTGGGTTTTCAGCTCGCGGGCCAGCTCCGGCACCTGTTCGATCAGGCGACCGAGATCACCCGGCAACGGGTTCTGCGCCAGCAGCTTGGTCAGGTTCTTGTCGATCTGGGTCA
>CAZIZA010000309.1:0-1077 GCA_964543555.1 uncultured Pseudomonas sp.
GTTACGTGCCGATGGGCGGGCTGATCGTCAGCGACAAGGTGTTCGAGGTGATCGAGGCGCACGGCGACTTCAACCACGGCTTCACCTATTCCGGGCATCCGGTGGCGGCGGCAGTGGGGTTGGAGAATCTGCGTATTCTCAGGGAAGAAGGCATCGTCGAGCGGGTGAAGGCAGAAACGGCATCGTATTTGCAGTGTCGCCTGCGTGAGCTGGCGGATCACCCGCTGGTGGGTGAGGTTCGCGGTATCGGTATGCTCGGCGCCATCGAATTGGTGCAGGACAAGGCCAGCCGCAAGCGTTACCCGAGTGATGTGGCTGCCGGCATGGTCTGTCGCGGGCACTGCTTTAATAATGGTCTGATCATGCGCGCCGTGGGCGACACCATGATCATTGCGCCGCCGCTGGTGATCAGCCCGGCAGAGATAGACGAACTGGTAGAGAAAGCACGCAAGTGCCTGGATCTGACCTTGCGTGACCTGTCGGTCTGAATGTCCGCAGTCACGGAAAGTTGTCAGCGGTGCCATGACCTTGCCAGACTGCGCCAGAGTGCACGAGTCGGTGTGACAACAACGGCTTGCGCGACCTCTGGATTACCGACACAACAACAGGAGCTGTACGCATGAAAACATTCGGCAAGACCCTTCTCGCGTTGTCCCTGACCGCAGCCGTGGCAGGCGCTGCTCAGGCTGACAGCAAGGTGCTGCATGTCTACAACTGGAGCGATTACATCGCCGAAGACACCCTGGCCAATTTCGAGAAGGAAACCGGCATCAAGGTCGTCTACGACGTCTTCGACAGCAACGAAGTGCTGGAAGCCAAGTTGCTCGCCGGCAGCTCCGGTTACGACGTCGTCGTACCCTCCAACCCGTTCCTGGCCAAGCAGATCAAGGCCGGCGTGTTCCAGAAGCTGGACAAGTCCAAACTGCCGAACTGGTCGAACCTCGACAAGGATCTGCTCAAGGCGCTGGATCCGAGCGATCCGGGTAACCAGTACTCGATCCCCTACATGTGGGGCACCATCGGCATCGGCTACAACGTCGAGAAGGTCAAGGCCGTGCTCGGCGAAGACGCGCCGGT
>CAZIZA010000309.1:1177-4392 GCA_964543555.1 uncultured Pseudomonas sp.
GCATCGGCTACAACGTCGAGAAGGTCAAGGCCGTGCTCGGCGAAGACGCGCCGGTCGACTCCTGGGACCTGGTGTTCAAGCCGGAGAACATGGAGAAGCTGAAGGCCTGCGGCGTATCCTTCCTCGACTCGCCGACCGAGATCCTGCCGGCAGCCCTGCATTACCTGGGCTATGCCCCGGATAGCAGCAAGGCTGACGAGCTGAAGAAGGCCGAGGAGCTGTTCCTCTCCATCCGTCCTTCGGTAGCCTACTTCCACAGTTCCAAGTACATCTCCGACCTGGCCAACGGCAACATCTGCGTTGCCATCGGTTATTCGGGTGATATCTACCAGTCCAAGGCGCGTGCCGAGGAAGCGAAGAACGGCGTGGAAGTTGGCTACAACATTCCGAAAGAGGGTGCCGGTTCCTTCTTCGACATGCTCGCCGTGCCGGCTGATGCCAAGAATGTCGAGGCCGCCCACGTCTTCCTCAACTACCTGATGAAGCCGGAGGTGATGGCCAGCATCACCAACTACGTGCAATTCCCCAACGGCAACGCTGCAGCCACGCCGCTGGTGGATGAAGCCCTGCGTACCGACCCGGGTGTATACCCGACGCCGGAAGTGCTGAAGAAGATCTACACCTTCCCGGACCTGGCGCCGGCGGTGCAGCGCACCATGACCCGCAGCTGGACCAAGATCAAGTCCGGTCGCTGATCGCGGTGGTACAGACCTGACGGGTTCGCCCGTCAGGTCATCCATAAACACTTTACCGGCCACGATGGCCATCGATGTGCGCGTGTTCGGGCCTGAGCCTTCAGCGCTAACGCTGCAGCTCGATCTGGCAGTCGCTGATTCCCAACGCGTTTTCCTATAAAGTGCCGCGCTTTTTTGGCGGCGCACCAAAGCGAGGATGAAACTGTGCGAGTAACCCTGCCCAAGACTCTGATCGCCCTGGCAGCCGCTACCCTGAGTGGAGCCGCATTGGCCCAGCAGACGGTGCACATCTACAACTGGAGTGACTACATCGGCGAAGAAACACTCGCCAAGTTCGAGGCGAAAACCGGCATCAAGCCGATTTACGATGTGTTCGACTCCAATGAAACCCTCGAAGGCAAGCTGCTTGCTGGCCGTAGCGGCTACGACGTGGTCGTGCCCACCAATCATTTCCTCGGCAAGCAGATTCGTGCCGGCGCCTTCCAGGCGCTCGACCGTTCGCGCCTGCCGAACTGGAGCAATCTGGATCCGGCGTTGCTCAAGCAACTGGAAACCAACGATCCTGGCAATCAATATGCCGTGCCCTACCTGTGGGGCACCAACGGTATCGGCTACAACGTCGACAAGATCAAGAGTGTGCTCGGTGTCGACGAGATCGACTCCTGGGCGGTCCTGTTCGAGCCAGAGAACATCAAGAAGCTCAGTCAGTGTGGCGTTGCCTTTCTCGATTCGGGCGATGAAATGATCCCGGCCATGCTCAACTACCTTGGCCTGGACCCCAACAGTACCAACCCCGATGACTACGCCAAGGCCGAGGCCAAGCTGCTGGAAGTGCGTCCCTACGTCACCTACTTCCACAGTTCCAAGTACATCGGCGACCTGGCCAACGGCAACATCTGTATTGCTGCCGGTTTCTCCGGCGACATCCTGCAGGCGGCTGACCGTGCAGACGAAGCCGGCAAGGGCATCGAAATCGCCTATAGCATCCCGAAGGAGGGCGCCAACCTCTGGTTCGACATGATGGCCATCCCTGCCGATGCCGCCAATGCCGAGCAGGCACATGCCTTCATCGACTTCCTCCTCGAGCCTGAGGTGATCGCCGAAGTCAGCGATTACGTCGGCTATGCCAACCCCAATACCAAGGCAGACGCGTTCATGGACGAGGAAGTCCGCAACGATCCGTCCGTTTATCCGCCACAAGCGGTGCTGGACAAGCTGTACATCTCCGCTGAATTGCCAGCACAAGTCGAGCGCCTCAAGACCCGCACCTGGACCAAGGTCAAGTCGGGCCAGTAATCGTTCCTGCCCGGCCGTAGGGCCGGGCACAATCTTCCGGGAGTTTTCCAATAATGGCTGTTGCCTCCAGCGCCTACAAAAAAGCCCTCGAGGGAGATCAGACACCGAAAGAGGTGCTGGTCAAGATCGATCGGGTGACCAAGAAGTTTGATGAGACCGTGGCGGTCGATGATGTCTCGCTGACCATCAACAAGGGCGAAATCTTCGCCCTGCTCGGTGGTTCCGGCTCGGGCAAGTCGACTTTGCTGCGCATGCTCGCCGGCTTCGAACGGCCCACCGAGGGGCGCATCATCCTCGATGGCATCGACATCACCGACATGCCGCCGTACCAGCGGCCGATCAACATGATGTTTCAGTCCTACGCGCTGTTCCCGCACATGACCGTGGCGCAGAACATCGCCTTCGGTCTGCAGCAGGACAAGCTGCCCAAGGCCGAGATCGATGAGCGTGTGGCCGAGATGCTCAAGCTGGTGCACATGACCCAGTACGCCAAGCGCAAGCCGCATCAGCTTTCCGGTGGCCAGCGTCAGCGGGTGGCGCTGGCCCGCTCGCTGGCCAAGCGTCCCAAGCTGCTGCTGCTCGACGAGCCGATGGGCGCGCTGGACAAGAAGCTGCGTTCGCAGATGCAACTGGAACTGGTGGAAATCATCGAGCGCGTCGGCGTGACCTGCGTGATGGTCACCCACGACCAGGAAGAGGCCATGACCATGGCCCAGCGTATCGCCATCATGCACCTGGGCTGGATCGCTCAGACCGGTAGTCCGATCGACATCTACGAGACGCCGACCAGCCGTCTGGTGTGCGAATTCATCGGTAGCGTCAACCTGTTCGATGGGCAAATCACCAGCGATGAGGCTGACCACGCGATCATCGCTTGCCCGCAACTGGACAAGCCGATCTACATCGGTCACGGCGTCAGTACCCGCGCCGAGAACAAGTCCGTCAGCTACGCCCTGCGCCCGGAAAAGCTGCTGATGGCCACCGCCTTGCCGGATGACCACGAGCACCCCGAGTACAACTGGAGCCGTGGCCACGTGCATGACATCGCCTACCTCGGCGGCCACTCGGTGTACTACGTGAAGCTCACTTCCGGTCAGGTCGTGCAGTGCTTCATCGCCAACGCCGAGCGTCGTGGCAAGCGTCCAACCTGGGACGATCCGGTGGTGGTGTACTGGGAAGACGACAGCGGCGTGGTACTGCAATCATGAAACCGAGCAAACTGGC
>CAZIZA010000310.1:0-4378 GCA_964543555.1 uncultured Pseudomonas sp.
TGCCGAAGTCATGAACAACTGGTTCCACCATAACCATCACGGGCGACGGGGCCGCAGTCAACTCTACACCGACCAGACCATTTGTACCTTCCTGATACTCAAGGGGATTTTTAACCTCACTCTACGGGCCACTCAGGGGCTACTCGACTCCCTGTTCGAGTTGATGAACGTACCGCTGTGTGCGCCGGACTACAGCTGTGTCTGCAAGCGCGCTCGCACGGTGAAAGTGGCCTATCGACAACCAGCCAAGGGGCGTATCACCGACTTGGTCATCGACTCGACTGGCCTGAGGGTATTTGGCGAAGGCGAGTGGAAGGTCAGAAAACACGGCGCTGAGAAGCGGCGTGTCTGGCGCAAGTTGCATCTGGCAGTAGACCCGGTGACCCACGATATCGTGACGGCGGAAGTGTCGTTGGAAAATGTCCATGATGCCGAAGTGCTGCCGACCTTACTCAATCCACTGCGACGCAAGCTGGGACGTGTTTATGCGGATGGCGCCTACGACAGCAAAGCCAGCCATCGGCTTATCTCGCGCAAAGGGGCGACAGCCTGTATCCCGCCTCGCAAGAATGCGGGGTTATGGAAAAAGGGGCACCCAAGAAATGAAGCGGTGCTGGTAATGCGCAAGGAAGGGCTGGCGCACTGGAAGAAGATATCGGGATACCACCGTCGCTCGCTGGCAGAGACGGCGATGTATCGGTTCAAGCAGTTGTTGGCGGGGAAAATCAGTCTGCGTAGCTACAACGGTCAAGTGGTAGAGGTTATGGCCTACGTGTGTGCGATGAACAAACTGAATACCCTTGGCCTACCTGTCAGAAAGCCCCGAGTGTAGCGCTCACCCTGGGCTGTGAACGCCATGACTTGCTGGCTGATTTGGGAAACAACGCCGTTTGAAATTGATACCGAAGGAAGTGCGCACTAAAGTAGCGTAAACAAGACACCGGTTGGAGGCCGGTGTCAGGCGATAACTAGCTCTGTACATGCAGCCCATTAAATGGGCCGCATAAATTAACAATAAAATTAGTTTGTCACTTCAAAAAGAAGCATTCCATTAGTATATATGTTTTCACTCCAGCCAATAAATGATTCTACAACTGAACTTTCAAAATCATTTAAATTTTTATGATTTCGAACGGGTTCATCCTCTTCGAGATTCAGTTTTGCAACTCCGTTGCAAAGCCAATCATCACGACCAGGATCATAATCCCACATGTGGCAATAGTGCATGACAAAATCCACTCGCTTATCACTTTGTACGCTTTTTGAAGAAAGCGACGCTATCTGGTGAAATTTCAATTTAAACACATCATCGGCATAAATTGAGAAGTCATTTGTAAGCCTAGAACTAGCATCAGAAATATAGTAATACATATTTCCTCTTACATCGGAACCATGTGTTCGGTCTAAATCTGAAAACACTAACGATGGCTGTTCACTCTCATACTTAGGGAGGTTGCCGACAGACTTTACAACAAAAGACACTTTTGATGGCGTCACTTTAACATCATAGCCCACAGCAGTTTTAAAATAATTTTCTGATTCATTAAGTGTAGCAACAACATTAGTTTTGTAACCTGCACTCTTATTCGGGAGATAAAAAACACCTGTATCTTTTTCTATATTACAAGAAGATAACCCTTCAATAGTGCAAGAATATTCTAGCTGCCGACTATCATCATCAACATCAAAATACTTATGTGCACTTTGGTGGTAACTTTTAGCCTGAACAGGAACTTTGTGATGATTAACATCAAAATAGAATGCTGAGCCAGGGTACTTTCTTGTAATAATGAAGTCTTGATATTCAGAGCGAGCATCAAAATTCTTAACTAGCACTCGATGAGAGCCTTCACCTTCTGCAAACTCATAGTCTAACACCTTGTCATGACTAGCAGACACATAGATTGGACTTGCTTTATCAAGAGAAACGTAAAACTCTTGCTGTGTTGATTCATCACAAATTTTTGGTACAATCAGACCTGAATCATCATTAATCGTAAGACATTTTCCTTGATCATTTAAGAGCAACACTTTCAATTGACCAGACACACTATTTTCCAATGGTCTAATGCGCCACTGAACTGAATCAACATCATCTAAGGATGCAAACTGACGATATCCATCTTTTGGAGGTTTTGTAAGTATTGCTCGCTCATGATAGACAGTCATGGGATACATGACATTTTTATTCATGCCCCAAATCAATTGCTCAGTACTTTGAACGGAAACTGGAAATATCCCGCTATATTCATCATTCAGCAATACACCAGTAACTTTTAGATTTAAAACTTGCGGAGTTATCTCAGGATATCCAATGTACTTAATTACACCATCAGAATCAATTGTAAATGAGTTATTCAATTCAGGCAGCCCTTCAACAGAAACGCGCCAACTAGAAGCATTTACCTCACCAGAATCACCATTCAATCTCACTTTGACTCCAATATTGTCACCTTTTGATGGCTCTACAACACCATTGTAGTAATTAGATATGTCGTTGGTATTATCAATATCAATTACTTCATGGACATCATGCTTTTCTTTGATGAAAATAATGGCCTTTTGTGAGAGCGAAAAAGTGGCCTCGTTATCGGATGAAATATCACTCCCCCAATCTGATAGATCTTTATTATTGAGATCAATACTATATTTATCATTGATTGGGTCACTAAAGGTAGGCTTCCCATCAAGAGTTGGTACAGCAGGAATGTCTGGATCTTGAAAATAACTCACATTGTACTTGGCAGACTTACTGCCAATAAGGATATTACAAGACTGTGACAACTGATTCGGTGCTAAGAAGAAACACTTACTAGGATCAATGTTTCTCTCTGCATACTCAGGAATGATTTTTCCTGAAATAGGTTTTGTATATGCCCCCTTTACATGCTGAAATATTGGACTATCGTTATAATCAATTAAATTATATCCATCTGAATAATATGAAAAAAGGAGTTCATAATCTATTTCAGGCTGAAATCCTGGCTGACCATTTTGATTTGAAGACAAATGAAAAATTGCTGTGCAAGCAAGCTTTCTCTCATCGACTTCATCACAATGAACAGCATCACTTGGTATCTTCTGCCAAACATGCTCCTTCCCTGCTTCTTTGAATGCGTAGAAAATATCAGACGTTTTTCCCTCTCCATCTAGCTTCATGGTAAAAGAAAGTACGGCACTAAGTGTAGATAAGGTTGGAACAAAGTTGCTTGGGTTATCTTTAACATAATTTCCCATTCTATCTTTCACGTCAAAATTGGTGACATGAATCTCAGGATCGAAAGGCTCAGGAGGAGCTTCATGCATATCAAAGATCTTTATATCTTTTGAAAGAAGGCTTTCATCACCATTAGCATTTAGTCCAATAATCAGCTCCTTTTTTGAAGGAGTACCAGTTTTACTGACCAAGCATTCGTAAGTATCGAGATGATCTTGCTGTGAAACCAGCTTACAGTCCTCCTGGGTAATAATAAAAGGACCATAAGCTTCTTGAACATCCATATTATGTGGAACTTCAAACTTTATCAGATCACCTTGAGATACATTCAGTTGAGTAATATTTACGTCAGTATTACAAAACCATGCTCCCCCTTCAGCACTTCCGCAAGCACGAGATACTCCCTCTGATACATTATCAATTCTATCAGCAACAAATGATGCAAAAGCAGGTGGACTAGCAGTAGAAAGTAATAGCAAATAAGTAGAGCCTATCACATATGCCATTCTTATTATGTTACTACCTACATATCTTTCCATTATTATGTTCCTACAGTATTTATGATTTTTTTGAATTCACACTTGATTATTTTTCTATACATCTTAAATCTACATCGTGTTTATGCGTATTTAATACCCCTTCCTTTTTTAAAGTTTAGTAAAATTAGTAACCATTTAGCACGTACAGAGCACAAGGGGGCGACAGTTAAAATAATAACCCTCCATATTATTATAGTTATAGTGGTTCAGTTCTTCAGATAATGGATAATGGGTTATCTGATTCATCAAAAAACTAGCACCGTCTTATGGCAAAAAAAAGCAAAAGCTTTGATAATCAAAAAAAATAAAAAATAATCATAAATATTAAGAAAATATCATTGAGCAACACAATAAAGAAAGCCTAGATTGAGTTCTGATTTGCAAACGTTAATCAGCGCTCAACGAGATTGATAAACAAAATGGGGAGTTTAAAACTTATACAACCCTAGTTATCGCCTTACACCGGCCTCAAACCGGTGTCTTGTTTACGCTACTTTAGTGCGCACTTCTTTCGGTATCAATTTCAGACCCTTTTTGAACATGCTGTAGGGAGTCTGTCCTTCCATAATCCTGCCCTGATGTGGCCGCTGGGTGTTGTAGTGATCCAGGTAGCTGTCCAGGT
>CAZIZA010000311.1:0-4362 GCA_964543555.1 uncultured Pseudomonas sp.
TGAGGGATAAACGGCCCACAGAAACGTTTCTAGTGAACTAAGGCCAACGACACACGACCACGAAACGACACGACCACGAAACAACAACGGTAACAGGGCACGTTTTTTCCCCTGATCCGTTAAAAACCTCACGACCCACGACCCACGTTTTACGACCCACGCCCCACACCCCACACCCTACACCCCACGCTAATCCACTCACATCTTCGTCATGCCGCCCAAGCCCATCCCAGCACGCTCACCCGTCAAAACCAGGTCAGCACACGCCGGGAAAACCCGCACATCAGCCTCCTCTGAAGCAGCCGCCCATTCCGGCTCAGAAACCAAGGCTGGCTCCACGCACTCAGGCGCATCCTCTGAAGATGAATCCGACATCACCCATTTCCAGGAAGCTGTCGCAATGGAGATTCAGCGCCGCCCTACACTGCGCTCCCTATGTGTCCCCGAAATTCGCAAGTTCCTGCGCGCCAGGGACGAATGGCACCTCGAGCAAGAAGCCCTGGGGTTCTCCCGCACTGGACTCCGCGCCATGATCGACCCCGCCATGCTACCAGGGATTCCCCGCTTTGTACGCCTCCACAATGGCACCATCCCCGCTGACCCCCTAGCACCCCCCCGGGACGAGAAATCCGACCACCTCACCCAGTGGGACGAAGTTCTACACACCGCCCTTATGGCTGCTGTTACTCACAGCACTATTAAGTTCGGAAGGACCTACCCCGAAGCTGAAGCTGTCATCCGCCGAAAAGTACGTTGGGACATCACCAAAGGCAGTTTTGAAGACACTTTCAACTGCTTCCAACTGGACTTTGAGCGCGCCCTTGATGAAGACGGCGTCCGCCACTTACTGACCGCCGGCAGCAAGGCTTCCAACCGGACCGTCAAGCTCCTCAACAGCCTGCTCTACCCCGAAGGTTTCCGCATTGGCATCGAAGAAGCAGTCTTCAGCAATGACGTGAAAACTGTGGACGGCTGGTTCGACTTACTAATTGCAAATCGCCTGGAGTACAACGCCATGCTGCGCCAACGCAAGGCAGACCGTGGACACGGCAAATCCCGCCAACACACCACCACTGGCGGCACCCGCACCCACCAAACAGCAGCAGCTGCAGCACCCGCCACCACAGCACCCGCCTCCAGCGACAAACCCGCAAAAGCCGGCTCCAGCACTCCCGTGACCTGTTTCCACTGCAACGGGCCACACAAGCTCATGCGATGCCCCAGCCTGACTTATGAGGAAAAGCAAGCCAAGTTCATCGAGATGAAAGCCGCCTGGAGCAAGACCAACACAACCGCCTTCAACACGTCCACCAGCACGCGCATTGACGGCCATCTGAGCCTTGGATCCAGCACTGTCCCTTTCACGTTTGACACCGGAGCAACGGAGACCTTCATCAGCATGGACGGTGCACTTGCCGCCATCCACGACACCCCCGTCCTCCTCACTCCACTGGAGAAGCCATTCCCCGTTCAAACAGCAACAGCCGGCGCAGCTGGAGCCCTGACTGCCACCCACAAACTGCGCATAGACGCCAACATAGAGTTCATTGATGGCTCCACCAAGCTGATCCCATCTCTCACTATGTTCGTTGTGCCTGGCCTCACAACTGACGTCATTCTCATCGGCCATGGCACCATCCGCACTCGTTTCGGGCTCAACATCGCGCAGCTCATCCAAGCCACCTCCGCTGCCCCACCTCCTGATGACGACTACACCCTTGAGAGCGCCGCCGTCCTCCGCGCCATTGTCCTCGAAGCAGACAACGAAATGCCACTCCCGGTCTCTGACAACGACCCTACGTACGTAGCATCCCTCGTCAACACTGCCATCGATGACATGCACGCCAGCGGCATCTCTATCACCAACACCACCAAATTACGCGATTTTATCGCTACGACCACGCCGGATTTATTCCGTACTTCAATCAGCAACGACCCCCCGGCACGTATGCCACCAGTGCAGCTTGAAGTCAACCAAGAGCTTTTCAACAAGCTACGACCCCCCGCCATCCGGAAGTTCAGTGCCGAGCACAGCAAGTTCCTGGCCGATACAATGGCCAAACTTGAACGCTATGGCTACGTTTTCCACAACCCGGGATCCACGTTCGGTTCTCCAGCTTACCCCGTTCGTAAGTTCGGCGTCGAACCGACTGCACCACTGCAAGACCAATTACGCTGTGTAGTTGACATGCGCGCCATCAACAGCGTCACACGACCCACCGTCACCCCCATCCCCAACCAAGACACGTTTGCTACTTACGTCGCTGGTGCCCAATTTTTCGGCAAGCTTGACCTTAGCAACGGCTACTGGCAAATGGAGGTGCACCCCGACTCGCAGAAGTACATGACCATTGTCACCGACCGTGGAGTTTACACATCACGCCGTCTGCTCCAAGGCAGCAGGAACGCCGCTGGACCCTTCCATGCGGCTGTGTCCAAAGTTCTGGAAGCACACATCGGCCGAGCCTGTATCCTCTTCATTGACGACATCCTTGTCTTTGCCAAGACCGAGGACGACTTCATCAACGCGTGGATCGCCATCCTGGAGGCCCTCAACGCTGTTGGACTGAAAGTCTCTGCGAAAAAGACCGTCTTTTACTCACCCGAGATTACGTTCTGCGGCCGCGTCTACTCAGCTGATGGAGTTCGATTCAACCCCGAATTCATCCACACAGTGACGCACATGGCCAAGCCCACGACAGTGGCGGAGCTACGCACGTACCTGGCCAGTGCAAACTGGATGCGCGGGTCCATTGTCAAGTTCACTGAGATGGCAGCCCCCCTGCAATCCCTACTGACCAAAGCACTCTCCGTCACCACGAAAACGACCCAACGCGCGGTAGCTAAGATCCTGCTGTCCAACCACGGCTGGAATGCCACACACGACGCAGCATTCAACGACATCAACGCTGCCATTGCTGCATCAACCCTGATGGCCTACCCCGACGACAACATGCAACTGTGCGTTTTTACAGATGCATCTGACGACTTTTACGCCGGCATTGTGACCCAGTGTGACCCCGCCGAACTCGCCAAACCGATGCTCCAGCAGCACCACCAACCATTGGCGTTTGTCAGCGGCAAGTTCAATGCAACTGAGCACAAGTGGCCAACGATTGAGAAGGAAGGTTTTGCCATCAAAGCTACCTGCACCAAGTCCACGTATTTCCTTCAACGACCGAAAGGCTTCATCATTTTCACCGACCACGCCAACCTCGGATTCCTTTTCAGCCAGGACACAGCTGTGGCCAACGGCAGGAAGCAAGCCGCGGACCGTATTGAGCGTTGGTTGATTGCAATGAGGAAGTACAACTACGACATCCGCTACATCAAAGGACCAGACAACTTCATCAGCGACATGTTCTCTCGCTGGGCATCCCCGCACAAACGCGAAACCTCGCCTTTGGACCCTCCCGTCATCGCCTCGCACACAGCTATGGCAGTGGCACGACGACAAGCACCGCCTGCAACCCCCGCTGCACACAACACGGCTTCACCGCACCAGTTCGACATGGACGTTGCGGTCACGTTTGAAGTTGATGATGTGCCAACGGAGCAGGAGATCAAGGATGCTCAAGCCACCGGCACCAATGCGGACGACATTACGACACTCAAACTGACAAAGAACACTGCGGGCCTACTCGTTGACGCCGCCCAACGTGTGTACGTCCCCGACAACCGCCACCTCCGCCTCCGCCTGTGCATTGTAGCGCACCAAGGCGCGGCAGGACACCGTGGCATCGACACAACAACACGATGGCTCAGCACAACGTTTGTCTGGCCAACTATCGACAACGACGTCAAGTCATTTGTTAAGACATGCATCAGCTGCGTCAAAACGAAAGGAGGCAAATCTATCCCACGTGCTCTGCTGCAAACGGCGCAAGCAACGGAACCCAATGCCTCCATCCACTTCGACTACATGACCATCCGCGAACCGACCCCTGCGACACCTGGCGGGCACAAATACGTGCTTGTCATGATTGACAGATTCAGCCGCTACGTTGAGCTGACTCCAACGCCAGCAGCTGCCAGCGAACACGTTGTTACCGCCCTCCTTCAGTGGTTCCACCGATTCGGCCCAGTGCCACACTGGACCAGCGACAGAGGAACCCACTTTCTCAACGGAGTTCTCCGCAAGCTTGCAACCACACTACGCGCCGACCACCACTTCACAGCCAGTTATGCTCCATGGTCAAATGGCGTCGTGGAACGTGTCAACCGCGAAATCCGCGAGATCCTATCAGCCATCATGTTAGATGGCCACATCGACGACGAGCAATGGCCAACCGTTCTGCCACTGGTCAACGCCGTCATCAACAATACGCCCACGCCCACCCTCGGAGGTTATGCGCCTATCAC
>CAZIZA010000312.1:0-4336 GCA_964543555.1 uncultured Pseudomonas sp.
TCTCGCTGCAGTGGAAGCTCGATCTTTCGCCGCTGTGCCAGGAAATTGGCCTGGCAGAATTGCCGGCGTCCATCGAGCGAATCCTGGCTGGCGGCATGGTCGGGCGTATTCTGGTGCGGCTGGAGTGAATGAATGAGGCCCGTCATCGACGGGCCTCATTGTGTATGGCGCGTTTCGGCCTTCTAGTCGAAGCGATAGATATCCATGCCCAGCGCACCGTAGGTGAAGCCGGCGTGTTCTACCTTGAAGATGCCGCCAGCACCGCGGGCGAAGAATAGCGGTAGCAGGTGCTCTTCGGTGGGGTGGTTGCGCGTTGCGTGCGGTGCTAGCTGACGGTAGTGGTGCAAGGCCTGTTCATCGTCTGCGGCGAGCCTATCCACCATCCAGTCGCGAAACGCCTTGGCCCAGGGCGTGATGACCTCCGGGTCGGCGCGCCAGTTCAGTTCGCTCAGGTTGTGGGTGATGCTGCCGGAGCCAATCAGCAATATGCCTTGTTCACGCAGGCTGCTCAGTGCACGACCCAAGCGAGTCTGCTGCACGGGGCCAGAGCGGCTGGGTAGCGAAAGCTGTACCACGGGGATATCGGCTTGCGGATACATCAGTGACAACGGTACCCAGGCGCCATGATCGAACGGGCGCCGGGCATCGAGGGCTGCCGGCAGGCCCTTGTTGTTCAGGCGCTCTGCGATCTCCCTGGCCAGTTCTGGTGCGCCGGGAGCAGGGTACTGCAGGGCATACAAGGGAGCCGGGAAGCCGCCGAAATCGTGCCAGGTTTGCGGATGCTCGCCCGCCGTCAGCAGCAGTTGCTCGCTTTCCCAGTGCGCCGACACCACCACGATCGCCTTGGGCCTGGGCAGCTCGGCGGCCAGCCTGGCCAGTGCGGGGCCGCTGGCAGCTGGGTCCAGGGCCAGCATGGGCGAACCGTGGGATATGAACAGTGAGGGCAGCATGACGATCAGCTCCTGAAGTAGGATGTCGCCATCTTCGTTGCTGGACCTATCGACTTCCAGCATAAATAGTTGAGCATTCCTATCGAATTTGTGGAGGTTTCACCCATGCACGAGGCGTTCTGGCAGGAGCGTTGGGCGCGCAATCAAATTGGCTTCCATCAGGAGAAGGTCAATGGTTACCTGCGCCGGCACTGGGCTCGGCTCGGGCTCGCCGAGCAGGCGGCAGTGCTGGTGCCGCTGTGTGGCAAGAGTCTCGACCTGGTCTGGTTGGTGGAGCAGGGCCACACCGTGATTGGGGTGGAGCTGGCCGAGCGCGCCGTGGCGGATTTTTTCGCCGAACGTGATGTGCAGCCACAGGTCTCGCAGCAGGGAGCGTTCAAGATCTATCAGGCCGGCAAGCTACGTATTCTCTGCGGTGACTTTTTCGCCCTGAGCCGTGACGACGTTGCCGGGTGCCAGGCGTTCTATGACCGCGCGGCGCTGATCGCGCTGCCGCCGGAGATGCGCGAGCGCTACGCCGCTCACCTGCAGGCGATTCTGCCGCCGGCTTGTCAGGGCCTGCTGGTGACCCTGGTGTACGACCAGCAACGCATGGATGGCCCGCCGTTCTCGGTCGAGGACGCCGAGGTCGAGCGGTGCTTCACGCCAGGTTGGGTGCCGCATGAGCTGGAGCGCAAGGATGTGCTGAGCGGCAACCCGCGTTTTGTCGAGAACCAGCTCGAGGCGGTGGAGGAGGTGGTGTTTCACCTGGCGCGCCGCTAAAGCGGCGAGGCAATGAAAAAGGCGACCCTGAGGTCGCCTTTTGTTTTGCGGTTTCGATCAGCCGCGGCGGCGCAGCGCCTCGATGCGATCTTCCAGCGGCGGGTGGCTCATCAGCAGACCGGCCAGGCCGTTCTTCAAGCCGCCGTTGATGCCGAAAGCGGTCAGGCTGTCGGGCATTTGTACCGGCACACCCTGTTCGGCGCGCAGGCGCTGCAGGGCGGCAATCATCGCGCCAGTACCCGCCAGGCGTGCACCGGCTTCATCGGCCTTGTACTCGCGTTTGCGCGAGAACCACATGACGATGATGCTGGCCAGGATACCCAGTACCAGCTCGGCGAAGATGGTCGCAACGAAGTAACCGATACCATGACCGTCCTCGTTCTTCAGGATCGCCTTGTCGACGAAGTTGCCGAAGATGCGTGCGAAGAACATGACGAAAGTGTTCACCACCCCTTGAATCAGCGCCAGGGTGACCATGTCACCGTTGGCGACGTGGCCGATCTCGTGGGCCAGCACCGCACGCACTTCATCGGGAGAGAAACGTTCGAGCAGACCCTGGCTGACCGCAACCAGTGCATCGTTCTTGTTCCACCCGGTGGCGAAGGCGTTGGACTCGTAGGCCGGGAAGATACCGACTTCCGGCATCTTGATGCCGGCTTCACGGGACAGCTCCTCGACGGTCTGCAGCAGCCACTGTTCGTGACGGGTGCGCGGCTGGGTGATGATCTGCGTGCCGGTACTCATCTTCGCCATCCACTTGGACAGGAAAAGCGACACCAGCGAGCCGGCGAAACCGAACACGGCGCAGAAAATCAGCAGGCTGCCATGGTTCTGGCCGGTAAACCGATCAACCCCCAGCAGCTTGAGGGTGATGCTGGCGATAACCAGCACCGCCAGGTTGGTGGCCAGGAACAACATAATGCGCATCATGGTGTGAACGGACTCCTCACGGGAAAGACGTACGAGTAATGCGGGCTATATAAGGGCGCCCCCCTCAGGCTTTCAACTGGCGACTATTTCAAACTATGTCGCCTGCCATGCCCGCCTGGCTGTCGAACAACAGACGCGTCAGGCGGGCAATTCGTTCCCCATGCTGTTGGGCCAACGCCTCGCGTAGCTGAAAGGCCAGTGTGGCGTGCACGCGACGCACACTTGGCGGCAGCGCTTCACCTTCGCGCAAGGTATGGGGAATGCTGCGTGACAGGCGCATGAAGCCTTTTTCGCTGAGCACCGCCTGATCCAGTGCGTCATAAGCGATGGTCGACTCGAAACGCAGATAGCCTTCCTCGGCCAGCCACAGCAGCGCCCCCAGGCAGGCTTGATGGCGCTTGCTGGGCAGGCCGAACTCGTCCGGCTCCTCGCGCCCGATCAGGTCTTCCACGTACAGCGCCATCTTGCGCGGGAAGGCCTGATAGAGCATGAGCAGGCCGCTGGCTGCGTCCTTGTAGAAATCGTCTATCTGCAGATCCATGTCGGTTTACTGGCTGTAACCCTTGAGGAAATTACCGATGCGGCCGATGGCCTGCTCCAGGTCGTCAACGCGGGGCAGGGTGACGACGCGGAAGTGATCCGGCCACGGCCAGTTGAAGGCGGTGCCCTGGACGATCAGCAGCTTTTCCGACAGCAGAAGGTCGAGGACGAACTTCTCGTCATTGTGAATCGGGCAGACCTTGGGGTCGATCTTCGGGAAGGCATAGAGCGCGCCCATGGGTTTGACGCAGCTGACGCCAGGGATGTCGTTGAGCAGTTCCCAGGCGCGGTTGCGCTGTTCCAGCAGGCGGCCGTTGGGCAGCACCAGGTCGTTGATGCTCTGGTAGCCGCCGAGTGCGGTCTGGATCGCATGCTGGCTCGGTACGTTGGCGCACAGGCGCATGTTGGCCAGGATATCCAGGCCCTCGATGTAGCTCTGCGCCTTGTGCTTGGGTCCGGAGATGGCCACCCAGCCCGAGCGGAAGCCGGCCACGCGGTAGCTCTTGGACAGACCGTTGAAGGTCAGGCAGAGCACGTCCGGGGCCAGCGAGGCGGTGCTGATGTGTACGGCTTCGTCATAGAGGATCTTGTCGTAGATCTCGTCGGAGAAGATCACCAGGTTGTGCTGACGCGCCAGTTCGACGATGTCCTGCAGCACTTCGCGCGAGTACACCGCGCCGGTGGGGTTGTTCGGGTTGATCAGCACCAGCGCCTTGGTGTTCGGCATGATCTTGGCGCGCATGTCGGCGATGTCGGGGAACCAGCCGGCCTGCTCGTCGCACAGGTAGTGCACCGGCTTGCCACCGGACAGCGCCACGGCAGCCGTCCACAGCGGGTAGTCGGGCGCCGGGATCAGCACCTCGTCACCGTTGTTGAGCAGCGCCTGCATGGCCATGACGATCAGCTCGGACACGCCGTTGCCCAGGTAGATGTCCTCGATGGTGACGCCTTCGACCTGCTTTTGCTGGTAGTACTGCATCACCGCCTTGCGCGCGCTGAACAGCCCCTTGGAGTCGCTGTAGCCCTGCGCAGTGGGCAGGTTGCGGATGACGTCCTGTAGAATTTCTTCCGGCGCCTCGAAACCGAACGGCGCCGGGTTTCCGATGTTAAGCTTTAGGATGCGGTGGCCTTCCTCTTACAGACGTTTTGCGTGC
>CAZIZA010000313.1:0-4322 GCA_964543555.1 uncultured Pseudomonas sp.
TGCTGGACGCCAGCTTCCCCCTGGGCGACGACGAGGCAGTCACCGTCACCTACGATCGCGAGCAGGCCCTGGCCCGCGAGGACATACAGTTCCTCACCTGGGAACACCCCATGGTGCAGGGCGGTATGGATCTGGTGCTGTCCGGCTCGATGGGCAACACCGCCGTCGCGCTGATCAAGAACAAGGCGCTCAAGCCAGGCACCGTGCTGCTGGAGCTGCTCTACGTCAGCGAAGTGGTCGGCCCACGCAAGCTGCAACTGGGGCGTTTCCTGCCACCGGCGGCGCTGCGTTGCCTGTTCGACGCCAACGGCAACGACCTGGCCGCCAAGGTCGGCTTCGAGACCCTCAACGATCAGCTCGAAAGCGTGCCGCGCGCCAGCGCCAACAAGTTCGTCCAGGCCCAGCGCGACGTGCTGGCCAAGCAGATCAACGACGCCGAAACCAAGGTCATGCCGCGCCATGTCGAGCGCGTAAGTGAAGCCAAGCGCCGCCTGATCGCCGAACTGGACGAAGAACTGGCGCGTCTGGTCGCTCTGCAGGCAGTCAACCCGAGCGTACGTGACAGCGAGATCGCGGCCCTGCGCGAGCAGCGCGAACAGAGCCTGGCGATGTTCGACAAGGCAGCCCTGCGCCTGGAAGCGATTCGCGTATTGGTCGCAGGCTAACGCTGATCACGGTGGGTGCAGGCATCTTCCTCGCCCACCATGCAGCGGCACGATCTGCTACTCGCGCTGGCATCCCTCGCATTGGCAACGGCTTGGCCACTGGCCATAGTTGCGCCATCCGATACTGAAGGGGTTTGCTTATGCGCTGGTTGCTGCTCGGTCTGGCGGGTGCGGCGGTTTTTCTCTTCGGCCGGATCACCGATGATGCATCGCTCAGCCTACTGAGCAAAGGTATCCCGGTGATCGCCCTGCTGTGCTGGCTGCGCCAGGCACCGACCGGCCTCTACAGGCGCTGGATCAGTATTGGCCTGCTGTGTTCCCTGGCTGGAGACATTCTGCTGGACTGGCCGGACGACCTATTCGTATTCGGCCTCGGCGCTTTTCTCATCGCTCACCTGGCCTACCTGCGTGCCTACTGCTCCGACAGCCGTCGTCCGGCCCTGCCTGCCCTGCTGCTGGCGCTGCTGGCCGGCGGCGCGATGTTCGTCACACTGGCCAGTAGCGGCCTGGGCGAGCTGCTCATCCCGGTGGCCTGCTACGCCACGGCCATCTGCCTGATGCTCTGGCGCGCCCTCGCCCGCCTTGGCCACCCTGAACTCACATCGCGTTCGACCTCGCTCGCTGCCGCTGGCGCGGCGCTGTTCGTGCTGTCCGACAGCCTGATTGGCATCGACCGCTTCGTCGTCAGCTTCGACGCCGCGCCCTATGCCATCATCCTCACCTACTGGCTCGGCCAATGGGGCATTGCCGCCTCAGCCTTCGCGCGCAGCAACCGCACCTGAGACAATCGGCGAAGGTTTCCACTTGTAATCGCATAAACCTGTGGGAGCGAATTCATCGCGAATATCGCGGATGAATCCGCTCCTGCAAAAGCGTGCCATACGCAGAGAAAGTAAAAGGATTGCCCAGCACTTGCAGCTTGTAGCCTGGGGCTTGCGGCCGTCTTTTTGCTAAAATGCCCGCCTTTCCCGCTACCCGTTGCGATTGCCGTGAGCCAAGAACCTGATCGTCTGTTCGCCCAGCCTCTGTCCGAGGTGCCTGATTTCGTCTTCAACGAGGACGTGGTACGGGTGTTTCCCGACATGATCAAGCGCTCGGTACCCGGCTACCCGACCATCGTCGAGAACATAGGCGTGCTCGCCGGCCAGTTCGCCCAGCCGCATACCCGGCTGTATGACCTCGGCGCCTCGCTCGGCGCGGTAACCCAGGCGCTGCGCCGCCATGTGAAGGCGGACGGCTGCCAGGTGATCGCCGTGGACAACTCGCCAGCCATGGTCGAACGCTGCCGCGAATACCTGCATGCCCAGGACGCCATGTTCCAGGAGCTGCTGCCGGTGGAAGTGATCGAGGCCGACATTCTTGCCCTCGAATTACAGCCAGCCTCGCTGGTGACGCTGAATTTCACCCTGCAGTTCATCCCGCCGGAGCGGCGCCTGGAGTTGCTCGGCAACATCCGCCAGGCGCTGCTACCGGGCGGCGCGCTGATTCTCTCGGAGAAGCTGCGCTTCGAGGATTGCGACGAGCATGAACTGCTGACCGACTTGCACGTTGCCTTTAAACGCGCCAACGGCTACAGCGAACTGGAAATCGCCCAGAAGCGCAGCGCCATCGAAAAGGTGATGCTGCCCGACAGCCTCGAACAACACCGCGAACGCCTGCTGGCCGCGGGCTTCAGCAAGGTGCTGCCGTGGTTCCAGTGCCTGAACTTCGCCTCGTTGGTGGCCCTGCCATGATGCGCGATCTGGATCTCGACGCCCTGCAGGCACAGCTTGCAGGTACTCCGCTACAAGACTGGGCGTGTGAGCTGCCCGCTCAGCTCGACGCCAAACTGGCCATTGGTCACGGCGATCTGCCGCGCTGGTACGGCGCGGTGCAGGCACTGCCCGAATTACCGGTGACTGAGCTGGAACTGGTGCAGCGCTTCGCCTTTGGCGGCGCCTGCAACGAAGCGAATCGCGCGCAATTGAAGACGGCCCTGCAAGGGCTGATACCCTGGCGCAAGGGCCCGTTCGAGCTGTTCGGCGTACATATCGACACCGAATGGCGTTCGGACTGGAAATGGCAGCGCGTCGCCCCGCATCTCGACCTGCGCGGCAAGCGCATCCTCGATGTCGGTTGCGGCAACGGCTACTACATGTGGCGCATGCTGGGCGTGGGTGCCGACAGCGTGGTCGGCATCGACCCCAACTGGCTGTTCCTTTGCCAGTTCCTGGCAATGAAGCGTTATTTGCCGGATCAACCGGTCTGGCACCTGCCGCTGGCTTTCGAGGAGCTGCCAGCCAGGCTGCAGGGCTTCGACACCGTTTTCTCCATGGGCGTGCTCTATCACCGTCGCTCGCCCATCGACCACCTGCTCGATCTCAAGGATGCACTGGTCAAAGGCGGCGAACTGGTGCTGGAAACCCTGGTGATTGAAGGCGATGCCGAGCAGGTGCTGGTGCCCGAGGATCGTTACGCGCAAATGCGCAACGTCTGGTTCCTGCCCTCGGTGCCGGCGCTGGAGCGCTGGCTGCGCCGCGCCGGTTTCGAGGACGTACGCTGCGTCGACGTCAGCACGACCTCGGTGGAGGAACAACGCGCTACCGAATGGATGCGCTTCCAGTCGCTGCCGGAGTTTCTCGACCCGGCCGACCACAGCCGTACCATCGAAGGCCTGCCGGCGCCGACCCGCGCCGTGATGATCGCACGCAAGCCCTGAGGCGTTCTGGGACGCCGACCTCTCGTAGGGTGGAGTCAGGAACGAAGCGAACAGTCTGCTATCGGCGCCCGCGGCTATCTGCATGAAGCGAACGCCTGCAACGGCGCACTGTTACGCTACGACTGCATGGATGCAGGAGATAGAGCGACGCAGGCAGCCAAAGCCGAGTACGCCCTACGGGCTGAGCTCAGAGCACCGCGTTGTGGGAGGCGCTTTAGCGGCGATGCGTCACAGGAAAAGTCGCGGCTCAAGCCCCTCCCACACGGTCTGTTAACCGCGATTGGCAGCCGCGACGATCAGTGCCTTCATTTCGGCGACAGCTTGCTTGAAGCCGACGAACAGGGCATGGGAGACGAGCGCATGACCGATGTTCAGCTCGTTGATACCCATGATCGCCGCCACCGCCTCGACGTTGTGGTAATGCAGACCATGACCGGCGTTGACGATCAGGCCATGGTTCAGGCCGCAGATCACCCCGTCACGGATCCGTGCCAGCTCCTGCGCCGCCTCTTCTGCCGTGTGAGCATCGGCGTAACGCCCGGTGTGCAACTCGATGGCCGGCGCGCCGACGCGCATCGCGGCCTCGATCTGCCGTTCCTCGGCGTCGATGAACAACGATACCTCGCAGCCGGCCAGCGACAAACGCTCCACGGCCGCGGCGATGCGCGCCTCCTGGCCCGCTACATCCAGCCCACCCTCGGTGGTCAGCTCCTGACGGGTCTCCGGCACCAGGCAGACGTGCGCCGGGCGGATCTGCTCGGCGAAACCGAGCATGAACTCGGTGACACCCATTTCGAAGTTCATCCGCGTCTGCAGCACATCTGCCAGCACGCGCACGTCGCGATCCTGGATATGCCGGCGGTCCTCACGCAGGTGCACGGTGATACCGTCGGCGCCCGCCTCCTCGGCGTCCAGCGCGGCCTTGACCGGGTCCGGGTAGCGCGTGCCACGAGCCTGGC
>CAZIZA010000314.1:0-4289 GCA_964543555.1 uncultured Pseudomonas sp.
AGGTCAAGGGCTGCTACCAGTTCCGCCTGACCCGTAACGCCGACCTGTCGGTGGACACCGAGGACGTCGAGGACCTGGCGCGTGCCCTGCGTGGCGAGCTGTTCAGCCGCCGCTACGGCGATGCCGTGCGCCTGGAGGTGGTCGACACCTGCCCGAAACACCTGCGCGATCACCTGCTCAAGCAATTCGGCCTGACCGAGAGCGAGTTGTACCAGGTCAATGGCCCGGTCAACCTGACCCGCCTGTTCAGCATCACCGGCCTGGATAACCATCCGGATCTGCAGTACGCCCCGTTCACCCCGGTGATCCCCAAGCTGCTGCAGAACGCGGAGAACATCTTCAACGTGGTCAGCAAGCAGGACATCCTCCTGCTGCACCCCTTCGAGTCCTTCACGCCGGTAGTCGATCTGCTGCGCCAGGCGGCGAAAGACCCGCACGTACTGGCGATCAAGCAAACCCTGTATCGCTCCGGGGCCAACTCGGAGATCGTCGACGCACTGGTGGAAGCGGCACGTAACGGCAAGGAAGTGACCGCGGTGATCGAACTGCGTGCGCGCTTCGACGAGGAATCCAACCTGGCCCTGGCCAGCCGTCTGCAGGCGGCCGGTGCGGTGGTGATCTATGGTGTGGTGGGCTTCAAGACCCACGCCAAGATGATGTTGATTCTGCGCCGTGAGAACGGCGAGATCGTGCGCTACGCTCACCTCGGCACCGGCAACTACCACGCCGGCAACGCCAAACTCTATACCGACTACAGCCTGCTCACCGCCGACGTCGCCCTCGGCGAAGACGTCGCCAAGCTGTTCAGCCAGCTTATCGGCATGGGCAAGACCCTGCGCATGAAAAAGCTGCTGCACGCGCCCTTCACCCTGAAGAAGACCCTGCTCGACCTGATCGCCAGGGAAACCGCCGCCGCTGCCGAAGGCAAGCCGGCGCAGATCATCGCCAAGTTCAACTCGCTGACCGATCCCAAGGTGATTCGCGCGCTGTACAAGGCCAGCCAGACCGGGGTCAAGATCGACCTGGTGGTGCGCGGTATGTGCTGCCTGCGTCCGGGTATCGCCGGGGTGTCGCACAACATTCAGGTGCGTTCGATCATCGGCCGCTTCCTCGAGCACACGCGGGTGTTTTACTTCCTCAATGGCGGTGACGAGAAGATCTACCTGTCCAGCGCTGACTGGATGGAGCGCAACCTCGACAAGCGTGTGGAGACCTGCTTCCCGGTGGAGGGCAAGAAGCTCATCACCCGGGTGAAGAAGGAGCTGGAAAGCTACCTGACCGACAACACCCAGGCGTGGGTGCTGCAACCTGACGGCCGTTATGTGCGTCAGCAGCCAACCGGTAACCAGAACCCGCGTAGTGCGCAGTCTGGATTGTTGGAGAAACTGACTGCGCCCGTGGTCAGCGCCCGCTAGAAAAACCGCTCGCGGCCCTCTGATGACCCTCTCCCTCTGGGAGAGGGTGGCCGCAGGCCGGGTGAGGGCTTAGAGGGGCGCGTGCCGTAACCCTGCAACGCACTTCCTACGCCGATGAGCGCCTGATCGTTGCCACCCTCATGGAACAGCGGCTATTTCGGTTTTCGAGCCCCCGGATTGCATCCGGGCTACGGGCTGACGTGCGTAGGGTGCGCTGTGCGCACCACCCGCTCAACGCACGCTCAACGTCAGGTCGATGCGCTTGAGCCACTCGGCTTCAGCTTCGAAGTCCGCCAGGGTCAGCGGGTTGGCGGCCAGCCAGCCTTCAGGGAAGACGATCTCCAGGCTCTTGTCGCCGGCCTTGAACTGCACTTGCGGCATGTCCTGCGTACCCCGGATGTGGTGGAAGAGGATGGCGAAACGCAGCAGCACGCACAGGCGCATCAGTTTCACGCCTTCCTCGCCGAACTCGGCGAACTTGTCCTTGGGGATGTTGCGCCGGTGGCCGCGCACCAGCAGTGCGAGCATCTGCTGGTCCTGGCGCGAGAAACCGGCCAGGTCGGAATGCTCGATCAGGTAGGCGCCGTGCTTGTGGTACTGATAGTGGGCAATGTCCAGCCCCACCTCGTGCACCTTGGCGCCCCAGCTCAGCAGCTCGCGGTGGCAGTCGTCGTTTAGCCCCCAGTCGGCTGCGACCTTGTCCAGCGCTGACAGCGCCTTGGCCTCGACCCGCGCGGCCTGGTCGACATCAACGTGGTAGCGCTCCATGAACGCCGCCAGGGTGCGCTCGCGTACGTCCTCGTGCTGGTGGCGGCCGAGCAGGTCGTACAGCACGCCTTCACGCAAGGCACCTTCGGAGTGGCTCATGCGCTGGATATCGCAGGCATCGAAGATGGCTTCGAGGATCGCCAGGCCCGCAGGGAAGATGCTGCGACGATCCGGCTTGATGCCGTCAATATCGATCTTTTCCACCTCGCCCAGCTTGAACAGCTTGCGCTTGAGCCAGGCCAGCCCTTCGGCCGTGACTTCACCGCTGCCCAGTCCGGCGGCCTTGGTCGCCAGGCCGATGGCCTTGATGGTGCCGGAAGCGCCGACGGCATCTTCCCAGCCGAGACGGCGCAAGGCCTGCTCGATGCCCATCAGTTCCAGGCGGGCAGCGGTGTAGGCCTGGGCATAGCGCGCCGGGGTGATCTTGCCGTCCTTGAAATAACGCTGGGTATAGCTGACGCAGCCCATTTGCAGGCTCTCGCGCAGCAGCGGCTCGAAGCGCTGGCCGATGATGAATTCGGTGCTGCCGCCGCCGATGTCGGCGACCAGACGCTTGCCGGGGGTGTCGGCGATGCTGTGGGACACGCCGAGGTAGATCAGGCGCGCTTCCTCACGACCGGAAATTACTTCGACCTGATGACCGAGAATCTCTTCGGCGCGGCGAATGAAGACGGCACGGTTACGTGCTTCGCGCAGGGCGTTGGTGCCGACGATGCGCACAGCGCCTTCCGGCAGGCTGGTGGTGAACTGGGCGAAGCGGCGCAGGCAGTCCAGGCCGCGCTGCATGGCCTCTTCACTGAGCTGGCGCTCGTCATCCAGGCCGGCTGCCAGTTGCACCTTGTCGCCGATGCGCTCGAGGATGCGGATTTCATGATTGTCGGCCTTGGCCAAAACCATATGGAAACTGTTCGAGCCCAGGTCGATGGCGGCGATCAGGGGAAAACTCTCGGCAGGGGCTTGGGGCATGATTGCGGCATCTCGTTCGATTTCCACGCCATCGTGCCACGACTGAGCGCATGAGCCAACGCATTCGGTTGTTGCATGAAACTGGTCTAGACCTGTGATTACACCAGGTTCAGTACGCTCAGTGGCTGTTTAAGCACCTGCTCGTCGCAGTTATGCCCCTCGCCGCCACGGTCCACCACCAGGAAGCGGCCAGGGTGCCGCAAGCACAGCAGTGGGTGATGCCAGGTGCCGCGTGCGTAGTTTACGCCCTGATCCGGCGCGCTGATGAAGGCGCGTATTTTCGACTCGTCCAGCTCACCGGGCGGGGCGACAACGATCAGCATGCGCCCGCCATCCACCGGGTAGAACGCCTGACTGCCCAGCGGGTGGCGTTCGAGCATGCGGATGGCGATAGGCGCATGCCAGGCCTTGCCCTCGAACAGGTTGACCAGCGTGCGCGGCGCCTCACCGGCCAGCTCCACCTGCGCCAGGTCGTGATAGCGCGTGGTGGTGCCGGCGTTGATCGGGAAAGCGTTGGCGCCGGCGGTGTCGATCACCTCGCCAAAGGGCGCGAAGGCTTCGCGGGTCAGTGGTTCGAGAGGCAGTGGCAGCGGGATCATGGCGTTCACAGGTTCACCGAGCCGATGAAGTTGCGCAGCTCTTCGGTCTGCGGCGCGGCGAACAGCGCTTTCGGATCGCCGATCTCATGCACCTTGCCCTGGTGCATGAACACCAGCTTGTCGCCGACTTCGCGGGCGAAGCGCATCTCGTGGGTGACCATGATCAGGGTCATGCCCTCGCTGGCCAACTGCTTGACCACGGCCAGCACCTCATTCACCAGCTCAGGATCGAGCGCCGAGGTGATCTCGTCGCACAGCAACACCTTGGGTGACATGGCCAGGGCACGGGCGATGGCCACCCGCTGTTGCTGGCCGCCGGAGAGGCGCTCGGGGTAGGCGTCGAATTTTTCGCTCAGGCCGACGCGTTCGAGCATCTGCCGGGCGATCTTCTCGGCCTCGGCGCGCGAGGTCTTCTTCACCACCTGCGGCGCCAGCATGACGTTTTCGCCGACGCTCAGGTGCGGGAACAGGTTGAACTGCTGGAACACCATGCCGACTTTCTGCCGCAGGCTGCGCAGGTCGGCGCGGGCGGCGTCGATGT
>CAZIZA010000315.1:0-4280 GCA_964543555.1 uncultured Pseudomonas sp.
GGCAATATTCGAGGGCCTTGAGGATAGAGCGTCCGGCCATGCTTTCCGAGCCGCCCAGGCGCTTGCCGATCTCACGCTGGGTCAGGCCGTCCAGGCGATTCCACAACAGCGCCTGGCGCAGGTGTTCGGGCAATTCATGCATCAGGAGCTGCAGACGAGCCAGACGGCGACTGTCCTCGATGGCGCGTTCGGGGTCAGGGAGTTCGCTTTCCAGCGCGTCGTCGAGCGGTGCCGACTGCGGACGAGTCTGCTGTTGGCGATGGTGGTCGATGAGCAGGTTGCGAGCGATGCGGTAGAGAAAGGCGCGCACGTTACCGATCTCCTCGGTACGACGCCCCTGCAAGCGTAGCCAGGTTTCCTGGCGCAGATCGGCGGCGAGTTCACTGCAGCGTGTCTGCCGGGTGAAGAAGCGCAGCAGCTCCGGGGAATGGCGCCGGAACAGTTCTTCAGGAGGCAGTGGATCGACAGGCAGGGACACGAAGGGTTCTCTGTGCCGGAAAACACGAGAAAATATTACAAGCGCAAATGATTTTCAAATACATCCAATCGACCCTATTGGCCGAATGGACGTTGGCTGGATCGCCGGGCTCAGCCCGGCGTCCCCAACCCCGCCGCGCTCATGAACTGGCGCAACAGCCAGGCCACGATGCCCAGCGCGGTGACGCTGCAGGCCCAGATCAACACCAGCCAACCCAGACGCTGCCACAGCGGTTTCTTCTCTTCGGTTTCGGTCATGGCCATCTCCTCAGTGATAACCGTCATCCACCGTCACCTTGCCTCTGAACACGTAGTAGCTCCAGGCGGTGTACATCAGGATGAAGGGGATGATGAACAGCGCACCCACCAGCATGAAGCCCTGGCTCTGCGGCGGCGCGGCGGCTTCCCAGATGCTGATCGACGGCGGGATCACGTTCGGCCACAGGCTGATGGCCAGGCCGCTGTAACCGAGGAAGATCAGCACCAGGGTGAGGATGAACGGTGAGTAATGCGCGTTATCGGCCACCGCTTTGAGCAGCGCCCAGGTACACAGCAATACCAGCACCGGCACCGGCATGAACCAGAACAGGTTAGGCAGGCTGAACCAGCGCTCGGCGATATCCGGGTGAGCAAACGGCGTCCACAGGCTGACGATGGCCGTAACGCCCAGCAACACCAGCACCAGCGGCCTGGCCATATCATGCATTTGCTGCTGCAGGCGACCCTCGGTTTTCATGATCAGCCAGGTGCAGCCGAGCAGTGCATAGGCAGCGATCAGCGCCAGGCCACAGAACACCGAGAACGGCGTGAACCAGTCGAAGGCGCCGCCGGCAAAACGCCGGTTGACCACCTCGAAACCATCGATGTAGGCACCCAACGCCACGCCCTGGAAGAAGGTGGCAGTCAGCGAGCCGCCGATGAAGGCCTTGTCCCACAGATGGCGTTTGGCGGCCTTGGCCTTGAAGCGGAACTCGAAGGCCACACCCCGGAAGATCAGCCCCAGCAGCATCAGAATCAGCGGCAGGTACAGCGCATCGAGCACCACCGCGTAGGCCAGCGGGAAGGCGCCGAACAGCGCTGCACCGCCAAGCACCAGCCAGGTCTCGTTGCCGTCCCAGACCGGCGCCACGGTATTCATCATCACATCGCGCTCGCCGTCGTCACGGACGAAGGGAAAGAGGATGCCGATGCCCAGATCGAAGCCATCCATCACCACATACATCATCACACCGAAGGCGATGATCACCGCCCAGATCAGCGGAAGGTCGATACCCATGTTCAGCTCCTCTGCGGCAATGTGTCGGTTTCGCCATCGTCCGTCCCTTCATCGGCAGCCGACAGTGGCCGTGCCGGAGTACGTGGCTGGCCAGGGCCACCGGAAGACACTTCCTTGCCCTCGTCGATCTTCGGCCCCTTGCGCACCAGACGCAGCATGTAGCCGATGCCCGCACCGAACAGGACGAAATAGACCACCACGAACAGCACCAGAGTGATGCCCAACTGCGTCGCGCTGTGCCCGGACGAAGCATCGGCGGTGCGCATCAGGCCATGGATGATCCACGGCTGGCGGCCGATCTCGGTGGTGTACCAGCCGGCGAGGATGGCGATGATCCCGCTCGGGCCCATCCACACCGCCAGATGCAGGAATGGCCGGCAGGTGTACAGGCGGTCACCCCGGCGCAGCCAGGTGCCCCACAGGCCGACGAAAATCATCATCAGGCCCATGGCGACCATGATGCGGAAGGTCCAGAAGACGATGGTGGAATTGGCCCGGTCTTCTGGCGGGAAGTCCTTGAGCGCCGGCACCTGCTTGTCCAGGCTGTGGGTCAGGATCAGGCTGCCGAGCGCGGGAATTTCTACCTTGAAGCGGGTTTCCTCGCGCTGCATGTCCGGCCAGCCGAACAGGATCAGCGGCGTCGGCTCGTCACCGACGTTCTCCCAGTGCCCTTCGATGGCGGCGATCTTGGCCGGTTGGTACTTGAGGGTGTTGAGGCCGTGCAGATCACCGATGAAGGCCTGCACCGGTGCGACGATCAGCGCCATCCACAACGCCATCGACAGCATCTTGCGGATCGCCGGGTTGTCACGCCCGCGCAGCAGGTGCCAGGCCGCCGAGGCGCCGACGAAGAAGGCAGTGGCGAGGAACGCCGCCGTGGCCATATGCGCCAGGCGATAGGGGAACGACGGGTTGAACACCACGGCGAACCAGTCCACCGGAATCACCCGCCCGTCGATGATCTCGAAGCCCTGCGGCGTGTGCATCCAGCTATTGGACGCGAGAATCCAGAAGGTCGAGATCAACGTGCCGATGGCCACCATCACCGTGGAGAAGAAGTGCAGGCCAGGCCCGACGCGGTTCCAGCCGAACAGCATGACGCCGAGGAACCCCGCTTCGAGGAAGAACGCGGTGAGCACCTCGTAGGTCAGCAGCGGCCCGGTGACCGCCCCGGCAAAGTCGGAGAAGGCACTCCAGTTGGTGCCGAACTGATAAGCCATGACCAGGCCGGAGACCACGCCCATGCCGAAGTTGACCGCGAAGATCTTCGACCAGAAGTGGTAGAGATCGCGGTACAGCGTATTGCCGGTTTTCAGCCACAGCCCTTCGAGCACCGCCAGGTAACTGGCCAGGCCGATGGTGATGGCCGGGAAGACGATGTGGAAGGAAATGGTGAAGGCAAACTGGATTCGGGCGAGATCAAGCGCCTCTAGGCCGAACATGTTGTGTCCTCATTCAGGGTTATCTCGGCCCCGGCACGCAAAGCCGGGCCACAGACTCCAGACGTTGGAGTCATACGAGCTGAAATTGTTCTTATGAAATGCCATGCAGCCGAATGACTGCGGGATGAAGCGCAAAATGCCGTATTGATTTGGATCAATGCGCACTGGAAGACTAGCCCCTGAAGGCGCAACTGGCGCTGTGGTGATTTGCCGCGCGACAGGCCACCACAGCCATCAGGCGATAAGGCGTTACAGCAGAAGCGTCTATTCGGGCATGCCCGTCATTTGCGCATCGAGGCAGGACGCCGGCACAGAGCAGCCCGATAGCAGGACAACGCGTGATAGCCCCGGATCACCCACGCTTGCAGAGCAGTCCGTTCAGGCCGAAGCTATGCGGCTCGACAGGAGCCGCACCATGAACCTCGCAGCACTCACCGCGCGCATGCACGCCATTCGCGACCATAACGACTGGCGCCGTTACCAGAGCCCGAAGAACCTGGCCATGGCTGCCAGTGTGGAAATGGCCGAGCTGGTGGAAATCTTTCAGTGGCTGAGCGAAGAACAGTCGCGTCAGTTGCCGCCCGAACAACTCACCCATGCCGGCCAGGAAGTGGCCGACGTGGTGCTTTACCTGCTGCAACTGTGCAGCGAGCTGGGCCTCGACATGAACCAGGTCGTGCTGGACAAGCTTGCCGACAATGAAAGGCGCTTCCTCACATGAGTGACCGCCACTTCGACGAACTCGCTGCCCGCTTCGCCGAGAATATCTACGGTGGCGCCAAGGGGGCCATCCGCCTCGCCGTGCTGCAGGCCGACCTGGCCGAGGCGCTGCCGGACCGCCCGCTACGCGTGCTGGACGTCGGCGCCGGCCTGGGCCACATGAGCCTGTGGCTGGCCCAACGTGGCCATCAGATCACCCTGGCCGAGCCGGCCGCCCCGATGCTCGAAGGTGCACGCCAGCGTTTCGCCGAAGCGGGTCAGCATGCCACCTTCATCCAGGCGCCCTGGCAGGAGCTGCCCGGCCAGTTGCAGGAGCCCTTCGATCTGGTGCTGTGCCACGCCGTGCTGGAGTGGCTGGCCGAGCC
>CAZIZA010000316.1:0-4243 GCA_964543555.1 uncultured Pseudomonas sp.
TGGGTGATGCAGTGATCACGCTGCGTGGCCAGGCAGACTCGCCCCGTGTGCCGCCAGCGGTGTTGATGGATCAACGCAATCAGCAGTTCCAGCCTCATGTGCTGGCGGTGCGCACGGGCACATCCGTGTCATTCCCCAACAGCGATGATATCCGTCACCAGGTCTATTCCTTTTCGCCTGCCAAGCGTTTCGAGCTACGCCTTTACCAGGGCACGCCAAGTGAGCCGGTGCTGTTCGACAAGCCCGGTCTGGTGGTGCTTGGCTGCAATATTCATGACTGGATGCTCGGTTACATCTACGTCACGGATGACCCCTGGTTCGCCGTCAGCGACGACGATGGCCGTGCTGTCATTGCGGATTTGCCGGCCGGGCGTTATGTCGTGACCCTGTGGCACCCGGGTAACCCGGACTTGCTGCCACAGGTTGCTGGCGAGATAGAGTTCGATGGACGTGCGTCGTCTCAGCGTTTCGTCCTGGGTAGCAGCGGCCCTGTCGAGCAGCCCGCAGCGCCGGCACCGAGCGCGTTCGGTGAGGCATTCAGGAAGGCTGCCGAAGATGCTGCGCAGTAGTTTTCAGGCGCGCATTGCTGGCGTCCTGATCCTGCTCCTGCTGGTGGTGGTCGGTGCCCTCTATATAGCAGTCAAGGCGGCTACCAATGTTGCGGTACGTGCTCAGGCACTGGAACAGCTGAACGTCGGCAGTCGGGTCTTCGAGCAACTACTGGCATTGCGCAGCGATCAGCTGCAACAGGCCGCCCAGGTGCTGGCAGCCGATTTCGGTTTCAAGGATGCGGTAGCCAGCGGTGATGTGCCTACCATCCGCTCGGCGCTGGCCAATCAGGGCGCACGTATCAACGCTGGCGCGGTGTTCCTGCTGGGGCTCGATGGTAGCCTGCAGGTGAGCACGGACCCGGACATCGACACCGAGGCGGTGGCCGGGCTTGCCAGCCAATTAAAGCAGCCCCGGCGCGACGGTCTACGCCTTTTCCTGTTGCCCATCGGCAGGCAGACCTACCTGCTGGTGGACGCTTCGGTCAGTGCGCCATTGCCGATCGCCCGGTTGCTGATGGGGTTTGCCGTGGATCGTGCGTTTGCCTTGCAGTTGCGTGAGTTGACGCATCTGGAACTGAGTGTGGTGGCACGTCGCGAGGGCTTTGCACCGACCTGGGTCAGTACTCTGCCGACCAGTGCCCAAAGGCTGCTGAAGATGCACGTTGAGACAACAGGTGCGATGCCGCAGCACGTTGACGATGACATCGAGCACTACCTCAGCCAGCACCTGCAACTCGCCAGTGGCCCGGGTTATCGGGTCGAAGCGCTGTTGCACCGATCCCTTGGCGAAGCCGAAGCGGCCTTCGCACCGCTGGACCGACACATTCTGCTGATCAGCCTGGTGGCCATGTTGGCCTCGCTGATCGGTGCGCTGTTACTGGCGCGCAGCGTATCGCGTCCGGTGCGCGAGCTGGCCGAAGCCGCCCAGCGCATTGGTCGTGGCGACTACCAGCAAGCGGTGAAATTGGCCCGTAGTGATGAGCTGGGTCTGCTGGCGCTGGCCGTCAATGAGATGCAGCGTGGCATCGCCGAGCGCGAGCAGCAGTTGGCGCATAACGCCCTGCATGACGCGTTGACCGGTCTGCCCAACCGCACTCTGGCACTTGAGCGGCTCGGCAGTGCCATCACTGCCGGACGGCCGACCGCACTGTTGTATCTGGGCGTGGCTAACTTCGCCGCCATAAACGAGAGCTGCGGCCAGGGCGGCGGCGAGTATGCCCTGCAACAAGTATCGCGGCGCCTGCAGGCGACCTTGCGTCCCGGCGATAGCCTGGCGCGCCTGTTGGGCGATGAATTCCTGGTGCTGCTGGATCACTGCGACGGCAGCAGTGCCGTTGCCAGTGCCGACCGTGTGCAGCAACTGCTGCTCAAGCCATTGCGCATCGGCACGTTGGATGTTGCCCTTGATTGCCGTATGGGGATTGCTGCCTACCCGGCCGATGGCGACACGCCAGACGATCTGCTGCGCCGTGCGCGTATCGCCATGCAGGATGCCGCCCAACAGTCTGGGCGCCTGCAGCTTTACCAGCAGGGTCGCGACGCCGCCCAGCAGCGGCAGATCAGGCTGATTCGCGACTTGCGCCATGCTGCTGAGCAGGGGCAACTGCTGCTGCATTACCAGCCCAAGCTGGATATTCGCGATGGCAGCGTGCGTCAGGCCGAAGCCCTGTTGCGCTGGCAGCACCCGCAGTTTGGCATGGTCTCGCCAGGTGAATTTATCCCATTGGCAGAGCGCACTGGCAGCATCCAGTTGCTCACCAGTTGGGTCATCGAGGAGGTGATGCGCCAGTTGCATGAATGGGACGGGCGCGGTGTCTGGGTGCAGGTATCGCTGAACATCTCCTCCGAGGATCTGCTCGACGCCAGGCTGCCGGCCCGGGTTGGTGCGCTGCTGGCACAATACGAGGTAGTCGCGGAGCAGTTGATCTTCGAGATCACCGAGAGTGGTGTGATGCTTGACCCCGAGCGCGCGCTGGAGGTACTGCACGGTCTGCGCGGTCACGGCATCGGCTTGTCGGTGGACGACTTTGGCACCGGCTATTCCTCACTGGCGCAACTCAAGCGCATGCCGGTGCAGGAGCTGAAGATCGACCAGAGTTTCGTGCGCGAGCTGGACGATAACAGTGAAGACTCGGTGATCGTGCGTTCGACCATCGAAATGAGCCACAGTCTGGGCCTGAAGGTGGTGGCCGAAGGCGTCGAACTGGCGCCCAGCCTGAGCTTGTTGCAGCGCTGGCACTGCGATACCGCGCAGGGCTACCTGATCAGCCGCCCACTGGCC
Source organism: uncultured Pseudomonas sp. (assembly GCA_964543555.1). GTDB lineage: Bacteria > Pseudomonadota > Gammaproteobacteria > Pseudomonadales > Pseudomonadaceae > Aquipseudomonas. The sequence goes on from CAZIZA010000316.1 coordinate 2,833, forward strand.
GCAGAGGCCTTCGAGGCCTGGTTGGCGCAACCCTATCGTTTCCCCCAGGCCGAGGTGCACTGACGTATGCGGTTCGTTTATCTGCTGGGACTGTTTTTCTGTAGCGAGTTGCTGGCTGGCGAAGGCCGCCTGCTGGCTACTGGCGGTGCGACCAGCCTGGAGGGCGCTGCCGGGGGCGGCATCATGCCCTGGGCGGTGCTGGCAGGATATGGCGAACGCGGCGAATGGGGGGCGGACGTGTTCGCTACCCGTGTCGAAACCGGCGACTATCGCCTCGACGTAGCCGGTGTGGCGGCGGCCTACGGTAACCGGATCGAACTGTCCTACGCGCGCCAGCGCTTCGACCTCGGTACCCTGGCGCGCGACCTGAATCTGCCAGACAACAGCCTCAGCATGGACACGCTCGGTCTCAAGGTGCGCCTGGCTGGTGATCTGATCTACGATCGGTTGCCGCAGATTTCCCTCGGCCTGCAGCACAAGCGCCAGCGCGATTTTCTGGTACCCAGCCTGGTTGGCGCGCAGCGTCGCGAGGACAGTGAGGGCTACTTGGCGGCCAGCCGGCTGATCCTCGGGGGTGCCTTCGGCTACAACCTGCTGCTCAATGCCAATCTGCGCTATAGCCGGGCCAACGAGTTGGGGCTGCTGGGCTTTGGGGGCGACCGCCGCGATCGCCACTCCTGGCTCAAGGAAGGCTCTGTGGCAGTGCTTCTGGATCGACACTGGGCGGTGGGTATCGAGTACCGGGAGAAGCCCGATAACCTGAGCTTCGCGGGTGAAAGCGATTGGGCTGATCTGTTCGTGGGTTACTTTCCGAACAAGAACCTGGCGTTGGTGCTGGCCTATGCACGGCTCGGCGAGATCGCCACGCTGGATAACCAGGACGGTGTCTACCTGTCCGTGCAGGGGAGTTTCTGAGCATGCGCCTGGTGTTGTTCTGCTTGTCTCTGCTGCTGGTTGCCTGCGCCCAGCAGCCCCCGCGTGATGATGGCCTGTACCGCGCCTTGGGCGAGGAGCCTGGTATCGTGCGGATTGTCGAAGGCATGCTGCTGGACTCCGCGCGCGACCCTCGTATTGCCCGGCACTTTCTCAACATCGACATCGAGCGTTTGCGGGCGAAGCTGATCGAACAGCTGTGCTTCGAGAGTGGCGGCCCCTGCGTCTACACCGGCGACAGCATGGAGGAGAGTCACAAGGGGTTGCGGCTGACCCCGAGCGACTTCAATGCCCTGGTCGAGCACCTGCAGGACGCGATGGACGCCGAGGGCGTGCCGACGCCGGCGCAGAACCGGCTGCTAGCACGACTGGCGCCGATGCGCGGGCAGGTGATCGACCGCTAGCCCGCGCGGCTGGATGGGTCAGGCGTAGTTCTGCGGGCTCAGCTTGCGTTCGATCAGCTCGATGAGGATGTGCA
>CAZIZA010000317.1:0-4232 GCA_964543555.1 uncultured Pseudomonas sp.
GTCATCAGCTTATCTTGCGCAAAGGGGCAACAATCTGTATCCCGCCTCGCAAAAGTGCGGGGTTATGGAAAAAAGGACACGCAAGAAATGACGCGGTGCTGGTGATGCGCAAGGAAGGGCTGGCGTACTGGAAGAAGATATCGGGGTATCACCGTCGCTCACTGGCAGAGATGGCGATGTATCGGTTCAAGCTGAAAATCAGTCTGTGTAACTACAACGGCCAAGTGGGGGAAGTCATGGCGTATGTAAGCGCCATAAACAAACTCAATACCCTGGGCCTACCTGTCAGAAAGCCCCGAGTGTAGCGGTCACCTGGGGGGGGCAGGTGCGGCTTAATGGTTGATTTGGGAAACAACGCCCTTGTAACCCTAGTTAACTGCCAAGATTAATGACCTTCAAAAGAGGAGTATGTGAGTTAAAATATAAGGCATGAACATCTAATGAAGAAAGAACGGCAATATTGATGAAATGGATTTAATTTTCATAACTTTTCAGTTCCAAATTTCCCTGTGCTCACTCAATATCGCTCTAAGGGTTTTCACTAGTACTATATTTTTCACATTTAAATGACGTGGGCATAGCCAATCCCAGTCTTCATTTATCAGAATATTTTTTTAAAATGATGGGTGATCTCTTACCACGGTATTTAAGAGTTGCACAATGGTTGCTTGAACAGCGGGGGCCTGTTAGCTCACGTGATATTGCCAAGATATTTAATGTCTCCTCTTGGGCTATAAGCAGTGATTTCGCCAAGATTTGTCGTCAACCAGACATCTTTGAGTGTAGAGAGATGAAAAAGGTAACAAATAAGAATCGTGAGCATATTTTGCATGTATTTTATACAGGCTTACACAGTCGATAAGCGAGGAGTTGCTGAGTTAGATGATGGAAACAGAAGAAAATTCAATGTGCAGAGAACATGGCAGATATTAATATCTCAACCTTGGGGTATAGTTGCATCACACATCCACTGAGAAATCGGCTCGTTTACATGTTTCATTTTAGCTCTTTAGAGGGTGCCATTTTTAATGGCATGCTTAACAGTAATTTCTCTTTGGCTATTGACGATTCCTCCTCATTTGGAGTTACGTTTTGAAGTCTTCAGTTGTGATATGGACTGTCTCATTGGAGTCTTAATTAATGGCTATTTCATCATCCACAGCGTAAAACCGGCTCCATTTCACCAGCCACTTGTCTTCAGAAGTTACAGATGCCCAGGGGCTGAATGTCTGGATGTTCATGCGCACCTCTACAACCAATCCCATGTTGGCTGTAGAGTTCGATATAAAATTCATATGTAGTTCCCTAGCTGGTTCTTAACACTAAGCTACAATAGAGATGAATGTCAAAAGCAGCTTGTTTTTAAAGGGAGTTTTATGTTTCCAATGAATAGTAAATTTATTATTAAGTTATTCGGGTGCATGGCTATAACCGTAATTCCATTATTAACATTATCGGCATTAATGTATATTTCATTTATCATTAAAAGTGAAAGTAGGGTTCTCGCATCAGCACAAAAAGCGGTTGATTCTATTGAGTCAATCCTCGATTATGGTTTGGTGTCTAATAATGCTGCGCTAACATTAAAAGACCTTCCATGTAGCAAAGCTGCTTTGGAATTACGGCGTCAAGTAACAACTGTGCCTTATGTTAGGTCGGTGAACCTTGCTAAAAATGGCTCAATTTATTGTACTTCATTATTTGGGGCTCGATCTTTTAAAGACAATCGGTCAGAATATATTGATGGAAAACTCCTGTTAATGCCTGGTAATAACATTCAAACTAATCACCCACTAGTTGTAATTCGGAGTGAGAATGGTGACACTGCATCACTTAGTGGCATTGATAGCATCTACTTTAAACAATTGTTAACTCAACAGGAAAATGATGATTTATTATTGTTTTTGCATGTAAATAATGAATGGTTGACGGCTGATGGTGTTTTTTTAAATGAAATTCCAGAAGGAGAGCTAATTGTAAAGCAATCTGTCACGTCTAATAACTATCCTTTTTCGATCTACGCCGGATTAAATGATAAGTCAGCAGTTCATGCCTTTTTGGTTGAAGATAAAGTTTATATAATTGTACTGATATGTGTTCTGTCATCATTTTCCATGCTTACGTGGTGGCAATTGAATCGGCCAAGAACATTTTCATCAGAATTAATGCGGGCGTTAAAAAAACAGGAGTTTGTACCTTATGCACAACCTCTGGTTGATGCTGTTACCAGACAAATAATCGGCGTAGAAATATTAATGCGATGGCAGCACCCGACTCAGGGGCTTATCAGACCTGATTTATTTATCCCACAGGCAGAAGAATCAGGGTTAATAGTACCGATGACAGACCATCTGTTTAAGATGACCGCGAAAATTTTGAAACAGCACAAGGATGACATTCCCGGTGATTTTCATGTTGGGATAAATATTACAGCACAACACTGCAAAGGAATGAGGTTGCTTTTGGACTGCCAAGAATTCCTTGCCGAGTTAAAGTCTGAAAGAATAAATTTGGTGCTAGAGTTGACGGAAAGACAAGAACTGGAGAATTCAGCACATGTATTAGACCTTTTCACTAGGCTAAATAAGATGGGGGTTATGTTAGCAATAGATGATTTTGGAACAGGACACTCTAGTTTAGGGTATTTAAAAAACTTTAAGGTTGGTTGCCTGAAAATTGATATGTCATTTGTAAGGCAAATAGGTGAGGGCTCTTTATCAGATCACTTAATCGACAATATCATTGATCTAGGTCGCCGATTGTCATTAACTCTGGTCGCCGAGGGCGTAGAGAACGAGATGCAAGCAAAGTTCCTTCAAGAAAAGGGCGTTACATATCTACAAGGGTATATGTTCGGAAAGCCAACACTATTAAAAGAAGCATTGCTGAGTTTGAGAGCTGGTGTGGTGACAGAGCAATAAGTTAAGTTCACATGAAAAGACCCTCCTACAATTACGGTGCACGGGATAAGAGATCCGCAATTGACGTAGGAGTGGTAGCTCGTTCAGGCTTAAAAACAGGCTCTAGAAACCTACGTATAAAGAATAACCGAATAGACGCTGATTGTAATGCGAAATAATGTGAAATAATGTGGCTGTTAATGAAGATTTGTCGAGAGTCTGTTTTTTATGGTGCGCTGAATTTGGTTCGTTACTGGAATAGTGCTATGTTTTAAACTTGAGGTTTAAGTATATAATTAAGCATATTGTTAACCACCGTTATTTCCAGTTGTCAGGGTCATAACCTCGGACTCTAACTCGTATATAATTCCATGTTTCCACTGATTTTTTCGTTCGAAACTTAGGATAACTTATGGGCTCCCCAACTGTGTGGCTACCAACCGCACTCTACACAGCACTTATTCGGATGCAGCTGAACTATTTCACTGCACAGGAGTGCGTAATCGCTGTATTTGGTGACAAGATTGAACGCTTGTCACAACAGAGACGCTATAGACTCATATATCGCAATCTGAACAAGCTAGTCGGCATGGGCCTTTTGAATAGGCGAAGTGTTGGCAATAAATGTCCGCGTCCCAATTACAGCAAAACAGCGATGTTTGATGAGGTAACCTTCCAGGAATACCTGTTAGATCCAGAGATTCCAGTGACTCAGGTCGAGCAAAAAGCTGTCGTGGAAGTGAGGAATGAAGGGATCAAGGTGCTGGAGGCTAGGGCACGCTCTTATCGATTTGAGCTTCAGGAATACCAGGCTACATTCGCCGAATATTGTGAGCTACGAACAGATTTCCCCGCGCTAGAGGCGACCATTGATAATGTGCTTAGGCACACCTGTAAGGAGTTTCGGAGCTTACGAGGACGGTTTGCAGCCGTGGAGGAGGTGATGAGGGCGTTGGGGAGTTCCGCGTCAGTCCGCTAATGTCATCCCTTCTATATATAAGTCGATTTCAACTACATGACCCCAGATGTCCAGCATTTGCAGGTCATGTAGTTTCCAAGTCGCGCAGTGTAGGTGCGTGACTTCTATCCTTCCTTCTCTTGGGAGCAGTGCCAGCTGATTTTGCACAATGACCCCCTCTTAAAAGTGGATCACAGCCCCTGAAGTGTGCAATTTTGCTTTTGCATAAGAGGTTTTGTGGTGATGGGTTCAGTAGAAATCGTGATTTGTGCAGTTTTTGTGTTGCATAAATTTTTTCGGCCTGCCGTTCAACATCGCCAGCTACGCCCTGCTGACCCACATGATGGCCCAGCAGTGCGATCTGGAAGTGGGTG
>CAZIZA010000318.1:0-4204 GCA_964543555.1 uncultured Pseudomonas sp.
TCACACGCTCTGCCGAATAACACGCCTTGGTACCGAGGGTAACAGCGTGTCGTTGCCAGGTGCCGCCTCATAACACAATCCGCTCCAGCGATTTGCTCAGATGAGCCGACAGGGACAACAGCTTCTCTGCCTCCTGTGATGTCTGCCCCGCCTTGTGCCTGGAGTCGGCCGCCTGGCTCGCTATCTGGTTCACCGTCTGCGCCACCTCATGGGATACGCTGTTCTGCTCTTTGAGTGCATGGCTCATCTCCTCTATCAGCGCCAGCAATCCGCCAGCATTTTTCATTATGTCATTGACGGCCTGCCCCGCCTCACCCGCCAGGCTCACCCCCTGGGTGACGTTATTGACCGTGGTCTCCATCTTGCCGATAGAGACATCCGCCACTGACTGGATTTTGGATATCATCTCGGTGATTTGCTCAGTCGACTGCGCCGAGCGACGGGCAAGGTTGCGCACTTCATCGGCCACTACCGCAAACCCGCGCCCCTGGTCACCGGCGCGGGCCGCCTCAATGGCCGCGTTCAACGCCAGCAGGTTGGTCTGTTCGGCAATTCCCCGTATCACCTCGATGATGTCGGAGATTTTTTGGGCGTGGGTATTGAGTTCAGTCAGGCTGCCGGAGGCATCCCCCACCGTGCTGGAAATCCCCCGAATGCTCGACAGGGTGCTGTCAATGACATCCGAGCCGGTCGCCAGCGCCTGGCTTGAGGCCTTACCCAGTCGCTCTGCATCCTGGGCGTGTGTCGACAGCCGGTTAATGCTGACCACCAGTTGCTCTACCGCCGAGGCCATCATCTCGGTACCGCTTTGTTGATGGGTCGCCACATCAGCGCTTTGGGTCGCAATGCCGGCGATATCCTGGGCAGAGTGACGCAGTTGCAACGTGGCCTGATGGACATCCTTGAAAATATCGGCCAGTGTGCGCTGCATGGCTGCCAGCAGTGCCACCAAGCTGCCCGGATTGCGGGATGACGTTGCCATCACTGTGGAGAAGTCCCCACTGGCCAGCTTGCCAATGTATTGCTGCAGCTCAAGCATGGTGCCGCCAAGCAGTACCCGCAGCGAGCTAAAGGTCAGGTACACTGACAGCAGCAACAGCAACCCCACCGGAATGAAGGCCATTTTGAGCCAGAACGCATGCCCGTTCGCCTCGGCCACCGCCTGGTGGGTGCGCTCATCGAGCATCACATAGAACTCGTCGATGGGCTGCATGATGTGCGCCTTGTTGGTGTGATAGGTGGTATCGTGCATCATCTGGATAGCAGTCGCCTGCACCTCGGGGCGTCCCTTTTTGGCCTCATCAATCAACGAGAAGGCCTTGACCTCGGTGTTGACCAGTCCATCAGAGTTACGTTTGGCCTCCTCCAGCTTGGCCATCTCGCCATCGGTAAACCCCTCCTCGCGCATCAAGTCAGTCAGCGAGGTACGCACACTGCTGTCAGGCCGTGGCGCCCGGGCACCTGGCAGGACAAAATCCCAGTAAATCCGGTTATACCCCTCGGGCCTCGCCCGCTCCCCGTTGCGGATAGCCAATATGGCGAAGTATTGCTCCTTGTAGTGGTCATCCATCGTGACCACATAAGTGCGCGCAAGGCGCGTCAGGTCATCCGACGACTGGCGCAACTCGTCAGCCAGCAGGTACGAGTCATACCGGTTCTGGTTCACCGCATTAATTGTGTTGGCCACCATCGAGAGCCCCATAAACAACAGGGCTATCAGCACAAAGGCGATGACCGATAAAACCGTCCCCACCCCCAAGCCGCTGTTTCGTAAAAACGACATACCTTACCTCCATCCCTGGACCGCATGGCCCGGAGCACACATCAGGCCAATTTGAAGAAGGCGATGCTCTGTTTAAGGTCACCGACCACCTCAAGCAAGTGCGTCGCCTCGCTATTGACACACTCCGAGGCCGACACATTCTCCTGGGACATGTTGTTGACCTCCTCCACCGACTGGGCAATCAGCTGACTGGCCGCCGACTGCTCGCGCAGCATCATGTTGATTTCCGACATCAGGCTGACCACCGCCTGCGAGCTTTTGTCCACATCCGCCATCATGGTGCTGGCGCTGTCGGTGTTGGTGCGCACCGAGTCGATGTTTTGCACATACCGGTTCATGCTGTTGACCGTATCCAGCGCCGTGGTCTGCACCGACCCAATCATCCCCTCAATCTCCTGAGTCGCCTTGGTGGTGCGCTCGGCCAATTGCCTTACCTCGTCCGCCACCACCGCAAACCCGCGCCCCATGTCGCCAGCGCGCGCCGCCTCGATGGCCGCGTTCAACGCCAGCAGGTTGGTCTGGTCTGCCACCCCCTTAATCATCACGGTGATTTGCCCGACCCGGGTGATGTCCTCTGCCAACTGGCGGATTTGACTGGCTGACAGGGTAATGGCTTCAGTCACGGTGCCCACATCACGCGACACATACTCCACCTTGAGCTCCCCTTGCTGGGCCAGCTCGCCAGATTTCACTGCCTGCTCGTTGGCACTGCCGGCCGAGCTCGACAGCTGGGCAATCGACGTCGACATCTCTTCAATCGATGCCGCCGAGCTGGCGGTCGCCTGCGACTGCATCTGCGAGCTGGTCATTACCTGTGCCGCCGCGCTGGAGAGTTGCGAGGCGGACGACCCCAACTCCTCACTGATATGGTGAATTTTGCTGACCGTGCCACTGAGCGCCTGGCGCATGGTGGCCATCGAGCCCTGCAACCGGGTCAGCTCATCGCGCCCCGTCACCGGAAACAGCGACGCCAGCTCCCCCTTCGCCATGGCACCAAGCTCCACCATGGTGTTGGTCAGTGGCACCAGGATGCTGCGCACCACCAGTATCCCGCCAAGGGCCGCCAGCACCATCACGCACACCATGGTGATGTAAAAACTCTGGTCCAGCCCGGCCACTACCACGTCGCTGTCGTGATAGGCTTCTTTCCCCAGCGCCACATTTTTATCCGCAATCGCCGACAGGGTGTCATCCACCTGCTGGAAGGCCGGCGACGCCTCGGATTTCATCAGGCGCATCGCCGTCTCATTATCCCCGCGATAGGATGCCTCCATCGTCTTGCGCGCCCCCTCCTTGTAAAGCGGCCATTCCCGGTCAAAATCAGCCAACAACCTTGTCTCGTCCGGGGTCAACTCGGTGGCCCGGTAGCGCCCAAGCAGGGTGTTCATCTGCTCCTCATAGCGGTTCATCACCGTGGCAATGCGGTCCATCTCGCTTTGCTTGCTCTCGATGACGTAATTAAACAGCTCGCGATGGTGGTAAATCGCCTGCATGTTGGCATTGGCCACGTCCGTGATGGGTATGAGCTGGTTCAAATACATATCGTTAAGCATGCTGTTGACCGTCCCGACCGCCTGCTTCTGGTTCAACCCCATCCCCAACATCGCGCCAAGCAGGGCCACAATCAGCAGCGATAACCGCACCTTGATAGAAATCCCTCTCAACCACTCCATAATCATCACTCCTACTACCAGTCGGACCATGCGCAACGCAGCGCTTGTTGTTATTCCTTGCCTGTCACACCATCCACATACTCAATACACCACGTCATTCATCCGCTTGTCCCTCACCACCAGGATGCACCAGCCGCACCACCTCACCGGGCGAGTCCCGTTGACCACTGCCCGGCGAGGCTTTGCCTGCCTGCCTCGCCTGAAAATCCTCCAGCTCCCAGCGCATCTGCCGGCAATACCTGCGCAGCATCGTGCTCAGGCGCACGCAGCAATCCACCGGGTTACGGGCCAGGCGCTTTTGACAGTCAATCTTGAATTGCAATCCGGTCAACTTGCGCTGCAAGTCAGGCGAGGCGCTTCGCAAGATGGCATCCAGCTCATCACGCAGCAGAGCCTCAAGCTCCCCCTCACCCCGTGTTGCCATCGCTTGTAACGTATCGAAATCGGGCAGTGACATCCGCATTCTCCTTACAACCGGCCAACGCTCCTTGCCAGCATCGCCAGCGCAGGGCAGAGCGACACCTCACCACCACCCGGGTACACCTCACCCGGCGCAGTCAATGGCGCGTCATACATGATGTATTTCGTTGTTATTTGAAACTTGCTGAACAACCAACCCGTGCGTTGGGGCAAGGCCGTGGCCTGCAAAGGACTTGTTATAGGTGTGCGTGTTTGTGTTCGTGTGTGCAGCACTGTTGTCACTCACATCAACAACTAGGTGATAATTTGCGCAGCGTCAATAAATCAC